>JAYWEP010000113.1:0-13207 GCA_043779205.1 Chthoniobacter sp. | reverse complement strand
GGCGCCTACAAGCGCGCGGGCGCGGTCGGGGCGACCCACCAGACCGACATTGTGTCCCACAACACCGTGGAGCTGGACGGGCGCAAGCTCGCCCAGCTCGAGGTGCACCGGCAGCTACCGGTCGGCGGTCAGTTCCTGGCGCGGTATCTGGCGGTCGCAGCTGCGCTGTTCTTCGCCGCCGCCGGGCTCTCGCTGTTTCTTGGGCGGGCGCTGGCCCGGCGCGTAGCGGAGCCGATCAACCGTCTCGGCGAGGCGATGCGCGATGTGGCGCTGGACAGCGACTTCGCGCGCAGGGTCAAGCCGGTCGCCAACGATGAGCTCGGACGGCTGACCGATAGCTTCAACGGCTTGCTGGAGCGATTGCAGACCAACGACCGCGAGCTTGCCGTCACCATGCACGAGCTTACCCATGCTCGCGACGCCGCCGAGGCGGCCAATGTGCAGAAGTCGCAGTTCCTGGCCAACATGAGCCACGAGATCAGAACCCCGCTGAACGGCGTGCTCGCGATGGCGCAGATCATGGCGCTCAGCGATCTCGGCGGTGAGCAGCGCGAGCGGCTGAACGTGATCCGCAAATCCGGCGAGGCACTGCTCGAAATTCTGAACGACATCCTCGACGTATCGAAGATCGAGGCCGGCAAGCTGGAGCTGGAGGCCGTGAGTTTCAGCCTCCGCGAGTGCCTCGGCGAGATGCTCAAACCGCTCGGCCTGCGCGCGGATCAAAAGGGCCTGGAACTGACCGCGGACATTCCCGCGGGCGTGCCGGATCATCTGGTCGGCGACCCGCTGCGGCTGCGGCAGATCCTCGTGAACCTGACCGACAACGCGATCAAGTTCACCGCGCGCGGCGACGTGATGCTGCGCGTGGCGGTGGAGCCCGCGACGGAGGGCGCGGAAGTCCTGCGCTTCTCGGTCGCCGACACCGGCATCGGCATCCCGGCGGAAAAGCAGGCGGTGATTTTCGACGCTTTCGCGCAGGCCGACGGCTCGACCACGCGCCACTACGGCGGCACCGGCCTCGGGCTGGCCATCGCCTCCCAGCTCGTGCGGCAAATGGGCGGACGGCTCTGGGTCGAGAGCACCGTGGGCGAGGGGACGACCTTCCATTTCACCGCGCAACTCCCCGTGCGGCCCGCGCCCGCGCCGGACGTGCGGCGCGCGGACCCGCGGCAGCTCCATGGCCTGCCGGTGCTGGTGGTGGATGACAACGCGGTGAACCGCCGCATCCTGCGCGAGATGCTCACGAACTGGCGGATGCAGCCCGCGGTGGTGGCCTCGGGCGCGGCGGCGATCATCGAGATGCTGCGCGCGGCGCGGGCCTGCACGCCCTTCCCGCTCGTCATCCTCGACGGAATGATGCCGGAGATGGACGGCTTCATGGTCGCGGAAAAAATCCGCGAACACGCCGAGCTGAACGGCGCGACGGTGATGATGCTTTCCTCCGCGATGCCGGGCGGCGCGGCGGCGCGCTGCGCGGAACTGGGCGTGGCGAGCTACCTGACGAAGCCGGTGAGCCAGTCCGAGCTGCTGGATGCGATTCTCATCGCGCTCAGCGGGGCGGCGGCGCTGGCACCCGCGGCGGACGCCGCGCCGGTCGTGCGCGCCGCGAACGGCCTGCGCATCCTGCTCGCCGAGGACAACGTGATCAACCGCGCCCTCGCCGCGGGCATCCTGGAAAAGCGCGGCCACTCGCTCGTGCATGCCGCCAATGGCCGCGAGGCCGTGGACGCCGCCGCGCGCGAAACTTTCGACCTCATCTTCATGGATGTGCAGATGCCCGAGATGGACGGCCTGGAAGCCACGCGCCGCATCCGCGAACTCGAAGCGCCGCTCGGCCGCCACACGCCGATCGCGGCGATGACCGCGCACGCCATGGCCGGCGACCGCGAGCGCTGCCTCGCCGCCGGGATGGATGATTACCTTTCCAAGCCGCTGCAAAAATCGGAACTGCTCGCGCTGCTCGGGCGGCTCACCGGGCCGGCGGCACCCGCGCCCCGGACGCTTCCCATTTTCAGCCGCGCGCGGCTGCTCGAGCAGCTCGATGGCGACGAGGCGCTGCTGCTGCGCCTGATCGCGCTCTTCCACGAAAACACGCCGCGGCTGCTCGCCGACATCCGCGGGTCCATCGCGCGGCGCGGCTCCGGCGACCTGGCCCGTTCGGCGCACGCGCTGCTCGGCTCCTTCGGGGCCTTCGGCGCGAACGACGCCCGCCGCCTGACCCAGCAACTCGAAGCGCAGGCGCACGCAGAAAATTACGAGCACAGCGACCGAATCTTCGCCGCCCTCGAGCGCGAAACCGCGGAAATTCACGAGGCTCTGGCCGCTTTCACTCCCGCCCGAGCCTAGAGCGTGTCATGCACTTTGCGAGGGGCACCCCGCAGGAGCGCCTGCCGTGGGACCGTGGAAAAGACGTCTCCGACCCCCAACGCGGTTGGCCGGAGGACTGGCGTTTTTCCAAGGTCGCTTGAGCCCGAGCTGAGAGTATCTGCCAAATGAAGTTTCCGTTTTTGGTCTCTTCCTCTTCCTCCACGGCTAGGGAGGAAGATGAAGCGGAAGCGGAAAATTGGGAAACCATTTTGGCAATCGCCCTAGTCCTGAGTTCTTGCTGCCGGCCTCGAATACGGCGGTGGTTTTCGGCATGACCGCCGAATGGCGTCAACGCGCCGAAGGCCGGTCGTCGCTCAGCTTCCGGCCAGAGGCAGCCGCAGGGTGGCTTCGGTCATCCCGTCTGGCGTGAATGCGAGGGTGATGTCGCCGCCGTGGCTTGCGGCGATGCGTCGCACAAGGCACAGGCCGAGGCCGGTGCCGTCCACGCGCAGGGCGTGGGCGTTGTCGCCGCGGTAGAAGCGGTCGAAGACGCGCGGGAGTGCGGCGGCGGGAATGGCGGGGCCGGTGTTCGCGATGCGGAGTTCCGCGGCGCTCCCGGCGCGGCGCAGGGCGATGCGGAGCGTGCCGCCGGGGACGTTGTATTTGGCGGCGTTGTCCACAAGGTTGAGCAGGAGTTGGCGGAGACGGTCGCGGTCGCCGCGCACCGTCACCGGCTTGCAGGCGGGACATTCGACGGTGAGGCCTTGGGGTGTGGCGAGCACTTCCGCGTCGGCGATGACTTCGCGCACGAGTTGGTCGAGGGCGATGGGGTCTTGAGCGAGGCGGACAAGGCCGGCATCGGCTTTGGCGAGGAGGCTGAGCGCATCGACCAGCGCGGCGAGACGGCGCACTTCTTCGAGCTGGCTTTCGAGCAACTCGCGCTGGTCGGGCGGCAGCGCAGGTTCGGCGAGTGCGGCCTCGGCTTGCGCGGAGAGAATCGTGAGCGGCGTTTTGAGTTCGTGGGACGCGTGGAGGGTGAAGTCGCGCACGCTGGCCACGCCGGCCTCGACCCGCGCAAGCATCTCGTTGAAGACCTCGGCGAGGCGGTCGAGTTCATCGCCGCGACCGCTCAGCGGGATGCGCTCGGCGAGATTCCCCGCGTGGACCCGCTCGGCGCCCGCCCTGAGCGTTTCGATGGGCCGCAGCGCGCGGCGCATGAACCACGAGCCGCCGAGCACGAGCACGAGGACCGTCGGCAGCCAGTAGAAAAAAAGCACGTCCGCGATTTTTTCGCGGGGCGATTCCTGCGCCAGCCCGCGCTCGTATTCGCCGACGAGTTCGTAGTGGAGCAAGCCGCCCATGAGCAGGAGCGAGCCGAAAAGCATCCCGGCATACCAAAGCGTGAGCCGTGTGCGGATGCTCATTGCTCGGCGCGCAGGGCGTAGCCTTCCGCGAAGACGGTGTGGATGAGCTTGGGCGAAAAGGGCGCGTCCACTTTCTCGCGCAGCCGCATGATGGCGACCTGCACGACGTTCGAGCCGGGGTCAAAGCCGGCGCGATAGTCCCAGACGCGCTCGTGCAGTTCGTCGCGCGTGCAGGTGCGGCCTTGCGCGCGGATGAGGTATTCGAGGAGCCGGAATTCGCGGGGGCTGAGCTCCAGGCGCGTGTCGCCGCGCCGGGCCTCGCGCCGGAGCAGGTCGAGGGAAAGATCGGCGACTTTGAGCAGCGTGGCGTCGAGCGGCACGCCGCGGCGGGCGAGAGCGCGCACGCGGGCGACGACTTCGGCGAGCACGAAGGGTTTCGGCAGATAATCGTCCGCGCCGAGATCGAGGCCGTGGATGCGGTCGTCCACTTCGCCGCGGGCGGAGAGGAGGAGCACGGGCGTGGTGCGGTGCTGCGCGCGCAGCTCGCGCAGGAGGTCCAGCCCGTCGCGGCGCGGCAGCATGATGTCGAGCACGAGCGCGTCGAACGCCTCCTCGAGCGCGAGCTGCAATCCGGCCTCGCCGTCCGCGGCGATCACGACTTCCGCGCCCGCCTGCACGAGCGCCTTTTCGAGCGCACGGGCGATTTTGATCTGGTCTTCGACGACGAGCACACGCATGGCCGCGATGCTGCGGGCGCGATGCGCTTTCGTCAAACCGGGCGGGACTTCTGACGCAAATGTAAGATTTTTCCGCGCGCGGTGTGCGGTGGTGCTCACGTAGCGTGGCAGCGATGAAGTTTTCGCGCCCACTGGTTCTCGTTTTGATCATCGCCGTGGCCATCGGCGGACTGATCTTCGCCTTCGTCGAAGGCCGCAAGGAGCTCGCCCGCGAACGCGAGAGGGAAAGCCCGGTGAAAGCGCCGACGCGCGTCACTGTGGTCGGGGACGAGAACGTCGTGAGGTTCGACGAGACCGAGCGGAAGCAAGGCGGGGTGGAACTGGGCGCGCTGCCGACGGTCTCGCATCAGCCGACGATCCGCGCGTTCGGCATGGTCGTCGATCCGCAGGAGTTGATCGACTTGCGCGGGCAGGTGGAGACGGCGCTCGCGCAACTCAACAAAGCCCGCGCCGCAACCGATGTGGCGCAAAAGGAATTCGAGCGGCAGAAAACGCTGACGAAGTCGCAGAACGTCTCGGAGAAATCTTTCCAGCAAGCCGAAGGAAACTTCCTCGTCGAGCAGGCGAACGTCGCGGTCGCGCAGGCGCAGGTGGATGCGATGGAGGCGACCGCGCGACAGCGCTGGGGCGTGCTCATCGGCCAGGCGATCATCGACAACGCGCCGTCCGCCGAGCGGCTGCAACGAAAGGAAGACCTGCTCCTGCTCATCACCATTCCCAATGGCGTCGCACTCGCCGAAGCGCCGCAGACCGCCACGGTGCAAGGCGCGAGCGGTAGCGCGCTCACGGCGAAGTTCATCTCACCGGCGCAACGAACCGATCCGAAAATCCAGGGCCGCAGTTTCTTCTACGTCGTCGAGGCGAAAGAGACCGGGCTGCTCCCCGGCATGAACGTCGAAGCGCTGCTCCCGGCCGGTGGGCCGCGCCGGGGCGTGATCGTTCCCGGCGGCGGCGCCGTGTGGCTGCACGGCAAGGCGTGGGCTTACGCCGAGCGCGAGGCCGATCATTTCGCGCGGCACGAAGTCGCGACCGATCAGCCTGCCGCCGACGGTTTCTTTCAACCTCTGGATTTCGCGAAGGACGGGAAGCTCGTCATCAAAGGAGCGGAGGTGCTGCTGTCCGAAGAGTTCCGCGCGCAAATCCAAATCGGCGATTAGGCGGAAATGAGCAGGGGACTTCTCAACGGCATCGTCCATTTCTCGCTGCGTTTTCGCGGCGTCGTCATCGCGCTCGCGTGCGCGCTCCTCGGCTACGGGCTCTTCGCGCTCACGCAGGCGAACTACGACGTGTTCCCCGAGTTCGCGCCGCCGCAGGTGACGATTCAGACCGAGGCGCCCGGCCTCGCGCCGGAGCAGGTCGAGACGCTCGTGACGCAGCAGATCGAGAACGCGATCAACGGCATCGCCGAGATCGAATCGCTGCGCTCGTCGTCGATTCAGGGCCTGTCGATCATCACGATCACGTTTCGCCCGCAGAGCGACATTTACCGCGCCCGCCAGTCCGTCTCGGAGCGCCTCACCACGCTCGGCGGGCGCTTGCCGCAAGGCGTGAAGCCGCCGCTCATGACGCCGCTCACCTCCTCGACGAGCGTCGTCTTCGTGCTCGGCCTCACGTCAAAAGATCGCTCGCTCATGCAGATGCGCACGCTGGCCGATTGGACGGTGAAGCAGCGCCTGCTCGCCGTGCCGGGCGTGGCGAAGGTCTCCGTCTTCGGCGGAGAAGTGAAGCAGCTCCAGGTGCAGGTGATCCCCGCGCGGCTCGTGCTCTACAATCTCGCGCTCGACGACGTGCTCGCGGTCGCGGCGAAAGCCACCGGTGTCCTCGGCGCGGGCTTCATCGAGAACGCGAGCCAGCGCATCGTGCTCCAGACCGAGGCGCAGTCGCTCACCGCCGGGCAGCTTGCGCGCACGGTCGTCATGCACAAGGACGGCGCGAACGTCACGCTCGGCGACAT
This sequence comes from Chthoniobacter sp., assembly GCA_043779205.1. Lineage (GTDB taxonomy): Bacteria > Verrucomicrobiota > Verrucomicrobiia > Chthoniobacterales > Chthoniobacteraceae > Chthoniobacter. Next base: position 6,845 of record JAYWEP010000113.1, on the reverse strand, counting down.
CGCGCACGTCGTCGAAGCGGCGGAGCCGCCGTTCGGCGCGGCGGCGATCATGGCGCAGCCGGGCGTCATCATGGTGGTGTCGTCGCAGTTCGGCGCGAACACGCTCGACGTGACCAGGAACATCGAGGTCGCGCTCGAAGAACTGCGTCCATCGCTCGCGAAAGAGCGCGTCGAGCTGCACGCCGATCTTTTTCGCCCGGCGAACTTCATCGAAACCGCGACGCGCAACATCATGTCCTCGCTCCTCCTCGGCGGCGTGCTCGTCATCGTGGTGCTCTTCCTTTTCCTCTACAATCTCCGCACCGCCGCGATCTCCTGCACCGCCATCCCGCTCTCGCTGCTCGCCGCCGTGATCGTCCTGGAAAAGCTCGGCCTCACGCTGAACACGATGACGCTCGGCGGGCTCGCCATCGCTCTCGGTGAAGTCGTGGACGACGCGGTGATCGACGTGGAAAACATCCTGCGCCGGCTGCGCGGGAATTGCCGCCAACCCGCTCCGTTGCATGCTTTGCGGGTGGTGCTCGACGCTTCGCTCGAAGTCCGCAGCGCTGTCGTCTATGCGACCTTCGCGGTGATCCTCGTCTTCCTCCCGGTGCTCACGATGAGCGGCATCGCGGGCCGGCTTTTCTCGCCGCTCGGCGTCTCCTACATCGCCGCGATCACGGCCTCGCTCGTCGTCGCGCTCACGCTCACGCCGGCGCTCTGCCTCGTCTTCCTTGGCGGACGCGATCTGCCCGAGCACGATGCGCCGCTCGTGCGCTGGCTGAAGGCCCGCTACGACGCCTTGCTGCGCCGCGTGGAGCGGCACTCGCGCGGCGTGATCATCATCGTTGCGCTGCTCACGCTCGCCGGGATGGCGATGTTGCCGTTCTTCGCCGGGCAGTTCGTGCCGGAGTTGCGCGAAGGCCATTTCGTCGTCCACATGGCGGCGGTGCCCGGCACGTCGCTCGCGCAATCCCGGCGGCTTGGCGACGAAGTCACCGCCGGGCTTTTGAAGCTGCCGTTCGTCCGCAAAGTCGGCCAGCGCGTGGGCCGCGCGGAAACCGCGGATGACGTCTTCGGCTCGCACTACAGCGAGTTCGAGGTCGATTTGAAACCGCTCGAAGGCGAGGCCGCGGAGTTCGCGCTCTTCGACATGCGCGACGCGCTGACGAAATTTCCCGGCGTCAATTTCGCCGTGAAGCCGTTCCTCACCGAGCGCGTCGAGGAGACGCTCTCGGGCTACACCGCGTCGGTCGTCATCAACATTTTCGGCAACGATCTCGACGCGCTCGACGCCAAGGCCGCCGAAGTCGCGAAGCTCGTGAATTCGATTCCCGGCGCACGCGACGTGCAGGTGCAATCGCCGCCCGGCACGCCGCAGCTCGCGATCCGTCCGCGCGCCGACGCGCTCGCGCGCTGGGGCTTCGAGCCGGTGAACGTGCTCGCCGACATCCGCACCGCGTATCAAGGCGCGAACGCCGGCCAGATCTACGACGGCAGCCGCGTCCACGACGTGGCCGTGATCCTCGCGCCCGAAGCCCGCCAGGACATCGCGCGGGTGCGAAGCCTCATGCTCCGCAGCCCGTCGGGCGTCTATCTGCCACTGCATCAGCTCGCCGGCATCGCGCAGGAAGCCGGGCGCTACGTCGTGCTGCACCAGGGCGCTCGGCGCGTGCAAACCGTGACCTGCAACGTCGGCGGGCGCAGCGTCGATAAGTTCGCAGCCGAGGCAAAACGCCGCATCGCCGCCGAGGTCGCGCTGCCCGCCGCGAGCTACGTCGAGTTTGGCGGCACCGCCGAAGCGCAGGCGCGTTCGCAGCGCGACCTGCTCGTTCACAGCCTGCTCGCCGGACTCGGCATCGTGCTGCTGCTCTCCATCGTCATGGGCAACGCGCGCAACCTCGTGCTCGTGCTCATCAATCTGCCATTCGCGCTCGTCGGCGGCGTGCTCGCGGTGTTTGCCTTCGGCGGGTTGCTCTCGACCGGCGCGCTCGTGGGCTTCGTCACGCTCTTCGGCATCACCCTGCGCAACTCAATTATGCTCATCTCGCATTACGAGCACCTCGTCGCCGTCGAAGATCAGTCGTGGAACCTCGACACCGCCTTGCGCGGCGCGAGCGAACGCCTCGCGCCGATCCTGATGACCGCGCTCGTCACCGCGCTCGGCCTGCTCCCGCTGGCCATCGGCACCGGCGATCCCGGCCGCGAGATCGAAGGCCCGATGGCCATCGTCATCCTCGGCGGCCTCATCACCTCCACCGCGCTGAATCTGCTTGTGCTGCCGACGCTGGCACTGAGGTTTGGACGATTTGAAAAAGCCGAAGCGAATACCCCATCGTGGCAACTTAAATGAAACTCTGGAGGAAACTGCTGCTTGGTTTAATGGGCCTCATCGCTGTCGTCATTTTGGCTGGATGGCTTCTGCCCGCGAAACAACACATTGAGCACAGCATTGTCGTGCGCGGCAAACCGGAGGAAGTGTTCAACCTCGTCGCCACTCTGAAGCGCTGGCCGGACTGGACGGCGTGGAGCACAAATCGTTTTCCCGATATGAAACTGCGCTTCGAGGGGGCGGAATCCGGCGTGGGAGCGACGCTGATTGCCAACGGCAAATCAAGCGGCGACGGGATGGTGAAGACTATCAAAGCCGACCCGGCGTCAGGCATCGCCTACACCCTCGACTTCAACCACGGGATGCAAATCTTCGCGGGAGCGATTCGCTGCACAAACACGCCCGGCGGTTTGCGCGTGGCGTGGACGCTCGACGCCGATCTTGGAGCGAATCCGCTGAAACGATGGGCCGGGCTTGCAATGGAGTCGTTGATGGGCGGCGACATGGAACACGGCCTTGCGAAGCTCAAGGCTCATGTGGAGGACAAGCGATGACCCACGTCACGGCCATCCGACGGATGCTGGCGACAATGCTGCTCGCCCTGTGGTGGGGCGGCTTCACCTTCTACGCGGGGCGTGTGGTATTCATCGGGCACGAGGTGCTTCGGAGCAAAATTCGCCAGGGCTTCATCACCGAGCGCGTCACCAACGAGCTTAACTGGCTGGCCGCTGTCACTCTCGCACTGGCGGCGTGGGAACTGGCAGCCGCACGCAAGTCAATCTCCTTGAGTCGCTGGCCGTGCATGGCGTGGGGCGTCGCCGTGGCCACGACGATTGTGCTGTTCGTCCTCCACGCAAAACTCGCCAGCCAGCTTGATTTCCCGGCGCGGCAGGTCGCGGGCGACAACTTCTACGACTGGCATCGCGCCTACCTGTGGACGGCGAGCATTCAGTGGCTTGCCGGCACGGCCTTGCTCGTCGCGTTTCATTCCGCTGTATGTCCCACAAAACCGTCCAACCGCACCGACCCTGGCTGAACCGCACCGTGCTCGGTATCGGGCTGGCCTCGCTGTTTAGCGATTGGTCGCATGAAACCGCCACGACGTTGCTGCCCGCATTTCTGGCGACGATGGGCGTGGCAGCGGCGTGGCTCGGCATCATCGAGGGCGTTTCCGACGGACTATCCAGCTTCGCCAAGATGGCGTCAGGCTACTCCACCGACCGCTTGACGCGGCGCAAACCGATTGCCGTCGCTGGCTTTATTGTCACGGCGCTTGGCACAGCAGCATTCGGGCTGGCAACCAGCGCCTGGCATGTGCTGGTTGCACGGTCGCTGGCCTGGGTGGGGCGAGGCGTGCGAACACCCGTTCGCAAGGCGCTCTTGGCCGGCTCGGTCACGAAAGAGACTTACGGTCGCGCCTTCGGCTTCGAGCGGATGATGGACACGCTCGGAGCGATTATTGGCCCGGCAACCGCGTTCGTGCTGCTGCCGCTGGTCGGCTATCACTATCCCACAATGTTCGCGCTCACCCTCATTCCGGGACTCATCGCCGTTGCGCTGATTGCGTTTGTCGTGAAGGAAAAAGAGCGGAAGCCTGTGTCCCATGTTTCGTTTGGCAAAAGCCTGCGGGCATTGCCGCCGCGCTTTCGGAAATTCCTTGTCGCAGTCGGCCTTTTTGGACTCGGTGATTTCGCGCACACGATGTTGATTCTTCTCGCCGCTCAAAAGCTCACGCCGACTCTGGGAGCGGCTAAAGCCGCAGGCGTGGCGGCGGGGTTGTATGTGCTGCACAATGTTTTCTACGCGAGTTTCGCATTTATCGCGGGCTGGCTGGCCGACCGCTTCAACAAAGGCCGACTGTTGGCCCTCGGCTATTTCCTCGCAGCGGTGATGTCTCTCGCCGTGACCGTGCTTCCCATGAACCTCTGGACGCTCGCCGTTATCTTCGTGCTAGGCGGCGTCTATGTGGCGGTGGAGGAAACCCTCGAAGATTCCTTTTGCGCAGAACTGGTCGGCGAGGAGCATCACGGTATGGCATTCGGAACACTGGCCACGGTCAACGGCATCGGCGACTTCGCATCGAGCATCATCGTGGGATTGCTATGGACGGCCTTCGGAACGTCCGTCGCCTTTTCATACAGCGCGGTGCTTGCAGTGCTGGGCGGCTGCTTGGTTTTGCGCGTGACGCTTCGTGATTGAAAATTCGGTGAGATAACAAAAATGCGGCCTTCGTTTCCGAAGGTCGCTTGGTGGCCGAATTTGAGGCTGTCGCGCCGCCAGCCGCTGCTTATTTCTCCTTCGTCTTGGGCGGCGCGGTTTTCGCCATCGGCACCGGCGATCCCGGCCGCGAGATCGAAGGCCCGATGGCCATCGTCATCCTCGGCGGCCTCATCACCTCCACCGCCCTGAATCTGCTCGTCCTGCCCACGCTCGCGCTGCGCTTCGGCCGCTTTGCCGGACGCGATGAATGGCGCTCTCATCCCACGGCCGTGCCGCTGAAATGACCCGGCCCCGGATTGCTCAAGCGCTGTCCCGCATACCACGCACCGTCTGGGCGCTGTGCGCGGCGAACGCTGGCCCATGTTCGGATCGGCAAAAACATCCCGCGTCGTGAACGCCGCATCACCCCAATGCCGGAAACCCCGCCGCCGGCATCGCCGCGGCCGCCTTCTGCACCCTGCCGCCCGGCACGGACACGCCCGCGCCAGATTCATCTCCACGCCCTCTTAAGAACTCGCCGCCGGGGGCGCGGCGCCGGTCGCAGGCAGTGCAGGGGTGGCGGCGTGGGGCGCTTGATCGGGTGCGGCGGCCGGCTTGGGCAGCGGGGCGATCTCGCTGCTGCCGTCGTTCTTGAGGAGCAGGAGGGTGTCGTGAAATTCCTTGAGCGTGGAGCGGTGGCCGACGCTGACAAAGGCGATGCCGGAGGCGCGCAGCTTTTCGTAGAGGAAGCGTTCGTTTTCCTCGTCGAGCGCGCTGGTGGCTTCGTCGAGAAAGGCGATGGCCGGCTTTTTCAAAAAGAGCCGGGCGAAAGCCACGCGCTGCTGCTCGCCGAGGGAAAGCACGTTGGTCCAGTCCACGACTTTGCCGAGGTCGCTGCCGACGCGGGCGAAGATGTCGTGGAGGTTGACCTGCTCGAGGACGGCGGTGATGGCGTCGTCTTTGGCGTCCTCCTCGCCGAGCGGATACATGAGCTGGGCGCGGAGGTTGCCGGGAACCATGTAGGGTTTTTGCGGGAGGAAAATAAGGCGGTTGTGCGCGGGGCGGTCGATCTGGCCGCCGCCGGGAGCCCAGAGGCCGGCGATGGTGCGGAGGAGCGAGCTTTTGCCCGAGCCGCTCTCGCCCATGACGAGCAGGCTGCCGCGCCGCGGAAGCTGGAGGCTGAGGTGCTGCGTGAGCGTTTTGTCGCCGCCGGGCGTTTGCACGGACACGTCGTCGAGCTTGAGCTGGAGCGCCTCTTCGTTGACGGCGCTCTTCGCCTCCTCGGCCTCGCGGGCGTCCTCGGCGTCGAAGTCGTCGAGGTTGTCCCACAGGTCGCCGAGGCGGCGGATGCCGGCGGTGAAGGAGCTGAGGCCCTCGATCTGCGCGATGATGATGGAGAGCGCCGCGAGCACCGAGGCGAACGCGCCCTCGGCCTGCGTGACGACGCCGAACTCGACCGCGCCGCGCATGAACATGGGGCCGATGATGAGGCCGGGAATGATGAGGGCGAGGTAGTTGTAGCCGTTGGCGAAGAAGCCCAGGTTGCGCGTCCAGCCGATGATCCAGAAGGTGTTTTCGAGCACCAGGTTGAGGCGCTCGATGAGGTCGCGGTGCTCGCGCTTTTCGCCGCGAAAAAAGGCGATGGATTCCGCGGCGTCGCGCACGCGGACGAGGCCGTAGCGGAAGGTGGCCTCCTTTTGGTACTGGTTGAAATAAAGGCCCACGAGCCGCCGTCCGAAGAGCATGGAGACGACGGTGCCGACCGCGGCATAGATGAAAAGGACGCCGACGAGCCGGCCCGAAACCGCCCACAGCACGCCGAGAAAACCGATGAGGGTGACGACGGAGTTGACGATGACGAGGAAGAAATTCAGGACGCCCGTGGTGAAGAGTTTGGCGTCCTCGGCGATGCGCTGGTCGGGGTTGTCCACCGACTCGGAAGCGCGGATGCGGTAGTAGGCGCGGTTGAAAAAATAGCGCTTGATGAGGAGCTGCGTGAGCCAGCGCCGCCAGGCCAGCGAGAGCCGCTCCTGCGAGTAGCGGTAGAAGACGCCCACGGGCACGGAGACGCAGCAGAGGGCGACGAATTTCCACAGGCCGCGGACCCACGCCGCGTGATCGCGCTGCGCGAGCGCGGTGACGAAATCGCGCGTGGCGAAGCTCAGGAAAACCTGCACCACACCGACGGCGGCGCACAGCCCGAGCAGGGCCGCGAGCCACAGGCGGGCCTGCCGTTTGGCCCCGCCATTGAAGAAGGCTTTGGCGAGGACGAAGAACTTTTTCAGCAGCGCCAGATGGGTCTTTGCGGGGGCGGGCATGGCGGGGATTTAGA
>JAYWEP010000112.1:0-16882 GCA_043779205.1 Chthoniobacter sp. | reverse complement strand
CCCGTTCCTCACTACTTTCTCGCTTTCGCATTGCGGGCATTTCATCCCCGCCTTTTATCGCAATTTGCTTCGCTGTCAATACCTGATGAGCAATCCCCGATCCGCCTGCTCAATCCCGACCTGCACCTTGGCGCGCAACTCATCGAGCCTGACCCGGCGAACGGCCTCGCGAACCCGGAACTCCGCGAGAGCTTCCGCGACGACTTCGCTTTCGGAAAAAAAGCGGCCCGACTTAACCACTGCCTCGAGAAAACTCCGATCCTCATCATTCAGCGAGATGGCGACATTGGTCATCTCTCATCCTCTAACGGAGCGACGCGCGCCGGGCAAGGAACGTGACGCCGCAACATCGCCCAACCAATCTCTACCCCTCCTCTTTCCCGAGATACGCGGCGATGACCTTCGGATCGTTGCGGATTTCCAACGGCGTGCCCTCGGCGATCTTGCGGCCGTAGTCGAGCACGTTGATCCGCTGGCAGATGCCCATGACCACTTTCATGTCGTGCTCCACGAGCAGGACGGCGCAGCCAAATTTTTCCTGCGTGAAACGAATGAGCTTCATCAGCTCGGCCTTTTCCGTGGGGTTCATGCCGGCGGCAGGTTCGTCGAGCAGCAGGAGCTTGGGGCGCGTGGCGAGGGCGCGGACGATTTCGAGCCGGCGCTGGTCGCCGTAGGGCAGGCTCTTGCAGGACGCGTCGCGCTCGCCGGCGAGGCCGAAGATTTCGAGCAGTTCCATGACGTGTGCGTCGATCTCGCGCTCCTCGGCGAGGAACCGCGGCCCGCGCGCGAGGGCGTGCGAGATGCCGTGGCGGAGGTGCATGTTGCAGGCGGTGCGGACGTTGTCGAAGACGCTCAGCGAGGTGAAGAGGCGGATGTTTTGAAAGGTCCGCGCGATGCCGCGGGCGGTGATCTTGTAGGGCCGGTGCCCGACGACGGATTTGTTCGCAAAGCTGATCTTCCCCGCCGTCGGCTCATACACGCCGGTGATGAGATTGAAGACCGTCGTCTTCCCCGCGCCATTCGGCCCGATGAGCCCGACGAGTTCGCCCTCCCCAATGGCAAAGGACAGATCGCCCACGGCTTTCAAGCCGCCGAACTGCACCGTCACGTTGTCGAGTTGGAGCAGCGGCGCGCTCATTGCAGTCGCTGGTTGCGCTTGCCGGTGAAGTTGCCAAAGAGCCCCTGCGGCCGCGTGAGCATGAGGATGATGAGCAGCAGCGAGTAAAGGATCATGCGGTTCTCCGCGACGTGCCGCAGCCATTCCGGCAGCCACTCGTAGCGGGCGACCGCGCGCAGAAACTCCGGCAGAATCGTCAGCAGCGTTGCTGCCACGACCACGCCCGCCGTATTCCCCATGCCGCCGAGGATGACCATGACCACGATGTCCACGGAGCGCAGAAAGTTGAAGCCCTCCGGGTGGATGAACTGCTTGAAATGCGCATACAGCCCGCCCGCGATGCCGGCGAAAAACGCGGCGAGCACGAAGGCGAGCACCTTGTATTTCGTCGTGTTGATGCCCATCGCCTCCGCGGCGATTTCGTCGTCCCGCACGGCGAGGAAGCCGCGCCCATACGTCGAGCCCACGAGATTCAGCACGGTGTAAATCGTGATCGCGGCAAACGCGAACGTCCAAAAGAAGTTCGTATGCTGCTCCATCCCGCCGAGCCCGCGCTGCGCGCCGAGCGGCTCCGCGTTTTGGATCACGCCCTTGATGATCTCATTGAACCCGAGCGTCACGATCGCCAGGTAATCGCCCCGCAGGCGCAGCGACGGCACACCCACGAGCAACCCCGCCAACGCCGCGCCGATCCCGCCGCCGAGCAGCGCCAGCACAAAGATCGTCGTCGTGCTCATCGCCCCCGCGCCGAGCGAGTAGCCATACTTCAGCGTCAGCCACGACGACGCATACGCGCCCACCGCCATGAAGCCCGCGTGGCCGAGCGAAAACTGTCCCGTATAGCCGTTCACGAGATTCAGGCTGACCGCGAGGATGATGTTGATGCCGATGCCGATGAGGATGTCGAAATAGTAAGGGCTGATCCCCCCGGCGAAATGCGACAGCCCTGCGCACACGACGAGCGCGGCCAGCAGCAGGATTTTCGAGCGCTCGGTCATGACAATCGCGCGCTGAGGGTTCCGCGGAAACGTTCAACGTCCAACGTCCAACGTCCAACTTCCAACGCCCGATCACGTCGCGCCACGCTTCCGTCAGTTGAACGTTGAACGTTGGACGTTGGACGTTGGACGTTGGAACCCATTATACCTTCTCCCGTTCCGAAGTCCCGAGCAGTCCCGTCGGTTTGAAAATCAAAATGAGGATGAGCACCCCGAAGACGATTGCATCGCGGTACGTCGGACTCACATAGCCCACGACCAGCACCTCGATCACCCCGATCAAAATCCCGCCCAGCGCCGCGCCCGGCAGATTGCCGATGCCCCCGAGAACCGCAGCCACAAAGGCTTTCAGCCCCGCGTTCACGCCCATCAGCGGGTCGATGGACGGCTGCTGGATCGAGGTCAAAATCCCCGCCGCACCCGCCAGCGCCGAGCCGAGCCCGAAGGTGAACGAAATCACCACATCGTTATTGATCCCCATCAGCGACGCCGCCACCGGATTGAACGACAGCGCCCGCATCGCCATCCCCATTTTCGTTTTCATCACGATGAAGCGGAGCATGAAAAGCAGCAGCAGCGTCACGCCGAAGGTGAGCACTTGCGAAACCGTGATCGTCAGCCCCGAGATCTTCCCCCACGACTCGGGAATCTCCAGCGCGCGATCCACCATCAGCTCGGGAAACGACTGCGGGTTTGCGCCAAAGACAAACTGCCCCGCGTTTTCGAGAAACAGCGAAACCCCAATCGCCGTGATCAGCACCGTCAGCTTCGGCCGCTCGCGCAAGGGCCGGTAGCACAGCTTTTCGATGACGATGCCGATGACCGCGCACAGCACCATCGCCACGATCAGCACCGCAAACGCCCCCGGATACGACGGCCCGGTGCCAAACAGCGCCAGCGTCTTCGGCCCGATGTAAAACCCCGCAAACGCCCCGAGCATGAAGACATCCCCGTGCGCGAAATTGATGAACCGCAGCACCCCGAAAACCATCGTGTAGCCCAGCGCGATGAGCGCGTAGATCGAGCCTTGCGAGAGCCCGTTCAGGAGCTGCTGGGCAAATTCGAGGAGCTTGTCGGCCATGCGCGCGGCGGTCTCGTTCGCGGACGCCGCGGCTTACGGTGCGACTGACTCCACAAACTTAAACTTGCCCTCACCGATTCCCAGGATCACCGCCGACTTCGTCGCGTTGCGCTTCTCATCGAGCGTGATCGAACCGGTGATGCCAGCGTGCGCCTTCGTCGCCGCGATGGCGTCGCGCAGCTTTTCGCCGTCCGTCGTTCCGGCTTTCTTGATCGCTTCCGCCAGAATCACCGCGCTGTCGTAGCCCAGAGCCGCCATGTCGTCCGGCGTCTCGTTATATTTGGCTTTGAACTTTTTCACGAATTCCTGCACCGCCGCGCTCTTCGTGTCATCCGCGCTGAAGTGGCAGGAGAAAAACGAGCCGTCGAGGGAGTTGCCCGCCACCTTCAACAACGAGTCACCCACCCAGCCATCGCCGCCGAGTAATGGCACCTTGATGCCGAGCAGCCGCGCCTGTTTTGCGATCAGCGAAACCTCCCCATAGTAGCCGGGAACGAAGATCGCATCAGGCTTCGCGGCCTTGATCGAGGTGAGCTGCGCTTTGAAATCCTTGTCGCCCGTTGAGTACTTCTGATCCTTCACAATCTCCCCGCCCGTCGCCGTAAAGCCCTTCACAAAAAACTCCGCCAGCCCCACCGAATAGTCCTGCTTCACGTCCGTCAGCACCGCCACTTTCTTCCAGCCTTTGCCCTGCGCGAACTTCGCCATCACCGTCCCTTGGAACGGGTCGATAAAGCAGATGCGGAAAATGTAATCGCCGACCTCCGTGACCTTCGGATTCGTCGAAGCCGGCGAGATCATCGGGATCTTGTTTTGCTGGCAGATCGGCGCGGCCTCCAGCGACTTCGACGACGCCACCTCGCCCAGCACCGCCACCACCTTGTCCTGCGAAATCAGCTTCCGCACAATCGTCGCCGGCTGCCCCGCCATCGACTGATCGTCCTCCGCGATCAGCTTCAGCTTCTTCCCCAGCACCCCGCCCGCCGCATTGATCTCCTCGATCGCCAGCGCCGTCCCTTTGTGCGACGACTGGCCGAAACTCGCGCTCCCGCCGGTCAGCGAAGCGAATTCCCCGACCTTGATTTCATCCTGCGCCAGCGCGGACGCGGCGGTGAGAAAGGCGAGAGCCGTGGAGAGAAAGAATGAGCGTTTCATAAGTGGTGTGATGGGTGGAAAAAGTGCGCGGAGGCTATGAACTCGCGCGCAGCATTTCAACTGCCAATGCAAGCGAATCGCCCGGCCCCTATCCAGCGCGTCGGCTCAGACGCGCTCGGCTTCGAGCGCCGCGAGCAAGTGATCCAGTCCCAATGTCACAATCGTCGCCGCGGTGTCGCTCATGGCGTAGGGCAGGATCAGCCGCCCGTTGTGCAGCAAGGCGCCGCAGGTATAGACCACATTCGGCACATAGCCCTCGCGCTCGTTGCCCACGGCGCTGAGGAGCGGCTCGCTGAGGTGGCTGAGCACCTTCGACGGATCATCGAGATCGAGGAGCATCGCGCCGATGCAGTATTTGCGCATCGGGCCGACGCCGTGCGTGAGGACCAGCCAGCCGGCATCCGTCTCGATGGGCGAACCGCAGTTGCCGATCTTCACCATTTCCCAGGGCTGCCCCGGCCGTTGCAGCAGCTTTGGGTCGCTCCAGAAGTGCGGGTTGTCGGAATACATGAGGAAGAGATTCTCGTCGTCCTGGCGGGAGATCATGGCATAGCGCCCGTCGAGGCGGCGGGGGAAGAAAGCCATGCCTTTGTTTTGCACCGCGCGTCCGTTCAGCGTGAGGGCGCGGAAGTTCAGGAAATCGGCGGTCTCGAGGAGCTGAGGGAGGATCGCGCGGCCATTGTAGGCGGTGTAAGTCGCGTAATAGATGACGCTGCCATCGTCCTCGGTAAAGCGGACGAAGCGGGCATCCTCCATGCCGTTGCTTTCGTTCGAGGAGACGGGGAAAATGATGCGCTCGGAAACGGCGACGGACGGGGCAAAATGGATTTCGTAATTCGACTCCGCCAGCCAGCGCACGCATTCCATGGTCCGCTGCATTTCGCGCGGCAGCGGCTGCTTTCCCCGGACCGCGCGTTGCAGCGACTTTTCCAACTCGTGCAGCGTGAAGGCTTCTCCCAGCGACTCCATGACGAGGGTGGACCAATCGTTCTCGAAACCCATCTCCATCAGCTTATGAAGAAAGACGCTCTTGCGATAAGTCGGGTTCGGGTTGAGCGCGGGCGCGGCGACGAAACGCGACGGCTCTTCGACGGTGAGCGAATGATCGGCGTGAATGATGCCGGTGCGAAACTCGATGGATGAGATGTGACCCTCGCCGGTCGCGCGGAGGCTGAGGATAAAGCGCAGGTCTCCGTCACCCAGGCCGCTTTGATCCGGGTGCGGCACGATCGAGGGGTTGAAAAGCGCGGCGGATTCCAAGGCATATTCGCCGGAGAAGAGCGCGCCGATGTAGAGCTGGCGCGTCTCGGAAAGCGGGCGGCTGCTAAAGACGTGCGCCTTTACCTTCTCGAAGTGCAGCCGCCAAAGTGCGCGGATGTCCATGTGCCGGTTGCCGAAGTCCGCGGTGATGGCAGCGAGCTGCTCCTCGGTCTCGGCTTCGCTCAGGGCCAGCGCGCGTCCGATGATATTCACGATGCGCGCCGGATCGGCGGGAATGAATGGGCGGATCAGCACGCGGGCGCTGTCGGGCCGGAAGGTGATGCCGGTGGGCTGAATGTTCAGGCTGCGCATGATTCGGCGATGGTGATCTGTGCTCCTTCGGCGCGAGTGAGTTCCGCGAAAGAGAGGTAGAAGGCAAGGCTCGATTCCGCGCCTTGGTTTTGGTTGAGGTGATCCTGCAGGAGAGCGTCGCGACAGCCACCCGTGGTGGGGTCGTAAAGCGGCTGGCCCAGATCGTTGCGGCCGAGGAACCACTCGAAGCAACGCCGCGCCGCCTTGTGCCAGAACACATCGCGCGTCACCGCGAATGCCTCGAGGCACGCCGAGACCATCGCGTGCGCCTCCAGCGGCTGTTGATCGAAGCGCGCCCGCTCGCCGCCGCGCGCCCAAAAGCCGTGGCAGCCGATCGGCGCAAAGTGGCCACCCTCCGACGTCTGCGCCGCGAGGAGCCAGCGGAGCGAGGCCAGCCCGATGTCCAGGATCGCGGGCTGCGAGGTCCAATGGCCGCTCAGGATCATCGCGTGCGAGAGCTTCGCATTGTCATAGGTGGCGATGCGCTCGAACCACTGCCAGTCCGGCCCCGAGTTCCCGCGAAACAGATCCGCCAGCTTGTTCGTCAGCACGTCGCGCGTCTGCGCGACCACGCGATCCCCGGAAAAAGTCCGCAGATATTCGTGAATGGCGATGATCGCAAAGGCCCACGCGCGCGGCGAGCTGAAGCGCTCCACCGGCGCCAGCCCGCGCTGGAAAAGCAGCCCGCAGAGATTGCGATGGCCTTCATTCTGGGAGCGCCCCAGCGCCGTCCCCACGGCCCACATCGCCCGGGCATGGCTGTCTTCTGAACCATGCAGTTCGAGCCACTTCCGCTCATGGCTCATGAAGTTGCGGAAGCGGCAGTTGTTAGCATCGAAGGCATACCAGAGAAAGGCGAGATAAGTGCTGGACAGCCGGTCCAGCTCCGGCTGCGGGCCGCCGATCTCCTGCATCAGCACGGTGAAGATAAAAGCGCGGGCGTTATCGTCCGTGCAATAAGCCTCGTGGTAGTTCGGCACGTTATAGATCGCGTGCTGAAAGATGCCCGTGTGATCGCTCATCTTGAACAGGTGATCGAGCTTCAGCGGGGGCATCGGGTAGTTCTCATTCTCCACCTTGCGCGCCGCCACCGTCGCGACCGACGGCACGCTCAAGCCCGCGCGCGCCTTTTCAAAACTCTCCATGTAGCGCCGCGCCACCACCGGCCAGATCATCTCCCGGCCCGCCTTCCACGCCCGCTTGCGCATCGCCGTCATCAGCGTCGGGTTGGAGAGAAAATGGTTCACCCCATCCGCGATCGCCGCCGCATCGGCGAACGGCACCAGAATGCCGCGCTCCTCCGCGAGTAACTCCTGCGCATGCCAGTAAGGTGTCGAGATCACCGCCTTGCCTGAGCCGAAGGTATAAGCCAGCGTACCTGAAGTTATCTGGGCCTCATTAAGATATGGCGTGATGTAAATGTCCGCGCCGCCAATGAACTCCTTCAGCGTTTCCAGAGATACATAACGATTGTCGAAGATGACATTCCCCGCGACGCCGCGCTCGATCACCAGGCGCTCCAGCTTTTCCCGGTAAGCCTCCCCTTCCCTCGCCAGCAGGTGCGGATGGGTGGCCCCGAGGACGATATAGACAATATTCGGGTGCCGCTGAAGGATTGTCGGAAGCGCGTTGATCACATGCTCGATGCCCTTGTTTGGCGAAAGCAGTCCGAAGGTTAGCAGCACCGTTTTTCCCTCCACGCCCAAGTCGTCCTTGAAGAAATTCGAGTCGATGAACGGCATGTCGATGACCCCGTGCGGGATCAGATCGATCTTCTCCGGCGCGATGTTATAGACCGTCTCCAGAAATTGCCGCCCGCGCTCCGCCATGACGATGAAACGGTTGGAGAGTCCGTCGAGCTGCTTCATCACCGCGCGCTGGTCGTCGTTCGGATCGCGCAGCACCGTGTGCAGGGTCGTGACCACCGGCATCCGCACCTCGCGCAGAAAAGCCAGCAGGTGGCTGCCCGCCGCGCCGCCGTAGATGCCAAACTCGTGCTGCACCGAGACGACCTCGACGTTGTTCAGGTTCAGAAATTCCGCCGCGCGCCGGTAGGAATCGAGCTCCTGCTCCGCAATTTCAAAGCGCACCCGCGGCGGATAGTCGTAACCCTCCGCGCGGTCATTCACCGAGCCCACGATGCACTGCGCCTGCGGAAACTCCGCCGCGATGGCCTCGCAAATGTCCGCCGTGAAAGTGGCGATGCCGCAACGGCGCGGCACATAGTCGCCGAGGAAGGCGATGTGTTTGGTATTGAGGGACGTATCCATGTGCAGCGAAATCGGATTTCGAGCGCCTCACGGTGGCAGCGATCTTTGATTCGCCGACGGGGGGCGAAGAAATCCTGCACGAAACGCCGCGATCTTCATGCCGAATCGCCTGCGCGACAATCAGCATTCTCACCCTCCCTCCGCGCTATTTCGCAGCGCTTTCCACCTCGGGCGCAGGCGTGCGGCGGATGCGGACGCGGTTGTGCGTGCCGCTGCCGTAGTATTTCACGCCGATCCAAAATGCCGGATCGATCTGTTTGTGGGCGAATTCCAAAATCGCGCCTTCGGTATTCGCCGTGAAGGTCTTCCGAGTGAGATCGTTCACGACTTTTCCAAGCCCCTTGGTTCCCATTTTTTTGAGGTCGGCATTCAACGCGATACGGAGCCGACGGGTAGCAGGTGTGGACATAAGGTGGCGAGGCTACGCCACAAATGGGCCGCTGTCCAAGGGTAGGTGTCCGCCCTATCCCAACACCGCCCGGAGGTACGGCGCAGTCCGGCTGCGTTTGCTCTTCGCCACCTCCTCGGGCGTGCCGCAGGCCACGACTTCGCCGCCCGCTTCGCCCGCTTCGGGGCCGATGTCCACGAGGTAGTCGGCCTCCGCGATGAGGCTGAGATTATGCTCGATGACGAGGACGGTGTTGCCGTCATCGACGAGGCGGTGGAGGACTTTGAGCAGCTCCGCCACGTCGGCCATGTGCAGGCCGATGGTCGGTTCCTCGAGCAGGTAGAGGACGGATTTGGCCGTGCGGTTCTCGCGCAGCTTCGCATTGATCGAGCGGCCCATGCCGCGGGTGAGTTCGCTCACCAGCTTGAGCCGCTGGGCCTCGCCGCCGCTGAGCGTGGGGCTGGGCTGGCCGAGCTTGAGGTAGCCGAGTCCGGTGTCGCAGAGCAGCGCGAGCGGGCGCTGGATTTTCGGCTGCGCCGCGAAAAATTCCGCCGCCTGCTCCAGCGTCATTTCCATGACATCGCCGATGCTCCGTTCGTTGAAGAGCACCTCCAGCGTGGCCGCTCCGTAGCGCGTGCCGTGGCACTCGGTGCAGGGCACGTAGCTCGTCGGGAGAAAGGTCATTTCGATCTTGATCGTGCCCTGCCCGAGGCACGTGTCGCAGCGTCCGCCTTCGCTGTTGAAAGAGAAGCGGCTGGAGGTGTAGCCGCGCATCCGCGAGACCGGCATCTGCGCGTAGAGCGTGCGGATTTCGTCGAAGACCTTGATGTAGGTGGCCGGCGTAGAGCGCGAGGTTTTGCCAATGGGCGATTGATCGACCTCATACACCGCCTCAAAATTTTCCGCGCCGAGCAGCGCGCGAAAGCCCGGCGTCTGCGGCTTTTTCGACGTGGGCTTCCGACCCTTCCGCGCGAGCACCTCCGCCACCGCGGGTTTCAGCACGCCGCGCATCAGCGTGCTTTTGCCCGAGCCCGAGATGCCGCTGACCACGCTCAGCCGCCCGAGCGGAAAACGCACATCGACGTTCTTGAGATTGTGCAAATCCGCGCCCTTCAGCTCCAGCCACCGGCTCACATTCTTCAGCGGACGCCGCGCGCCGCGGATTGGGTGTTTCAGCGGCTCGCGCAAAAAGCGGCCCGTCGCCGAGCCCTCGATGAGCTGAATCTCCGCGAGCGTCCCCTGCGCCACCACCTGCCCGCCGCGCGAACCCGCGCCCGGCCCGAGGTCGATGATCGTGTCCGCGCGCCGCATGGTGTCCTCGTCGTGCTCCACGATGATCACCGAGTTACCCTTGCGCTTGAGCGCTTCGAGCGTGTCGAGCAGCGCGGCATTGTCGCGCGCGTGGAGGCCGATGGTCGGCTCATCGAGCACGTAGAGCACGCCGCGCAGATTCGAGCCGAGCTGCGCCGCGAGCCGGATGCGCTGGCTTTCGCCGCCGCTCAGCGTTTTCGCCGAACGGTTCAGCGCAAGGTAATCAAGCCCCACCGAGCCCATGAAATTCAGCCGCTGCTCGATCTCCGGCAGGATGTCCTGCGCGATCGGCTGCTGCGTCGCGGGAAACTTCAGCCTGCCCAGCAGCGCCAGCGCGCCGCTCACGGGCAGCTCCGTGCATTCGTCGATCGTCCGGCCCAGCACGCGCACATGCCGCGCGATCGCATTCAGCCGCGCGCCCGCGCAAATCGCGCACGTCTGCGCCTCGCCTTCCTCCAGCCGCTCGTGCTGCCGCTCCTGCGCCACCTCGATCTCGATTTGCGACTCCAATTTCGGATCGACCGTCGCCTTCCACACCTCGCCGAAGCCCTTGCACTCCTCGCACCAGCCGTGCGGCGAGTTGAACGAAAACAGCCGCGGATCAAGCGCCTCAAAGGATTGCCCGCACGTCGGGCAGCTCATCTCCGTGCTCATGACCGTCACACGATTCTTCTCGTCCATGACCTTCGCCGTGCCCCGGCCAATCTCCAGCGCCCGCTTCACGGTTTCCCGCGCCGCCGTCGCCGCGGTGCATTCTCCGACGAGCACATCGATGGTGTGTTCGTGATAGCGCTCCAGCTTTGGAAAACGATCCGCTTGTTCAAATTTTCCGTCGATCAGCAGCTCCTCGAAGCCCTGCCGCTGCGCCCATTTGCCGACCTCGGTGTGAAAGCCTTTGCGCGCCTTGACCAGTGGCGCGAGCACGCGGATGCGACCCTTCTTGGCCAGCGCCTCCGCCTTCTTGGTCACCGCCGCGAGGGTCTGCTTTTCCACCGACACCTCGCACTTCGGACAAAACTGCGTCCCCAGCTTCGCGAACATCAGCCGCAGGAAATGATAGACCTCTGTGACGGTCGCGACCGTCGATTTTCCCCCGCCCCGCGTGATCCGCTGCTCGATCGCCACGCTCGGCGGCAGCCCGGAGATCAAGTCCACATCGGGTTTCTCAAGCTGCTCCACAAACTGCCGCGCGTACGGCGACATCGAATCGAGGAAGCGGCGCTGCCCCTCGGCAAAGAGCAGATCAAACGCGAGCGTCGATTTCCCCGACCCACTCAGCCCCGTAATGATGACCATCTGATCGCGCGGAATATCGAGCGAGATGTTCTTCAAATTGTGCTCCCGCGCCCCGCGGACGGAGATACAGGGTAGCGCACGCGCCTCGCGTGCTGGCGATGCCGCCCCGGCATCGCGAACTTCCGCCGCGTCCGGGGAAGTTCGTCTTGGCGAGGCGCCAAGACCAGCACGCGGGGCGCGTGCGCTACCCAGCAGTTCCGCGAGATACCGCCCAGTGTGCGAGGCCTCGCACTTCGCCACTTCCTCCGGCGTCCCGCACACCACCACCAACCCGCCTTCCTCCCCAGCCTCCGGGCCGAGGTCAATGACGTGATCCGCGCACTTGATGACCTCCAAATTGTGCTCAATCACGAGCAGCGAATTGCCCTGCTTCACGAGCCGGTCGAAGACGCGCATGAGCAGCGCCACGTCGTCGAAGTGCAGCCCGGTCGTCGGCTCGTCGAAGATGAGCAGGCAGTTTTCGTCCTTCTGATTCGTCAGCCGCTCGACAAGTTTGAGCCGCTGCGATTCGCCCCCGCTGAGCACGT
Source organism: Chthoniobacter sp. (assembly GCA_043779205.1). Taxonomy (GTDB): domain Bacteria; phylum Verrucomicrobiota; class Verrucomicrobiia; order Chthoniobacterales; family Chthoniobacteraceae; genus Chthoniobacter. The sequence goes on along the minus strand of JAYWEP010000112.1, from coordinate 5,167 downwards.
TCAGCGGCTGCCCGAGCGTGAGGTAGCCGAGCCCGACCTCCTCCAGCACGACCAGCGGCTTGACCATTTTCTTTTCGCCGAGACCGGAGAAAAAACGGATCGCCTCGCTGACTGTCAGCTCCAGCACGTCGTGGATGGATTTCTCCGCAAACCGGATCTCCAGCACATGCGCCTGGTAGCGTTTGCCCTCGCACTCCGGGCAGCGGATGAAGACATCGCTGAGAAACTGCATCTCGATTTTCTCGAAGCCCATCCCGCCGCAGCGCTCGCAGCGTCCGACGCCGGAGTTGAAGGAAAACGCGCTCGCGGTGAGCCCGTGCGTGACCGCGTCGGGCGTGCCGGCGAAGAGTTCGCGGATGCCGTCGAAGACGCCGAGATACACCGCCGGCGTGGAGCGCGGCGTGCGCGAAAGCGGCGACTGATCGACCATCACCACCTGCTCGATCTTGTGCGCGCCGAGCAGCTTCTTCAGCGCGCCGGGCGCCTCCTCGGTCGAGAGGTTTTTCGCCGCGAGCAGATTTCCGTAAAGCACGTCATGCACGAGCGTGCTTTTCCCCGAACCGGAAACGCCAGTGACGCACGCCAGCACGCCGAGCGGAAACTCCACGTCGATGCCATGCAGATTGTGCTCCCGCGCACCTTTCACCGAAATGAAGCCGCGCGGCTTCCGCCGCTTCGCCGGCACCGGGATCGACTTCGCACCCGTGAGGTAGTCGGCAGTCAGGGTGGATTTGCGCAGTTCGCTCAGCGGCCCGTTGAAAACCAGCTCGCCGCCCGCCGCGCCTCTGCCGGGGCCGATCTCCACGAGATTGTCCGCCGCGCGGATGACCGCCTCGTCGTGCTCGACGACGAGCAGCGTGTTGCCCTTGTCGCGGAGCTGCTGCATCACGCGGATGAGCCGGCCGGTGTCGCGCGGATGCAGGCCGATGCTGGGTTCGTCGAGCACGAAGAGCGTGTTCACCAGCGACGCACCGAGGCACGTCGTGAGATTCACGCGCTCCACTTCGCCGCCGCTCAGCGTACGCGTCGGGCGGTCGAGCGAGAGGTAGCCGAGGCCCACTTCATCGAGATAGCCGAGCCGCGAGCACACCTCGTTCATCAGCATGTCGGTCGTCGCGTCGCCGCTGCGTTGGACGTTGGACGTTGGACGTTGAGCGTTGAGCGTTTGCTTCAGCTCCGTCACCGCCAGCGTCATCAAAGCCGGCAGCGTCTTCCCCGCCGCCCGGAAATTCAGCGTCGCCGCCTGATAGCGCCCGCCCTTGCAGTCCGGGCACAGCGTGTAGCTGCGATACCGGCTCAGCAGCACGCGGACGTGCATTTTGTAGCTCTTCGTTTCCAGCCAGTCGAAGAACCCCTTCACCCCGTACCACAGCCCGTCCTTCCACAGCTCCTCGCCCGGCGCCTTCCGGTTTTCGCCAAAGATCACCCAGTCCTGCTCGGGCTTCGGCAGCTCGTCGAAAGGGCACATCGTGTCGATGTGCTTCACCCGCGCGCAGCGCATCAGGTCGCGCTGGCACTCCGCGCCGTTCTCGGTCTGGAAAGGTTTCACCACGCCCATGGCGATGCTCAGCGTGAGGTCGGGCAGCGCCCGCAGAATGTCGATCCCGATGGTGCGCCCGAAGCCGCGGCAAGTCGGACACGCGCCGTGCGGATGATTGAAACTGAACAGGCCCGGCGACGGCGGGGTGATGTCGATGTCGCAGTGCGCGCAGTGCCAGCCGGTGCTGAAAGGAAGGATGAGGGCTGAAGGATGAAGGATGAAGCTGACCTTGCCTTTGCCGAAACGGAGCGCGGTTTCGACGGCTTCGGTGAGGCGGGAGCGGTTGTCGCCGGTCGCGGCGATGCGGTCCTGGATGACGGGCACCACGGCGGGGAGGCGCTTCACTTTCACCGGCTCGTCGATGCGCGCGATGTCGCCGTCGAGCCAGATGCGGAGATAGCCCTGCGCTTTGAGGAAGTCGAAAAAGTCGGCGGGCTTGGTGCCGGCGGGCGCGGGGACGCCGAAGGTCACGAGCAGCGTCTCGCCCGCATGCTTCGCGTAGATTTCATCGACGATCGACTTCGCCGTTTCGGGCCGGATTTCGCGCTCGCACTCCGGGCAAAACGCCTGCGCCATGCGCGGGAAGAGCAGCTTCAGATAGTCGTTGATCTCCGTCATCGTCCCGACCGTCGAGCGCGTGGACTTCACCGGGTTCGACTGCTCGATGGCGATGGCCGGCGGGATGCCGCGGATCACATCCACCTTCGGCTTGTCCATGCGGTCGAGGAACTGCCGCGTGTACGGCGAGAAGGTCTCCACATAGCGCCGCTGCCCCTCCGCGTAGATCGTGTCAAAGGCGAGGCTCGACTTCCCGCTGCCGCTCGGCCCCGAGATCACGTTAAGCTTGCCCAGCGGGAGATCGAGGTCGATGCCGCGCAGATTGTTCTGCCGCGCGCCGCGAATCTCAATCACACCGGGGTCGGGAACGAGGGTCAGCTTTTCTTTTTTCATTAAAACGGGGCGCGGATGCTCGTCTCTCGCGGGGCGGATTGCAAACACGGTCACGCGCCAGTGTGCCGGTGCGGCCATCCCCACGGCGGCGAGCTTTACGCCAAGGCGTAGTCTGCGCTAGACTGCCACCATGAATGCGACCGACCTCATCACTACCGACCCGGACATTCTCGGCGGCACGCCGGTCTTCAAAGGCACCCGCGTTCCCGTCAAGACGCTCTTCGACTACCTCGAAGCCAACTATACCCTCGAAGAATTCCTCGAGTGTTTCCCCTCGGTCACGCGGGAGATGGCCTGCCGACTTTTGGAGCGCTCCGAAGCCGCGCTGCTCGCCCCGGCATGAAAGTCTTGCTGGACGAGTGCGTGCCTTGGCCGATGCACAAGCTGCTTGCCGGCCATGACTGCACCACCGCCCAGAAACGCGGCTGGGGCGGCATCAAAAACGGCGACCTGCTCCGACAGGCGGAAGACGAGTTCGAGCTGTTCGTCACCTCCGATCAGAATATGCGCTACCAGCAGAATCTCGCCGGACGCCAGATTGCGATTCTCGAACTCTCCACCAACGACCTCCGCCGCATTCTTGCCGCCGCCGCGCTCATCCAGGTCGCCGTGGCTGCGATTAAGCCCGGCGACTTTCAACACTTGGAAATTCCTTAACTTGCGACCTCGTGCCGGAACAGAGTTTCGGCACGAGGGGAAACGGCGACCCGTGCTGATTAGTCCCCTCGTGCCCAAGCTCCCGCTGGGACACGCACCCTGTCGGCGAAGCTCCGGCTTCGTGCAGCGCGGCGGCACAGCCACGCGCCGTGGCTGTGGGCTGCCGGGCGAAGCGAAGCTTCGCAGACCGGGGCGTGACCCAGCGGGAGCTTGGTCACGAGGCGGCTTGGGCACACGCGCGCGCGGGACCGTTTCAGCCGCCCACCTCCGCCCACCTCCGCCCACGGCGGCAAGGCTTCTGGTTCCCAGGGGCGCGGGCGGGGTGGGTGGTGGTCTCGCGCCGTCCTCCTCCCCTGGCCTCGAAGCTCAGCTTCCCCGGCCAAGTGGCGTGACGATGCCCTCAGCTTCGTCACGAGGGGAAAGTGTGGGGCTCTCGCTCACAGATCGATTGGCTTACCAGACACGGAGGCGGTTCCAACCCACACGCCTAAAATCAAATCACCAACAAGCGCAGCGGGAAGCATAGCCGCTCGCTTAGGATAAGCAGATAGTGGAGTTCGCGAGTGGAGTCCTGGTATCACCGCCGCCTTGGCTGCTCCATTGGGGCCGGATGCGGGGACATACCATACGAAGTCGCTGGAATAGATGACGCACTCGTGTGAAGGGCAGACGAATTGCGAGCCATTGGTTGGCCAACCGTTCAGAACCTCAAGCTTGGCGATCTTAGTTTTCGGCGAGCGGGGGGCTATCGGTGTATTCAGCATTGTTCTGAGCATCCCTCTGTCATAGGCTCTAAAGATTCCCCCAATAACGTTCGCCGCAGGACGTAATTCAGAGGCGGGAATGGCAATCACTTTCATCTCCGAAGACAGTGACCTATCGGAGCTGAAAATGTCTCCCAATGTCGCCTTTTGCATTGTTTGAAAATGGGCCGTTATGACAAGGGTTCCGTCGGCACGACGTGTTGCATGCGGTGCCGATTGGGGTGGTGTGAAGATCGGTCGAGTTTCGATTCTGTTGCCACTTAAAACGGAACTGGTTGCGGCACACCCGCCGGATGCAAGTAGGCAGGCGGCTAGAGCAAGCATGGGCCAGTAACTGCGGCTGGAGTTAGGTGTTTCCGGTCGATTCACCATAGATCGGGGTCTCGGTCGTTTTTATGTTTTTCGTAGTCCGCATTGTATTGCGCGACTCCGATGCGTTCGGTAGTAGATGCGAGCTTCGTCGTAAATTCGTTTCTGCCAGTTGCCCCTCCTCCCGTGCATGCCACTCCACCTCGAAGACCGACAGCCAGTTGTCGCGGGTGATCCGCTCGATCAGGCTTTCGAGCAATGCCGAGCGCGCCAGACTTCGCTTTTCCGTAATCACCAGCCGCGCATGATCTACGATGGGTTTTCCAGCGGCATCCGCGAACGCCTTCGCCGCGAGACCGCCGATGGCGCCCGGCCCGCCATCTTCGGGGAAACTCGCCGGAGAATTCCTGCTCGCCGCCATCGCTGATATTTCGCCGGAGCCATCGGGATCATTCCGCAGACTGGGATTCACGGTGAATCGTCCGAGGAGAAAAGCGAAGACCAGCGCACATGTGATCGTGATGAAAAGTGGGGGTCGGCGAAACATGACGCTGCGAACCGTAGAAGCCTGTCCGATTTACCGCGAGCCAAAACGCAGCGGCAATGACGTGGTGATTGCTGCTGTGGATTGCGTCCTCGTTCCCAAGCTCCAGCTTGGGAATGCGAGTGTCTGCGAAGCTTTGCTTCGTCGGGCAGCGAAGTCCAAAGCAGCGTCGCCACTGCGAACACGGCGGCGAAGCAGAGCTTCGAAGACAGGTGCGTTCCCAAGCTGGAGCCAGTAGTGTTCGGCAGCCTTCGTGCTGTGGGCGAGGAGCGGAGGCGGTTTCTGGTCTGGGAGGGGAGGTTGGGCTGGCCTGCCCCCGGTTTTTGATCCACTCGCTATGAGAGTTTCTGTTGGTTTTCGGGGTTTGGGTTGGTGGTGTTTCGGTGGGCGGGAAGGGCGCAG
>JAYWEP010000111.1:0-9296 GCA_043779205.1 Chthoniobacter sp. | reverse complement strand
TTGCCTTGAATCCAAAGCCGGGGGGGACAGAATGCGTCCACGCCCAGCGTGCCGTTTGTGCCGGCTTTGCCTTGAATCCAAAGCCGGGGGGGACAGAATAGTGCGCTACCCTTCCATCTGCCTTTTCGTGCTTTGCCTTGAATCCAAAGCCGGGGGGGACAGAATCAGCATGATCCGCAACCACCGGGAAAGCATGCTTTGCCTTGAATCCAAAGCCGGGGGGGACAGAATCTTGAGTTTGGGAGCCGCGGGGGTCTTCATGCTTTGCCTTGAATCCAAAGCCGGGGGGGACAGAATAGGTGTGTGGAACGCCTGATACTTCTTCTTGCTTTGCCTTGAATCCAAAGCCGGGGGGGACAGAATAAAAGCTGGTCGGCCCGCCGGATGGTCAGCGCTTTGCCTTGAATCCAAAGCCGGGGGGGACAGAATCGGTGTGGGGAGGACTCTCGGGGGGAACGGCTTACCAAAGCTGGATCTGCTCCGGGAGTTCTTCCGCCGGCACTTCGGCGGCGGGGGAGCCGTGCAGGACGAAGCTCCGTTCCCATTGCGCCCGAGTCACAAAAATCGCCCGCACGCTGCCTTCGGGCGGCAGATTATTTTTCACGCGGGCGATGTGCGTTTCCTGCCGGGCGAAGGTCACGCAGGCCCGCGCATACATGCTCCACTGGAGCATCTGGTAGCCGTCGTCCTTGAGCCATTCGCGGAAGTCGTGCGCGGCTTTGCGCTGCGGCTTGGTCAGCGTCGGCAGGTCGAAGGCGACGATCAGCCAGCCCATTTTGAATTGTTCGGTGTCCATGGCCGGTAAAATTTCAGGTCGCCCGTGAGCACCGCCCGCCGGAAGCCGCGCACCACGCCCTCGATGCACCCGCGCACATCGAGGGTGAGTTCGAGATACTCCACGCGCTCCAGCGGAAAGCCCGTCACCCATTTGCGAAATTCGGGAGTCACCTGGAGCGGTTGAGAGTTGAAAGTTGAGAGTTGAGAGTTGGACTGCTGCCGGACCCACTGCGCCACGCGCCAGTCCACGCAGGGGCGGAAAGGCTCCATGAGATCGTAGGCCAGCGGGGTGCAGCGTTCGCGGGCCACATGCGAGATGCCAAAGGTCGGATCGAGCCCCACGCCGAAGAGCTTTTGCAGGATCGTGGAGAGCAGCACCGCGTAGCCGTAGTTCAGCAGCGAGTTGAGCCCGCCGGACGCCCGCTCGCGGGTGAATTCCGGCTGCCCCTGGCTGCGTCCGAAGACCTGCCAGAACATCTTCGCGCACACCGCCTCCTTGTGCGGCTTTTTGCCGAACGCGGCCGCGCGCAAAGCGGGCAGCCCCGCATCCTCCGGCGCGAGATGCTCCGCCAGCGCGGATTGGTTCCGGCACTTCGCGTCGATGGTCTGCTGCCACAGCCGCGCGAGGGTCTTTTCCTCCAGTTTCAAAAGCGCCCGCGAGAGCAGCGTGTCCGTGGAGCGGTTCGCCGGCAGCACCAGCGACACGGGCTTGAAGTCCTCGCAAATAATCAGCGCCACCCCGTGCTTCGCCGCCTCCAGGAAAAGGTGCGAGTGGATGCTCGCCGAAAAGCTCGTGATGATGATCGAGGCCACATCCTCCAGCGGCAGCGATTTTTCGCCTTCCTCCGTCCGGCACGTCAGCCGCCCGTCCCGGCAGGAGAGCGAGCACTTTGGCGAGTCGATGCTGACGATGTGGAATGACATGGCCCACCTTTCAGCGCATCCAGTTACGAATCCGGTCCAATCCCGCAGAGCGGCGGGTCTTCAATCACCCGAAGGTCATCACGAATAAGCTGAGGAATTTGCTGGTTGCCCCAAATCATCTCAATGCCGTCGGCGGCGGCGATATCGACGACGAGGCCGTATGCTTCTGTGTTTTTCGCAGAGAGCACGCGCCAGTAACCGGCGCACTTACCATTCGGAACATGAATGAGCGTTCCTTTGCGCAGCAGACGCAGCGGGTGGTTGCCGTTGCGTTTTGTTAGGCTCTTGAGTTCCTGCCTGACGTTGCGGAAGGGGACGATGGCTAGGGCGACGGCTGGCACAGGAGCGCCACGCTTCTTCTGCACGGGCTCTGGCGAGGGCGCGTGGTCAAGAATGGCGATGGCAAAATTTTCACCAAGGACGAGGGCGGCTTGCTGCGTGAGAAGTTTGCCTTTTCCTCCCTTCGGAAAGATGCCGATGAGCTTAGTTAGTTCCTTTTGCTCTTCCTTCTTCTTGATCGTGCCGTCGGCCTGACGCTCCTGTTGCCTGAGAGTGACTGTGGTGCCAACGATCGGCAAGACGACACGCCACGGGTTGAGCTGCGCTGGCAGACCGCGAGTCGCCTTCGGGAGATGCTGAATGACGCGGTGTTCGCGCGCATATTTCAACTCGGCCACGATCTGCTTCTTGGTTTCTGGGGAGAGTTCATCGAGGCAGAGCGTCCCGCCTTCGCTGGCTGCCGGATGGGCACGGTTCGGGTCGCCGCACCGGGTCTTGGCCCAGCGATAGAATTTTGGGAGTTGGAGTTGATTGCGGATCGCCTCGAACTCCCTGCGCTCATCTGCGTTCAGTCGCTCTTTGACGATACCGCGAGCGATAGTGTCGTGCATTCCTGTAGCGCGTGGCGGGACAAGCACAGCGCTGATGAGGCCGATGGCGATGGCGTCCACCGCATGATGCAAGTGGGTGATGCCACGGATGGCTTGCTTGAGATTGAGCGTCGTCTTGCGCCAACGAATAAGCTCAATAAGCCGGGGCTCGCCGATGGCATCGAGCGCCTCACGCAGGGCGATGTCAGAAGCTTTCATTTCTGCTTCCGAGAGGGGTGAAGCCTCTTTCTTGGGCAGAGCCCTTTTTACTTTTTTGCCCAGCGCGTAAAGCCGCTTTTTATTCGCGGATCGTTCGGCAAATTTATCGCCCGAGCCGTCCAGAACGAAACGGTCGTCGCCCTTTTCCATCTCTTCTTTGACCTTCGGGTGGACGGCCCCGAGTTCATGGAATAACCGCCACTGCTTATCTCGGAAGGCATGTGTGATACTACCGGGGATATAGACGACTTCCGGGCGCTGATCCTCCGGCAATTCGCGGAAGCGGGCGCGGAGCTTCTGCGCTGCGAGCTTGATGATATGGGAGGTCTTGGTGAGGTCGCCGGGAGTGAATCCGTCACCGCTCCAGTTCTCGGTGAGGAGGAGTTCCTTGCGTTTCTTTTTGCGCATCACGTCCGCCTTGGAACGGCCCTTCACGGGGAGACTTTGGACAAAGGTGCGGAATTTGTCCTCCCTGAGAAGGCGAACGCCATTCAGACCGGGCACCAGCTCACCGCCAAACTCCTTGATGAATTCAAAAGCTGTGCGGTTGTCCTTCCAGCGGTTAACCGAGGCAAAGGTGAGCACCTGGGCCTCAATCGCGTGGGAGAGTCGCTGGGACTGAGGGATGATGTGGTCTTTCTCGATGCGGTGCCGGTCGCCTTTCGGGAGAACCAACCAACGCGGGTCCAGCGGCTCGCCCGTATAGGGGCAAATCCAGCACCGGGATTCTTTGGTCGTGCCGAGGTCGTCCCCAATCCGCGCTTTCTTAATTAGACCCGCATTGATTTTGATCGGTTGCCCGTTGCTGCGCTCGTCCGCAAATACCCTTGCGAGCTTCTCCGCCGCATATTCGTGCTCGGCGCGCTTGCGGAATTCGATGTCCCTCTTGTCCTCATTGCTCTTGCCGGACATTTCTTGGAGGTCGCGCGCAACTTCGATGGTCACGCGCCCAATCTTCCTGATGTCCCCATCGGCGAACTCGGCGAGGAGGTCATCAAGCAGGCCATCCATCGGCTTCGGCTTTGCATCTCGATCCCCAGCGAGGATGAGGATGCGATGCCGGACAAGATGGTTGTTCGTCTGACTGGCGAGCGGCTTTTCATCGAGCCGTGTCTGCATGTCTTCGGTGAGGACGAGGCACCCATGCCGCGACTTCGGCGCGGAGAGAAAGATTTCATCCTGAATCTTTTTGCGTGGGTCTTCGCCGCGCATCACCTCGCGCCAGACCTGCCGCAGGACATCGTGATGATACCGCGCGCGGCCTTCGAGTTTCTGTCCGCGGAATAGCGTATCGAGCAGCTTTGCATTCGCGCCTGCTTCGATGGCCTCGGCAACATCGGGCCGGCCCATTTTCCGAAGCTGGTTGCACACGTCGGAAGGTTTGAGTTCCTTCGGTTCCTGCCCGCGCAGGAGTTGAATGGTGAAGCGGCGGCGAAGCTTGTCGTCGAGATGCTGCCAGACGTGGCGAAACGCTTTCTCACCCTTTTCAATGGGCACGAGCTTTAACGCTTCGCGCATATCCGGCGGGATGAAGAAGCCGTCGAGGTTCGTCTCCTCAATCGCGCAGCCGGTGACATCGTGAACGATGTCGGCGAGTTCGTTGATTTCCTTGTGCCCCTTCTTCGCGTCCTTGCGCTGGTATTCGAGAAAGCCCTTCGCGCGGACTTTGGCGTCAATCTGGGTGCGCTCCTCCGCAGTAAGCGGGCGCAGCTTTTCTTTGCCGGGATAGGTTTCGCCGGGCTTGCGAATCTTGATGTTCGCAAGGAGCATCGCCCAGCGGTAGTCGAGGAATGAGAGGCTGCTTTTGGCCGGCACTTTGGCGAGATCGGCGGCGTATTCCTCGGCGAGTTCGCGGTGGTTGCTTTGTGTCTTCGCGAGTTTCTTGCGGAAGTGCGCCAGTTCGCTGTCGATTTGCTCGCGCTCCTCGTCTGACCAAACCTCGCTGTCGTCGTAGGCTGTCCGCCCGTCGATTACACGCAACAGCATCGGCAACTTGCGTGCATAAGTGATAGAGCACTCGGCGATGATGCGGTTCTCGAAACGCGGAACCAACTGGCCGAAAAGCAAACCGCCTTGGTAGCGACTCGGGAGAACGAGCTTGCCGAAACGAAGCTGTTTGCGGGCTTCCATTTTACGCTGCCTTTCCTTGTCCGAGTCGTGCGCGGAACTGTTCAGCGCTTTGATAGCGTCAACATCCTGCGCAGACAGATAGAGCTGCGGATGTTGTGGCTGCAATGCTTTCCAATCGTCGGGCTTTTCCGGCAGTCCACCACAAATGGCGGTCTCGAATGCTGCATCGCATCGCGCTTTGCCCGCCGGCGCGTCGCGGTGTGCGCGCAGGATGGCGCGCACTTCCCATTCGACGCCACCCGCAAGAAAGTTGTTTGCGGGGTCGATGTGCCGTCGTGGAAATGCGGCCATCAGACCTTTGAAATAATTCCGCAGATGTTTCGGGTGTTCGCGGAATTCCTCGTCGAGGCCGAAAAGTTTTCGATGAAAGTCTTCACGGGTGAATGCTTCGTTTGTCTTTTCGAGTTGCCCGGCCTGGCCCGGCAGTTTGGGCGGTTTCACCACGCGATCCGGTCCGAGCAAGAACTTGGCGACAGACTCCGCGAATGTCGGCGTCGCGAAGTCATAGGCGCGCATGATGTCCTCGCCCATCTTGAGCTTGCCGAGATCTTCGTCTTTGGCGGCGGCGCTCTTTTCGGGCGCATCGCCTTCCTCTTCGTCCTCCGCCAGTTCTTCGATTTTCTGCGTCAAGTTCTCGAAGGCTGCGGATTCCAATTTGTTTTCCGCAGAAAATCCGTCGGCGCGATAACCGCCTGACCAGCGCAAATTGCCGTCGTAGCCGCGATTGTGTGCATACCAGCGGAGCACGTCCCAAAGCTGCGTCCACGTCAGCAAGTATTTGTGCCGCTCAAGCGGCGATGCAGCGAGGATGCGAGCAGCGTGCAACCACGGATACGAAAATCCCGCACCGCCGCTTTTCACATTGCCTTTGCCCTGCGCGTGCTGCCGCTTGAGTTCGTCCGGCTCAATCACGCCCATGCGACCAAGCAGGGTTTCCATGCGCAGAATTCTTTGCTTGCGAGCGCGGATGTTTCGCCGCTGCCGGCGTTTCCCCCGGCGATCGAGAGCCGCACAATCTTCTTTCGGAAATGTGACGACGCCGGAACCGAGCAACTTCGGCGCGTGCTCGATGCGGATTTGGAGCGCGGCCCAGCCGATGGAGCTGTGGCCGACATCGAAGGCGAGCTGGAGGTCGCGGTTGGACGGGGTGGCTGGGGTGTCGCGCATAGTTGAAATTTCCTCCTTGCCTGCGCGCACGGGTTTGGCGGAAGCTCGCGGCGGATTCAAGACAAAGTTAGATAGCGCAAACCGTTTCCCTATCCGCCAGGCGGACTACATCGGTGCAAAAGCGTTCTCTTTTTCAAGCGGGCGGAGCCTTCCGGGCTCCGCCCGCTTTGTTTTTGTTTGCGGCGGGAGGCGGGTGTGGGGCATGGGGAAAGGGGGCGGCTTGGGTGACGATCCGATCCGCGTCTCGGAAGCGGGAACCTGCCATCCGCACCGGTTTGTGGGCGGAGGGCTTTTCGCTAAGATTCGCGTGCCCGACGGCATTACCCCGACGCCTTTCCATGAAGCCCTCATCCCTCCTCATTCTCGCGCTCGGCGCGCTGCCGCTGGCGGCGCGCGGCGAGCTGCCGCCGATTGATTTCAACCGGGACATCCGCCCGATTTTTTCCGAGAACTGCTATACCTGCCACGGGCCGGATACGAACAAGCGCAAGGCGGAGCTAAGGCTGGATCAAAAGGAATCCGCGTTTGGCAAAGCGGAATCGGGCGAGACGCCGATCGCGCCGGGTGCGCCGGAGAAGAGCGAAGTCATTCGGCGCATCACCACGGAGGACCAGGATGATGTGATGCCGCCGCCGAAGGAGCACAAAAAGCTGAAGCCCGCGCAGGTCGAATTGATCCGGCGCTGGGTCAAGGCGGGCGCGAAATGGGACGGGCATTGGGCGTTTCAGCCGGTCAAATCGGTGGTGCCGCCGGAAAGCCCAAAGGCCAAAGGCCAAAGCCAAAGTCCCATCGACGCCTTTATCGCTGTGCGGCTGGAAAAGGAGGGTCTGTGGTTTTCGCCGGAGGCGGAAAAGGCGGTGCTAATCCGGCGCGTTTCGCTCGATCTGACCGGGCTGCCGCCATCGCTCACGGAGGTGGATGATTTCCTCAAAGACGCCGCACCGAACGCCTACGAAAAAGTCGTTGATCGGCTCCTCGCCTCGCCGCATTTCGGCGAGCGGCTGGCGGTGCCGTGGCTCGATCTGGCGCGCTATGGCGACACGAGCGGCTATCACAATGACTCGCTCCGCGACATGTGGCTGTGGCGCGAGTGGGTCGTGAATGCGTTCAACGCGAACATGCCGTTCAGCCAGTTCACCATCGAGCAGCTCGCGGGCGATCTGGTGCCGAATGCGACCATCGACCAGCAGGTCGCGTCCGGCTTTCACCGCAACGTGATGACGAGCGACGAGGGCGGGCTGATCGACGAGGAATATCTCAACCTCTACGTCGTCGATCGCGTGGCCACGACGGGCGTGACGTGGCTCGGCCTGACCGTGGGCTGCGCGCAATGCCACGACCACAAATACGACCCGCTCAAGCAGCGCGAATTCTACCAGCTCTACTCCTTTTTCCACAACGTGCCGGAGAACGGCAAAGACGGCGTGCGCGACCGGAATCCGGTGCCGTTTCTGAGCGTGCCGTCGCCGGAGCAAAAGACGCAGCTCGCGAAGCTCGACGCCGACCTTGCCGGGGCGCACAAAGCCGAGCAGGAAACCGCCCGCACCCTCGATGCGCGGCAGGCCGAGTGGGAGAAGAAGGCGAGCGCCAGCACCAAGCAGCCCACCGAGCCCGCCGGGCCGTGGGCGAAATTCCCGCTGGATGCCGACGGCGGCGGAGTGAGCGACAGCGGGCAGAAAATCGAGGGCGCGCTCAAGGGCGAAAGCACCTTCACCGAGGGCGCGGTGGAAAAGAGCTTCCGCGTGGAGGCGAAAGGCTGGATCGAGTACGGCGACAAGTTCGGTTTCGAGCGCGACCAGCCGTTCACCGCCGCCGCCTGGCTGCGGCTGAAACCGCAGGGCGGCTCGCCCTTTGGCAAAATGGAAAACGGCGGCGCAACCCGCGGCTGGGACGTGGAATTCCACGGGACCAAGGCATCGTTTCACCTCATCAACCAATGGCCGAACAACTCGATCCATGTGGAGGCCGAGGCCGATCTGCCCACCGACACCTTCCTTCACTTCGCCGTGACCTACGACGGCTCGGGCAAAGGCGCGGGCGTGAAAATATTCGTCAACGGCGCACCCATCAAAACCGCCGTCCGCGTGGACACGCTCACCGACACCATCAAGACGACCGAGCCCTTCAGCATCGGCCGCCGCGGCAGCGCCGGCCAGCCTTTCACCGGGCGCGTGGATGACCTGCGCATCTACGGCCGCGCGCTCACGAGCACCGAGACCGAGGTCATCGCGCTCGGCGCATCGCCCACTTTGAAAATGCTCGCCATCCCCGCCGCGCAGCGCACCAAGGAGCAGAGCGCGCAGCTTCAAAAATACTTCCGCGAAACCCAGGCCAAGGACTACACCGCCGCGCTCAAGACGATCACCGACCTCGAGAAACAGCGCGGCGAATTCGAGAAAGCCGTGCCGAATACCATGGTCATGTCCGAGATGGAAAAGCCGCGCGACACCTTCATCAAAGTCCGCGGCCAGTACGACCAGAACGGAGAAAAGGTCAGCCCCGCCGCGCCCGCCTTTCTCCCCGCCCTCGCCGCGCAGCCCGCCGACGGCAAGCGCTACACCCGGCTCGACCTCGCGCGCTGGCTCGTCGCGCCCGAGCAGCCGCTGACCGCGCGCGTCACCGTGAACCGTTTTTGGAAAATGCTCTTCGGCACCGGCCTCGTGAAAACCGTCAACGACTTCGGCTCGCAGGGCGAATGGCCCAGCCACCCCGAGCTGCTCGACTGGCTCGCCGCCGACTTCATGCGCGACTGGGACATCAAGCGCGCGCTCCGGCAAATGACCCTCTCCGCCACCTACCGCCAGTCCGCCAAAGTCACGCCCGACCTCCTCGCCCGCGACAGCGAAAACCGCCTCCTCGCCCGCGGCCCCCGCCAGCGCCTCGACGCCGAGTTTTTGCGCGACAACGCCCTCGCCATCGCCGGCATCCTCGACCCCCGGCTCGGCGGCAAAAGCATCAAGCCCGCGCAGCCCGCCGGCACCTGGGAGATCAACGAGATGAGCGGCTACAACTACGAGAAATCCACCGGCGCCGACCTCTACCGCCGCGGCCTCTACGTCTATTGGCGGCGCTCCACGGTCTATCCGTCCTTCATCACGCTCGATGCGCCCACGCGCGAATTTTGCAGCGCCCAGCGCGCCCGCACCAGCACCCCGCTGCAAAGCCTCGTCCTGATGAACGACCCCGTCTTCGTCGAAGCCGCCCGCGCCT
>JAYWEP010000110.1:0-44650 GCA_043779205.1 Chthoniobacter sp. | reverse complement strand
CTTATCCGGTTGCGTGACAAATCAGGATATGACAGAGCACGATCCCCCTTGGGATGGCGCTGCCAAGCACGGACTTGTCAACAAACCGGATAAGCATGGTTTCTTCCTCTTCCTCTTCCGCTTAATCTTCCTCCCGTCCCAAGCATGAACGACGAGGAAGATTAAGCGGAAGAGGAAGAGGAAGAGACTTTGAACGCCCTTTAGAAAAATGGACGCCGCCACCCTCAACTGCCCCATGTGCGGCGCACCGGCCGCCACCGACGCCACCCAATGCGACCACTGCCACGCGCGCCTCGCCACCATCGCCTGCCCCTCGTGCTACGGCATGCTTTTCCTCGGCGCAAAATTCTGCCCGCACTGCGGCGAAAAAGCCGCGCGCCTCGCCGAGCCCGACGACATCCAGCGCCAGTGCCCCTCCTGCCACACCGATCTCCAAGCCCTCGCCCTCGGCGCGTCAAAAGTCCACGAATGCCCGCAATGCACCGGCCTGTGGGTCGATGTCGAAACCTTCCAGCAAATCTGCGCCGACCGCGACCAGCAGGCGGCCGTCCTCGGCGGAGCCACGCCCGATCCCCTCGCCACACCCCTCCTCACCACCCTCGACGAAGTCCGCTACCGCCCCTGCCCCGTCTGCCGCACGCTGATGAACCGCATCAACTTCTCCGAGCGCTCCGGCGTCATCATCGACATCTGCCGCGGCCACGGCACCTGGTTCGACCACGACGAACTCCGCCGCATCGTCGAATTCATCCGCGCCGGCGGCCTCGAAGCCGCCCGCGCCCGCGACCTCCAGCATTGGGAGACCGAAAAGCGCCGTCACCGCCCCGCGCCCGTCGCCAGCATCGACAACCCACCACCCACCGGCCGCTCCATGCCCGACGGCTGGGACCTCCCCGACCTGCTCGGCTGGCTCGGCCGCGTGCTCGTCGATTTCCTATTCAAATAGCGCACATCCGGCACCCTTGACGGGCTTTGATGAAACCCTACGTTCCCGCCATGAATGCGATCCTGACTGAAGACGGCAAAATCTCCCTTCCTTCCGAATTGCGCGAGCATGCCCACCTCCGTCCCGGAGACACCTTAGATGTCCAGCTTTACAAAGGCACCATCCTCCTGCGCAAGCATCAGCCCCTCACCCCGGAACAATGCGCCGCATTACTCGAACGCAGCCGCGAGCAGCCCGAACCCACGCCGGACGATGATGCCGTAGTCGCCGAAGCCATTCGGGAAGCGCGCGCCTCGCGGCGGTGATCGCCGTCCTCGACACCAACATCATTGCCAGCGCCACCTATTGGCGGGGCAAACCCGCGCGCTGCCTCGAAGCATGGCTGCTTGGGAAGTATCAGCTAGCCATCAGCCACCCCATTCTCTCCGAGTATGAAGAGGTCGTCGCGCGTCTCGCGCATCGCTATCCGGCAAAGCCGCCGACCGACTGGCTAAGTGCCATCAGGCAATCCGGCCATGTTTTCTATCCATCACCCTTGCCCCCTCACACCGCCGACCCGGACGACGAGATGTTCATCGAATGCGCCGTGGCTGCGCAGGCCGATTACCTCGTGACCGGAGACAAAGCCCATCTGTTATCGCTGACGGAAGCCAGCGGCATTCCGATTATTGCCGTCTCGGATTTTGTTTCCTTGTTGTGAGGGACTGCGCGTCGTTAGCGACACCCGCCACAAACCCACGGGAATATGCGCCTTGTTTCCAATAAAGAGTCGGTCGCCCGGGGCGAAGTCTCGATCCTCGCCATCGTCGAGACGCTGCTCGCCATCGCGCTCGTCTTCTACCTCTCCGCGCACTTCAACACCCTGCGCTGGCTGGCCGTCGCCATGTGCGTCTCGCCGCTCCTGCTCTTGCGGACGGAGGAGAGCACGCGGCTTGGGATTGAGTGGTTTGATCGATTGATGAAAGTGAACGAGTGGCTGGACAGATTGTGTGCTCATTACTTTTTGCTCGCGATTCTTTCCTTCAGAGCAAAGCGCTGGGTTTTGATGCTTTTATACCATTCCCTTTCATTGCTATTTACGTTGTTGCTGTTCTTGATCGTTCCATTGACGCCACCGGCTGTACGCATCGTATCAGCGATTAGGACTTGCCTCAGACAACCGATGGCTGCGCTGGCAGCTATCCCAAGGAATTGGGCACAGGTGACACTTACGATAGATAGTCGATTTCATCCTGAATTGGTGCCTGACCACCCGACTACGACACTGCAATCTTTTATGAAAGAGATTGATGCGGGTCGAACTGACATTCCCCATTGGGTTACTGTCTTTCTCGGGCGGCCTGCCGCGTTCGTCATTTGGTTTCTACCCGCCCTACTCTACCGCTGGTCGCTCAAAGCCACCTCCATCATCTATGCCCCACTGGTCTTCGTCGCCCATTCGACTTTCGGCGAGAGCACGGACTTGCGGACGAAGCTCGAACTCATCAAGCGCGGCGACCTGAGCCGCATCCGTGTGTGGTATGGCGTCATCGCCATCGCCGCCTTTCTCGTGAAGCTGGTGCTGATGATGCACCTGCCGGGCTTTGCGGACTGGTGGAACGGGCATCCGGTTTCCCGCTTCCTCGCGCTCTACGTGGCCCCGGCGGAAATCCCCAAGTGGCAGCTCGCCGAACTGGCGAACTCCGCGCTGGCGATTGGCGCAATGCTTTTCGCGCGGCACGCGCTGCTGCGCGACGAGTTGAAACATCCGCTGCCGGAGGCACCCGTGAAGCGCCTCCTCGGCTTCGTCAGCGGCCTGCGCTGGGTGCTCGCGCTCTACGCGATCCTTTGCACCGGCTACATCACCATGCGCGCGGCGCAGCACTGGCATTGGCCCGCGCTTGGCGAGCAGTGGCTGCCGTGGTAGCGGGCATTCGGGATCAGCGAGAGATGCCCACAGACAGCAGGGGCGTGCGCTTTTCACCGCCGAAAGCCAGCGTTGCGCGGGCTGCGCGGGGTCGCTAGTTTGCGCGCTCTTTTCCGCGCTTATGAATTCCCCGCTTCGTCACGTCCACTTCATCGGCATCTGCGGCACCGCCATGGGCGCGGTCGCCGCGGCGATGCGCGCGCAGGGCTTCACCGTCACCGGCTCGGACGCCGCGGTGTACCCGCCGATGAGCACTTTTCTCGAAAGCAAAGGCATCCGGCTCAGCGAGGGCTACAAACCGGAGAACATCCCGGCGGACACCGATCTCATCGTCGTCGGCAACGCCATCTCGCGCGGCAATCCCGAGATCGAGGCGGTGCTCAACCGCAAGCTCTACTACCTCTCGCTGCCCGAGACGCTGAAGCAGTTTTTCCTGCGCGGGCGGCACAATCTCGTCGTCACCGGCACGCACGGAAAAACGACCACGACCTCGCTGCTCGCGTGGATTTTGCAAAGCGCGGGGCTCGCCCCGGCCTACATGATCGGCGGCATCGCCACGAACCTCGGCCAGGGCGCGAGCCTGCACGATTCGCGGCATGTGGTCATCGAGGGCGACGAATACGACACCGCGTTTTTCGACAAGCGCTCGAAGTTCATCCACTACCTCCCGGAGCTCGTGGTCGTGAATAACATCGAGTTCGACCACGCCGACATTTTCGACGATCTCGACGCGGTCAAACTCAGCTTCACGCGGCTGCTCAACATCGTCCCGGAAAACGGCATGGTGCTGATCAACGGCGACGACGCGAACTGCATCGACGTGGCGAAAATCACGCGCGCGCAGCTCGTCGAGGTCGGCTTTTCGGAAAACGCCGCGCGGCATATCCGCGACGTGCGCTATCACCCGGCGGGCTCGGAATTCACGCTGCTCGACACGCGCTTCGCCATCCAGATGGTCGGCGAATACAACGTGCGCAACGCCGCCATGGCCATCAGCGCCGCGCATTTCTACGGCGTGCCGCTCGACGTGATTGCAAAGGCGGCGGCGGCATTTGAAGGCGTGAAACGCCGCCAGGAAGTGCGCGGCGAAGTGCGCGGCATCACCATCATCGACGACTTCGGCCACCACCCCACCGCCATCCGCGAAACCCTGCGCGGTCTGCGCCACCAATATCCCGGCCGCCGCCTCTGGGCGATCTTCGAGCCTCGCTCCAACACCACCCGCCGCGCCATCTTTCAGCACGAACTCCCCGCCGCCCTCGCCGTCGCCGACGGCGTGATCCTCGCCCAAGTCGCCCGCCAGGAACAACTCGCCGCGGATGACCGCCTCGACCCTTCCCACGTCGTCGCCGACATCGCCGCCACCGGCAAACCCGCCTTCTACGAGCCCGACGTCAGCGCCATCATCGCCCGCCTGCGCCCGCTGGCAAAGGAGCGCGACGTCATCGTCATCCTCAGCAACGGCGGCTTCGGCAACATCCACGAGCGGCTGCTGAAAGAGCTGTGATCTCGCGAACCCGAATTCGGCGCAGCCGGGTAGGGACGGCACTCCGTACCGTCCGCCGGGCGAGCGCAGCGAGGCGGCTGGTGAACGCGTGGCCGCACACCGACCCGCGGCCTCACTGCGTTCGCCCCGGACGGCACGGAGTGCCATCCCTACCATGACGCATCGCGCGCACGACTACCGCTTTCTCATCCAGCGCTGGCGGGCCGTCGCCCGTGCGGCGGGCCTGCCGCTGCGCAAGCTGGCGGGCACGGAGCAGCACGATCTCTTTTACCTGCGGACCAAGTGCCTGACTGCATCCGGCGGCATCTACATCTCCGCCGGCATCCACGGCGACGAACCCGCCGCGACCGAGGCGCTCATCACCTGGGCCGAAAAAAACGTCCGCCGTTTGCCCCGCCTGCCGCTGCTGCTGCTCCCGTGCCTGAACCCGTGGGGCCTCATCAACAACACGCGCTGCAATGAAGACGGCCTCGATCTCAACCGGCTCTTTCACCGCGACGATCAACCCGTCGTCAGCGCCGTGAAACAGCTCGTCGCGCCGCATCAGTTCGCCGCCGCGATGATGCTCCACGAGGACTACGACGGGCAGGGACTCTACCTCTACGATGTCGCGCGCGCAAAACCGTCCTGGGGTGAGGCGCTCCTTAATGCCGCCCGTCCGCACATCGCAATCGAGCGCCGCACCCGCATCGACGGTCGCAAGATCGCCGGCGGCATTTATCGCCGCCGTCTCGACCGGCGGCGCTTCGAGCGCATGGGCTACCCCGAAGCGATCTGGTTCCATTTCAACCACGCCGAACGCTCGCTGACCATCGAATCGCCGTCCGAGTTTGCGATCGAGCAGCGCGTCGCCGCGCAGGTCGCGGTGATCGAGGAATGCGTGCGGCGGGCGACGTTGTAGCGGCGGTCTATCACCGTCGGGAGCGGGAGGGATACGGAGTTTTCATTAGCGGACGCACCGCTTCGGCGGTCATAGACCGCCGCTACAGTGCCAGCGCCTCGTCGATCATCGCGCGGCGCTCGGTGGGCTGGGTCCAGCGCCAGCGGGCGGTTTCGTCGAGCGAGGCGACGGGGTCGAAGTAGAGGAATTTTTTGCCGGGTTTGACGCTCGGGCTTTCAAAAACCGAGACGCCGGTGGCGCGGTCGTAGTGCTCGGGCGAATGGACGTCGCGTTTGCCGCCGCCGCCGGGCGTGTCGAGGACGAAGGCGGGCGTATTGAAGCCGGCGGTCGCGCCGCGGACATGCTTTTCCAAATGCTGCGCGGTGGCCAGCGGGGTGCGCAGGTCTTCCACGCCGGGCACCATGTCGTGCATATAGACGTAGTAGGGATGCACGTTCACATGGCCCAGCCGGCGGACGAGCTGCGTCATCACGGCGGGGTCGTCATTGACGGTGCGCTGGAGCACGGTCTGGCAGCGGACGTGGATGCCGCGCTCGGTGAGGACGTTCATCGCATCGGCGGTGATGGCGGTGATCTCATTCGGGTGATTGAAGTGCGTGTGAACGACCACGTCCTTGTGCAGGCGGCGACCCAGCTCGACGACGCGGGTGAGCGCATCCGTCCACGCGTGATCGCTGAGGATTTTCTGCGGCTGCACGCACAGCCCTTTCGTGGCGTAGCGGATGCGGCGGATGTTCGGCATCTGCAAAAGGCGCTCGCCGATGAGCTGAAGATGCGCGGCGCTGAGGTTGTAGCTGTCGCCGCCGGAGATGACGATGTCCTCGAGATCGGGCTGCCCGGCGATGTAGGCAAAGGCTTGCTCCCAGCGCGCGAAGTTCGCCGTGAGCTTGAGTTTTTCCACCGCGTCGGTGTCGCCGCCGACCGCGTAGCTGCGCGTGCAAAAGCGGCAATAGACGGGGCAGGAATCCTGCGGGAGAAAGAGCGCCTTGTCGCGGTAGCGGTGCGTGAGGCCGGGCACGGGCGAGTCCTCGCGCTCGTTGAGCGAGTCGTAGCGCAGCATCGGGTGGTCGGGCTGCTGCTCGGCGCGGAGCGGGAGAAACTGCGTGCGGATCGGGTCGGTGTGCGGCGCGCTCCAGTCGATGAGCGCGAGGAGATACGGTGAGATGCGCAGGGCCATCGGCGCGTTCTTTACGCCGGCTTCGAGATCGTCGTAGAAGCTGGCGGGCACAAGGTCCGCGAGCGTTTCGCGGAGCTGGCGGGGGTTGGTGACGGAGTGGCGGTTTTGGAAAGTGTGGGTGCGGAATTCTTCGGCGGAGACGCGGGCGTAGGCCGGAATGCCGCGCCAGAAATCATCGCTGCGGAGGTCGCGATGGTCGGTGGGAGCGGCGGCGGTTCGCGCGGCGGCTGGCGGGTCAACGTGGGCGGTGTCGGTGAACATGGCGGGTGGGTTGTTGATGGAAAAGAATCGCGACGAAGCGATCAAGCGGCCTTGCGCGAACGGGTGCGCGGTGCTTTGCGGGGTGGCGGCGGCTCCTCGGCCATGGCCGCGAGCACGTCGGCCAGGGTGCGGCGCGCGAGCTCGGTCTCGAGTGCGGACTGCGCGGAGGCGAAAACTTCATCGAGCACGCGCTCAATGCCCGCGCCGACCGGACAGCGCTGGTTGGGCTGGTGCGGGTGCTGGGCAAACGCCGCGCCGGGCTCGATGGCTCGATAGACGGCATCGAGCGCGATTTTCTCCGGCTCCATGCTGAGTGTCGCGCCGCCGCCCGAGCCTTTTTGGGTCGTGACGAGCCCCGCGTGGCGCAGGCGCGTGAGCAGTCGGCGGATGATGACCGGGTTCGTATTCACACTCTCCGCGAGCAAGTGCGAGCACACGCCCCCGCTCTCGCGCTTGAGCGCGAGCACCGCGAGGACATGGACGGCAAAGGCAAAGCGGCAACTGGAGGCCATCGGTAGGCGCGTTCTGTAACTGCGATGGTTACAGTTGTCAACCGCGCGGGAGTATGCACTTTACAAAACAAAGTATCTCGCGAGATTGAGTGCATGAAAAAGCAAGCCGACCCGACGCTTCCCGAGACATTAACCCTCGACAACATACTCTCCACGTTCGCGACCGATGAGAACGCGCGCACGTTTTTGGAGTCGTGGATTTGGCCGCGTGGCCCGGTGTGCCCGCGCTGCAAACAGACCGACTCGCTGCGCGTCTATCGGATGGACTGCGCGAGCGTTCGCGCTGGGCTTTTCAACTGCAAAGATTGCCGCCGCCAATTCACCGTCACCGTCGGCACGATTTTCGAGGATTCGCACATCCCGATTCGTAAATGGATAATCGGAATGTTCCTCATGGCCTCATCGAAAAAGGGAATGAGCAGCCTGCAATTCATGCGGATACTTGGACTCGGCAGCTACCGCACCGCGCTCTACATGACCGACCGCATCCGCTTTGCCTTGCAGGATGGCGGGCCGTTTGAGCGCAAGATAAAGGGTCACGTCGAAATCGACGAATGCTACTATGGGCCGAAGGCGAAGAAGGCTGGCCCCGGCTCGAAAGACAAAAAGGTTGCCGTCATCGGCATGGTGGAGCGCGAGACGGGCACGCGGCGCAGCTACGTCCTAAAACGCTTCACCGCCGACGGCATGGCGAAGATGATAAACGAGAACGTCGAGGACGGCGCGACGGTCAACACCGATGCGAGCGGCCTCTACGACCGCACGCCGCTCTGGTTCACGCACAAGAGCGTCAACCACGAGCGCCGGGGCAAAGGCGGGAAGCGCGAGTATTACCGCATCGACAAGACCGGCGACGTGGTGACGACGAATTTCGTCGAGTCCTCGTTCAGCCTGCTCCGCCGGGGCGTGATAGGGACATTCCACAGCCTCAGCACGAAGTATCTACCGCTCTACGTGGGCGAGTTCGATTTCCGCTTCAACCACCGCAAATGCACCGACGGCGAGCGCATGGTGGCGATGATCGGCAAGACCAAGGGCAAGCGCACCACGCTGAAAGAATTGAAAGCGGCAGCATAAAAAAACGCACCGCCCCCTTTCGAGGGCGGTGCGAATCACATTTACCAATGACTACCGAAGACCAATCCCCATCATCGCTTTGTGGTGCGTGTTCAACCTCGGCTGGAATGCAGCGATCAACTTTTGTTCCAGCGCGTCCCGGATTGCGGACAATGGAACCGCCGCTGCATGGACATGGGTGGCCCCGAGCCGCACTGCCGGCCTCCACTGCTCATGCTGTGGGATGCGAGTGCGGAAGCTGTCCGTTTGACCGATGTACAGAGGAACCCAGCGATTCTGCGGACTGACGCCGCAGAAAATGTAGATGCCGCTGACGTTGTTCCACCCCGCGCTATGCGGGTGGACTGTGAAAGCGTGGCCGAGCCACGCGGATTGAATGACCATAGTTTGTTCTTGATTTGAACTGCACTGAGAGCCATTGTTGCCACGTTAAAGACCCCAACCGGGGTTGTAGAACAAAGCCCTGAAACGGGTTCCGGTATCTCGGCCCGCCTGATGATTCTCTCGTCAAAGTGAAATCAGGCGGGCCGGTTTTCTTTCCGCGCGGCCAATCCTACCGGAAGGACATTCAGGCCCACGCTGTCAGGATATTTTCATGGCGGTATTAGGTTGGAAATCATTTCAGCCGGTACGCTTTGTATTTGTCTTTTTCCCCGGCCTCAAACTCGGCAGAAGCTCCCTTGCTCTTTCGCTTACAGGCTTCGCCGACCATGACTTTCAAATTCGGCGAAGCTGTCTTAAACCCCCCCTCCAAAAGATGCTTTGTGATCTCGCGGGGCGTCAAAAACTCGGTTGGGCGCAGCCCGAGAACCGTGCGGATTGCGTCCATCATTGCCAGCGATCCATAGCGGCTGCCGTTGACCCCTGGAGCAACTGCGATCAATTGAGGTTGCTCCTCCTGCTCTCCATAGGAACGAAGCAGCTCGATAATCAGGGCGTGGCGCTTACGAAGCGGCTCTAGCGTCGCAATGGCTTTCTCCAAGCTGAGCTTTTCGGATTTTAATTGTTCGACGATCATAGGTTTCGAGATTGAGATTACGAATGAAACCATAACCACAACCTACCGCAATGCCCTTTTTGAACGATTCACGAGATTCCTCAAATCTGCTATCTTCCGACCATGCCAACCCGGCCCACAAAACCACTCCACCCGTCCAGCAAGATCGACCTCTCTGAATTGAAGCCGGAGGACTTGGCCCAGGTCAAGGCGGCGAAGATCGGCGCGGGGCTCGCCAAGCTGGCGAAACTGCCGAAGAAGAAAAAGAAGTAGCTGCGTAGAAATTACCGCCCGTTCAGTTTCCGAACGTAGGCATCGTAATGCTTGTTAAGCGCATCGTGGATTCGTTGCGCCGGGCACCCCATAAGCGATTGCAGCTCTTCCAGCGCCGAATCGAAGTCCTCGTAAATCTGTGGGCTCTCCTCGGGCGACGTGCTGTCGAGCCGATATTGGAGATGAAGCAGCCGCTCAAATACTTGGCGCGCCTTCACTTTCGAGCATCGCCTCAAAATCCGCTACGGCGGCATTGTCCATCGGCCCGAAGCGATGTTGGTACTTCGCCCGAAGATAGCGCAGGTTCGCGTCCACAACGCGCGGGCAGTATCCGATTGTTTTCAAATCCAGCTCAGGCCGCGCGATTAGCCCGGCGGAAATGTTTTCACCCAGCGAAAGAATCGCCGTAAGCACTGCGCGATATTTTGGTTCAATCTTCCCGCGCTCTTCGAGTGCGGCATAGGCCAACTCCAAATCCTTAAAAAGCCCGATGACCAGAAACCATTGGGGAATCTGCGCAAGCAGTCGCTCCTCCAACTCTGCCGGGAGAATTTTGCGCAGCGCCGCCTCGACCGATGCGAGGTCTTCAAAAACGTGCGTTTTCCGCACGGGCGGAGGGAGTATTGGAACGGTGGTGCTCATGGCTGGAAATGCGGGCGCAGAGAGCGCCCGCGCCCTCATGTGTATGCATGTCTCCTGCCAGAGCAAGACTAAAACGCCCGAACTACCCCAAACCGACCCGAATCTACTCTACGGTATCAATGTTTTCCGAAGTGCATGGTCCCGCAACCGCGCTGGCGGCGAACGCAACCGGACGCTCACGCCCCGACGCGCACGAAGTGCAGCAGGTCGCGCAGCGGCGCGGAGGCCGCGTCGGCGTGGAGGGTGACGCTGTGCTCGCGCCCGTCGTCGCCCGCGATGGTGATGTGGTGGAGAAACTGATCGGCGGATTTTCCCGAGGCCGCGAGCGTCGCGGGGAGGTCGAAAAAACCGCACGCGGCGACGAGCTGCTCGACGCGCTTTTTCTCCGCGCCGGCGAGCGTCGCGGTGTCGAGCACGATGGGCGGCGGACGGATTCCGGCGAAGCCCCCGGTGCGGGAAACGGTGATGCGCATGGTGGAAAAAAAGCGGGCGGACGCACCCGCGTCCGCCCGCACGACGGGGCGGCTACTTGAGCACACCGACCTGTTTCCACGCGGACTGCACGGCCTTCTGCTCCGCGCTGTTCGCGCCGAAAAGATCGGTCGCGGATTTGACGGTGGCGCTGGCCGCGGCGGCGAAATCCGAATCGGCGCGGAGACGGTTGCAGAGCGTGTCGTACCAGATTTTGCCGGCCTTCTCCCACGCGTTGCCGCCGATCGCCGTGGCGGCGAGGTAGAAGGCGTAGTTCGGGATGCCGGAGTTGGTGTGGACGCCGCCGTTGTCCCCGGCGCTGTGGTCGTAGTCCTTCATGTGCGCGGGCTGCGGATCTTTGCCGAGGCGCGGATCGTCGTAGGCCGTGCCGGGCGCTTTCATCGAGCGCAAGGCCACGCCTTTCACGCCTTTGGCGAGCAGGCCCGCGCCGATGAGCCAGTCGGCTTTCGCGGCGGTCTGCTTGAGCTTCCACTGCTTCACGAGCACGCCGAAGACATCGGAGAGCGATTCATTCAGCGCGCCCGACTGCCCTTGATAGACAAGGCCCGCCTCGAACTGCGTGACGCCGTGCGTGAGTTCGTGGCCGATCACGTCGAGGCATTTGGTGAAGCGGTCAAAAATCTCACCGTCGCCGTCGCCATAGACCATCTGCTGGCCATCCCAGAAGGCGTTGTCGAAGGCCTCGCGCGGGTCTTCGCGGTAGTGGATCGTCGAGTCGAGGCGCATGCCTTTGTCATCGACGGAGGTGCGGTTGAAGACGGTCTTGTAGAAGTCGTACACCGTGCCCGAGTAATCGTAGGCTTCGGTGACGAACGTGTCCTTGGTCTTCTTCCCGCCTTCACCGCGCACGAGCGTTCCGGGCAGCACGGGTTTTTGTTTCGCATCGTAGATGGTGCGGCGCTTTTGCCCGGTGGGCGTGGCAAGCGAGACCGCACCGAGACTGGCGAGCATCTC
Source organism: Chthoniobacter sp. (assembly GCA_043779205.1). Lineage (GTDB taxonomy): Bacteria > Verrucomicrobiota > Verrucomicrobiia > Chthoniobacterales > Chthoniobacteraceae > Chthoniobacter. Next base: position 33,005 of record JAYWEP010000110.1, on the reverse strand, counting down.
GCGATGCCCGCGCAAGCGTTCGCTCTGGAGCATGGTGCCCAGCGCGCGGCGGCGCTGGCGCGGGGTGCCGTTTTCCGCCAGCTTTTTGAGCATGTGCGCGGGGATGATGGTGCAGCACGGACAGCCGATGAAGGCGCGGTGCAGTGGATTGGAACGATTTGTTTTCATACGCGTTTTGAAACCTCAGTTTGCGATTTTTGTTTTCCAGTCCCCCGACACCATGCCGGGGGAACGCCGGAAAGCCGTACCTGCCCGCGCCGCCCGATGGCAAGCCGAATAACTCGTTTGGCGCGGCGGTGCGCGTGTGGCAGCGTGCCGGTCGTGTCCTCGAAAACGCCTGCACTCACCATCGCCGCGGAGCTTTTCCTCGCGGCGCTTTTCATCGGAAGGCCCGCGGTTTCCGCCGCCGACGAGGCTGCGGTTTTCGACGGCCAAATCCGGCCGCTCCTCAAAGACTACTGCCTCAAGTGCCACTCGACGGATGAGCAGAAAGGCGATCTCGATCTGGAGGTTTTCTCCTCGCTCGCGGAGGTAAAGCGGCACCCGAAAATCTGGCAGGACGTGGCCGAGCAGCTCGCGAACAGCGAGATGCCGCCGAAGAAAAAGCCGCAGCCTTCGCCGGAGGAAAAGGCGCGGCTCGCGGGCTGGGTGGACGCGACGCTAGAGGCGATGGCGATGGCGCGCGCGGGCGATCCGGGACCGGTCGTGCTGCGGCGGTTATCGAACGCGGAATACACGTTCACGCTGCGCGATCTCACGGGCGTCGAGACGCTCGATCCCGCGCGGGAATTTCCAGTGGACGGCGCGGCGGGCGAAGGCTTCACCAATACCGGCGCGGCGCTCGTGATGTCGCCGTCGCTGCTCACGAAGTATCTCGACGCGGCCAAGGAAATCGCCAGCCACGCGATGCTCCTGCCGGACGGCATCCGCTTTTCGCCGAGCACGACGCGGCGCGACTGGACGGATGAAATCCTCGCGCAGATTCGCGGGTTCTACAGCGGCTTCACGGCGGTGGGTGGGGCGGAGACGGTGACGCAGCAAGGCATCGCGCTGGACAAGAACAAGGGCGGGAGTCTGCCGCTGGACAAGTATCTCGCGGCGTCGCTGGAACTGCGCGATGTGGCGAAAAACATCGAGGCCGTGGCGCGCGAGCGCGGCTTGAGCGCGAAGTATCTCGGCGCGCTGGTGAAGCTTTTGCAAAGCGGTGAGCCGTCGCCTTTGCTCGACGGATTGCGGGCGCGCTGGCGCGTGGCGAAGCCGGAAAATGTGCCGGCGATGGCGGCGGAAATCGGCGAGTGGCAGAAGACCCTGTGGAAGTTCAGCAGCGTGGGGCAGATCGGAAAAGTGGGCGGGCCGAAGGCCTGGATGGAGCCGATCACGCCGCTCGTGGCGCAGCAGGAATCGCGGGTGAAACTCGCGGCTCCGGCGAGCGGCAATGAAGTCGTGATCTGGCTCGCCGCGGGCGATGCGGGCGATGGGCCGGCGAACGATTTCGTCGTGTGGAAGGAGCCGAAGCTGGTCATCCCCGGACGGCCTCCGATCCTGCTGCGCGACGTGCGGAGTTTTGTCGGCGAACTGACCGCGCGGCGGGCGCGAATTTTCGCGGCCACGACGCGCGCGCTGACCGCGGCGGCGGAGGCTGGCGCGGCGAAAGGTGCGGCCCACGATGCCGCGGACATTGTGCTGCGGCGGTATGGCGGGGATACCGACGCGCTGAAGGCGTGGTTCGGCTACCTCGGCATCGGCCCCGCCAGCGAGATCAAGCTCGACCATTTCACCAAGCCGCTGCCGAAGTCGGGCGAATACGATTTCGTGAAAGGCTGGGGTTCGCCAGACCTGCCTTCGCTGATGGCGAATTCGTCCGATCAGCAGGTGCGGATTCCGGGCAACATGAAGCCGCACGGCGTCGTGGTGCATCCGTCGCCGAAACTTGCGGCCGCGGTCGGCTGGCGGAGTCCGCGGGCCGCGGTGTTGCGCATCGAAGCGACGGTGACGCACGCGCATCCCGAGTGCGGCAATGGCGTGACGTGGGCGCTGGAGCTGCGTCGCGGCAGCACGCGGCAGCGACTCGCCGAGGGCGTCGCGCAAGGCGGCAAGCCGGTCACGGTGGGGCCGATTGAAAAACTCGCGGTACAGCCTGGGGACTTGGTTTCGCTGCTCATCGGCGCGCGCAATGGCGATCACTCGTGCGATCTCACGGACTTGGAATTCAAGCTCATCGCGGGCGGCGACGCGGCGGAGGTGTGGTCGCTGACGCGCGACGTTTCCAGCGACGTGCTCGCTGGAAATCCGCACGCGGACAAGGCCGGTCGCGAAGGCGTGTGGCACTTTTATTCCGAACCGGATTCCGGCATCGCGAGCGGCGCGGTGATCCCAGAGGGCTCGCTGCTGGCGCGCTGGCAGGCGGCGGACAAGGCGGACGAAAAACAGCAGCTCGCCGAGGCCGTGCAAAAGCTGCTGACCTCCGCGCCGCCGCCCGCGGGCAGCCCGGACGCGGCGCTTTACGCGCAGCTCACGTCGCTCACCGGCCCGCTTTTCTCCGAAACGACGGCGGGCAAAACACCGGCGGGAAATGCCGCGCAATCCAAGTGGGGACTTGATCCGGCGCTGTTTGGAAAACATCCGAACGGGAGCGCGGTGGATGCGGCAAGCCTCTGCGTGCAGGCACCGTCGGTGATCGAAGTGCGGCTGCCCGCGGAACTCGTCGCCGGCAGTGAATTCGTGACGACCGGCGCGCTCGATCCCGCGACCGGCGCGGAGGGCAGCGTGCAGCTTCAAGTGCTCACGACGAAGCCGGACGCAAAATCGGGACTGCGCCCCAGCGGCACGAACGTAGCGGATGCGCAGGGCGCGTGGACTTCGAGCAACACGACGGTTTCATTCGGCACGCCGATCGTGACGAACGAAGGCAGTGCGGCGCGCAAGAAGCTGGAGTCGGTGTTCGAGGAATTCCGGCAGATGTTTCCGGCCGCGCTTTGCTACACGAAAATCGTGCCGGTGGATGAAGTGGTCACGCTCACGCTTTTCCACCGCGAGGACGACCAGCTCGCGCGGCTGCTGCTCGACGACGCGCAAAAGGCGCAGCTCGACCGGCTGTGGGACGAACTGCGTTTCGTCACCCAGGATGCGCTCACGCTCGTCGATGCGTTCGAGCAAATCTGGCAGTACTCCTCGCAGGACGGCCCGAATGCGCCGAACGGCGACAAGCGGCTGGAGCCTTTGGGCGTGGTCATCAAACAGCACGCCGCCGAGTTTAAGCAGCGGCTCATCGACACGCAGCCGCGGCAGCTCGACGCGGTGCTGGAGTTTGCGGATCGCGCGTACCGGCGTTCGCTCACCGGCGCGGAGACGGCGGAATTGCGCGGGCTGTATCGCAAATTGCGCGCGGAGGAATTGCCGCACGAAGACGCGATCCGGCTCACGCTCGCGCGCGTGCTCGTGGCTCCGGCGTTTCTTTACCGGCTGGAAAAAGCCGCGCCGGGCCGTGAGGCGGGGCCGGTCTCGGATGGCGAACTGGCGAGCCGCCTGAGCTACTTCCTTTGGTCATCCGCGCCCGATGCGGAACTGCGCGCGGCGGCGGCGAGCGGACGGCTGCACGAGCCCGACGTGCTCGTGGCGCAGATGCGCCGGATGCTGCGCGATGCCCGCACCCGGCGGCTCGCCACGGAGTTCGCGTGCCAGTGGATTCACGTCCGCGACTTCGATCACCTCGACGAAAAAAGCGACCGCCATTTCCCGACCTTCACCGCGCTGCGCGGCGCGATGTATGAGGAGTCGATCCGCTTTTTCACCGACCTCTTTCAGCGCGATGGCGCGGTGTCCGACATCCTCGACGCCGACTACGCATTTCTCAATGAGCCGCTCGCGAAGCACTACGGCATCCCCGGCGTGAGCGGCGAGGAATGGCGGCGCGTGGACGGCCTGAAAAAGTTCGGGCGCGGCGGGATTCTCGGCCAGGCGGCGACGCTCGCGAAGAACTCCGGCGCCTCGCGCACGAGCCCGATCCTGCGCGGCAACTGGGTCGCCGAGGCGCTGCTCGGCGACCGCCTGCCGAAGCCGCCGAAGGACGTGCCGCGGCTCCCAGAGGAGGAGAGCGCCGACACGCTGACCGTCCGCCAGCTCACCGAGAAACACACCACCGACCCGCGCTGCGCCGGCTGCCATGTGCGGATCGATGCGTTCGGTTTCGCGCTCGAAGGTTTCGACGCCATCGGACGCGCGCGCGACAAGGATCTCGCCGACCGTCCCATCGACGTGAAAGCCACGCTGCGCGACGGCACGCCGCTCGACGGACTCGACGGCCTGCGCCGCTACCTGCTCACCACGCGCCGCCGCGAATTCACCGACCAATTTTGCCGCAAGCTCCTCGGTTACGCCCTCGGCCGCGCCGTGCAGCTCTCCGACCGCCCGCTGCTCGCGGAAATGCGCGGCGCGCTCGAAACGCACGACGGACGCATTACTGCGGCGTTCGAGACGATCGTCCGCAGCCGCCCGTTTTTGCAGATTCGCGGGAAGGAATTCGCGAATGAGGAATGAGGAATCGCGCACCATCTCTGCGCCGCTGCAGGGGAAGCTGACAGCTTCCCCCTGCAGCGGCGGCAGCGCGGAGCTGGCGGCTATTCCGCCGAGGTCGGACGCCTCGCGGCGTCGAAAGAGTGCAGGCGCACGCGCGGGCCGCGGCTGGCATCGACGGGGAGTTCGCGCCAGCCGGCGATGTCGAAGAAAAGCGGGCGGCGGTCGAATTTTGCGAAGAGCCGGGCGAGCGGCTGGGCGGCGGCGATGGGCAGGGAAACCGTGGCGGTGCGGCCCTTGATCCGCACGGTGGCCCAGCGCCGGGTCTGGCCGGTGAGGGCGTCGGTGATGGGCGCTTTGGCGCTGCGGCCGGGCATGGGGAGGGACCAGCGGAGGCTGCCTTCGAGATGCGTCTCGAGCGCGAGGTGGAGCATGGCACCGCGGTAGCTGACGAGCGGGCGGGGCAGCCGCAGTTTCAAGCGCAGCGCCCCGCGCCCCTGATCGGCGCTGACGATGGGATGATGCGGGTGCCGGTCATGCGGGTTCAGTGCGAGGTGGAATTCCTCGCGCTCGCGGGCGTGGGCGAGGAAGCGTTTTTTGGAAAGCATCTGCGTCTCGTGCGCCTGGATGGCGTCGGCCTTGACGGCGATTTCCGCGGCGGAAAGCCGGAGCGCGTGGATGTCGAGGGCGAGCTGCGCCTTGGGCACATGCACGAGGTAGCTGAGGGTGTGGCGTACGGTCACGCCGCGGCGGCGCAGGCGGTCGAGCGCGAGCTGCACGAGCACGAAGAAGGCGCTGTGGTCGGGATGCGTGTCCTCGGCGGCGGGCGTGATGACGTGGGTGGGCCGCCACTCGGCGATCATGCGGCAGATCGTTTCGAGCGCGGCCTCGTCCGCGGCCATGAGCAGCGGGGTCACGCCCTGGTCGGGCCAGTTGAGGAAATGCGCCTCCGCCGGTTCGCCGATGCCGAGGACGGCGAGGGCATTGAGCGCCTCCTGCCGCCGCCGCGCACCCCAGCCACGCCGCGCCGGGGCATCGAGAAAAATCCGCCGTTCGAGCACGCGCTGCGGCCACGGATTGCGGTCGCCGCTGGTGATAAAGACGAAGCGCATCTGCGCGCCCGCGGCCACGGCCTTTTGCACGAGCCCGCCGCCGCCGAGCGATTCATCGTCGGGATGCGGCGCGAAAAACAGGATGCGATCCGAGGCGGTGAGAGGAAAGGAACGGCTCATGGGCGTCTGTGGATGGATTAGCGTTGCTGGTGCGGATGAAAAAATTCTGCCCGAAGCCGCGCCACGGTGCGTGCCCTCAAAGGAGCCCATGCGGTTTCGACGGGGCGTGACATACAGATTCGCGCGGCCTCGTGTCGAGCAAAACCTTTCCACCGTGCGGCCGGCCATCGCGGCTCCCGGTCTTCGGCAGCGAAAATTTCAATCCTGCTCCGTGGTGTGGTCGGGCTTGATTTCGGTGAAGGGCGAGTAGCCGCGCTCAATGGCCTGCGCCCAGACGAGGATGAGCCGGCCCGGCCCGCCGGCAGGCTGGAATTCGTGCGGGCCGGCGGCGAGTTCGCGCGGGCCGGTGAAAGCCGTGCCGTCGAGCGTGCCGGCCGCAGGGCCGCTGCGCGTGACGAGTGTATAGCGGTGCGGCACCGCGATCTCGAAATGCAGCGCCTGCCGCGCGGGCGTCCAGTCCTCGCGCAGCACCTGGCCGAGCACGAAGAGCCGCCAGGCGATGGGGACGTAGTTGGCCTTGATGAAGGTGAGCGTGGTCCGCGGTATGCGCCGCGTGGAAACCAGCGGCGCGCGCGTGGCGATGAGCCGCGCGGCGATGTCGTCGGGGAGCAGACCGAGAGTGATCCGCTTTTTGGTGAGCTGCTCCAGGACATAGCGGGACGCCCGGTTGCGGTAGATCGTCTCGCCCTTGGCATCCATCACCCAGTCGCTTTCATCGGTGAGTTTCAGGGTGTCGGCGATGATCCCGATTCGGTCCACGGTCTCATCGGTGAAAGGCGAATGCGCCCGCACGATCCACGCGATGCAGGCGGTGGCGAAAAGCGCGGGCGCGGCGACCGCCGGGAGACGCAAACGGCGACCGGCGAGACTGCCCAGCCACAGCAGCGCGGGCGCGGCGGTGATGGCCATCGCGGGATAAAACGGCAGGTCGTCCTCCGCCGTCAGAATCGGCCAGAAAGAAAGCAGCGTGCTGTCGTAGAACGCCGCGGCAAAGAAGGTGAAGGCGATGCGCCCGCGCACCTCCGGCGGATGCGGCAGCCGCGCAATGAGCGCGCCGCCGGCCGCGATCGGCAGCAGCCAGAGCAGCCAGTGGAGGATGGATTTCAGCACGCCGCCAAGGCCGTGCGATCCCGGCAGAATGTTGTGCCGGATCACGCAGTCGTACATCTGCGGCCCGGCTCCGTGCATGATGAAAAACAGGACGGTGAGCGCCGGGACCACAGGGATGCCGGCGACCACCCAGGCAGCGCCCTGGCCGATCCGCGGCCAGTCGGCCCGTTCACCGGCGGCACGGCGGAAAACGAGCAGCGCGAGAAAGGCAAAGGCGAGCGCGGCCAGGAACAGACTCGTCTTCATCGAGACGCTGAAGGCCAGACCGAGCAGCAGCCCCGCGCCGAAAAGCCGCGCCGCGCCGAGCCGTCCGGTGACCAACACGGTGAGCGCGAGCAGCCAGACGAGCGCCCACAATTCGTCCGTGCGAAACTCGATGGAGTCGAAAAAAAACGGCGGCCACAGCGCCGCGAGCACCGCCGTCCACAGCGCGATGCGCGGGGTGAAAAAGGTGCGGGCGATTTTCCACACGCACCAGATCGTCGCGGCGAAGATCGGGAGCATCGCCAGCCGCATCGGCATCAGGATGTCGGCGCGCACACCGAGCGCCCGGAAGAGCGGCGCGCAGAGCGCCTGGAAGACGGGCGTGTGGTTGTCGAAAACATCGCGGTAGGGCAGCAGCCCGCGCGACCACGCCCACACGACGTGGAGATGCTGCGGCTCGTCCGAATCGACGCGGAAGTGCCACGCGTAAAGGATCCGCAGGCCGAGCACCGCGAGGAGAAACGCACCCGCGAGCCAGCGGTCGGGCAGCGGCGAGCGGGGCGCGGACGGGGATTCCATGGAGGAGAAAAGCGACGCCATGCGAAGCCGCCTACATCTTCATCCGGCGATCGATCAGGTCCGCGAGCAGCCCGATGAAAAGCGTCTGCACGCCGGTCATGGCGAGCAGCACGGAGAGCATCCCGAGATGCCCCGCCGCATGCGGATCGAGGAGGCCGGTGTAGTCGATCGCGCCTTTGACAAAGCCGAGCAGGATGAGCACGAGCGCGGGCGGGGCAAAGACATTGAGCGGATTGAAGCAGGCGCAGATGCCGGTGCGATCCGTCGAGCCGCCATTGATGACGATGATCTCCAGCGCCTTCAATCCGGCGCTGTGTTTGCGGATCGCCTCGACGGTGCCGACGATGGATTCCTCTTCGTTGTACGCAGGAATGAGGACGGAAACGGTGAGGTCGGAAAGATTCATGCAGGCTGGCAGGTCGCGCGGGCCGCGATGAAAGGCCAACGGCGAATCCGGCGAAAGACTAATCTGCGCGCGCCGGGTGCTCCGCGAGCGGCGCGGCGAAGACGATGACGAATCGTTCACCAAAGGCGGTGCCGTTCTGTCATCGCCGCGGGGCGAAGAAATTCACACCACACCCGGCGGCGCGTCCCGCGCCATGCACCGCCGACCGGCCAAACCCTTCCCAATGCGATGACAAATGCAAAACTCCTCCTGGTCGTGACCTCCGGCATGCTGCTCGCGGGCGCGGGCAGCGGCTACGTGGGCTGGCAGATCGGCATGCACAGCCCGGCCATCTCCCGCGAGGCCGCCACGGACCTGGCCATCTCGCACATCGGCGAGGGGACGGCGCGCAACGCCCGCCTCGCCCGCAGTCACGGAATGCCCGTCTGGGAACTCAATATCGAACAGCCGAATGCACCCGGCGTGACCGAGGTCTGCGTCCATGCGTTGACGGGAGAAATCGTGGCCATCCATCGGGAATCCCTGCGCAAGGCGAACCGCGAACTCTCCGCGGTGGCCAGGCATCTGGGCATCACCGCCGAGCATCTTCCCGCCAAGGCCGGCCACAAGCTGGCCAGCACGCCGCCTGCGGAAAAAACCGAATCTCCGGCGGAGGAATCGCCCGAGCGCAGCGGCTCCCCGGCGGCAGCACCGTCAGCGACCGTCAACAACCACCCCGACAACCCCGAAAAATAATCCCATGTTTCGCACCCAGCTCATTCGTCTCGCCCTCCTCCTCACCGCCGCACCGCTCCTCGCCAATGAGGACGAAGGGCGGATCGTCACCGTCTCGCCGGCCTCCATCACCATCGGCAAGAAACATCCCAACACCTGCAAGATCACCACGGCCACGGCGACGCGGCCTTCGAGCTGGCGGCCACGCAGCCCTACGACGGGCTGGTGCTCGACATCATGCTGCCGGGCCGCGACGGGCTGAGCCTCCTGCGGCTGCTCCGCGCGCGGCGAAATCTCCGTGCGCATCGAAGGGCTGGAACTCGGCGCGGATGACTACGTGGCCAAGCCCTTCGCCATGGCCGAGCTGGTCGCCCGCGTGAAGGCGCTCGTGCGCCGCAGCGCCAGCCAGCCGGCGGGCCTCCTCCGCGTGGGCGACCTCACGCTCGACCTCATGCGCCGGCACGTCACCCGCGGCACCCGCCGCATCGAGCTGACCCCGCGCGAATTCGGACTGCTCGAATTTCTCGCCCGCACGCCGGGCCGCGTGGTCTCGCGCACGCAGATCATCGAGAAAGTGTGGGAGTACCATTTCGATCCGGGCACGAATGTGGTGGACGTCCATGTGGCCCGGCTGCGCCGCAAGCTCGGCGAGGGCGGCGAACCCGACCTGCTCCACGCCGCCCGCGGCGTGGGCTACAAGCTGGAGGCTCCCGAGTGAAACGCTGGTCGCTCCGCGCCCAGCTCACGCTCTGGGCGGCGCTCCTCGTCGCCGCCATCCTGCTCGTCGTCTCCGGCGGCGTGGCCGTTTACCTCCGGCATCAGGAGGTCGTCGAACTCGACGCCCAGTTCCGGCTGATCGGCACGCACTTCCTCGCCGAGTATCGCGCCAGCGGTGCGCGCCCGGCGTGGGTCACGCCGCGCCTGGTCCAGAGCCTGATCGCCGAAACCGCCAGCGAGGGCTGGTTCATCGAAATCCTGGGCTCCGCCGGCCAGCCGCTCTACCGCTCGCGCAACCTGGCCGGGCGCTCCCTCGCGGGCGCGCCACCGGGCTTGTCGGACTTTGAGTTGGGCACGGACGGGGTGCGCGCCGGAGTCTTTCCGGCGGACGGAGTGACGCTCTACGTGGCGGAGGACCTCGATGAGCTGAACGAACTTTCCTCCAGCCTCCTCATCGCCGTCGCCATCGTCTTTCCCGCCGCGCTCGGCCTGATTTTTTTCGGCGCGCGCTGGCTCGCCGCCCGCGCCCTCGCGCCCATCGCGGACCTCACCGCCGCCGCCGAGCGCGTGACCGCGCAGCGCCTCGGCGAGCACCTGCCCGTGCCGCCCACCGGGCGAGCGTCAGCGAGGCGGTGGCGCTTCGGGGGTCGTGTCGCCCTCACCCACCGCCTCGCTGCGCCCGCCCCGGACGGCACGGAGTGCCGTCCCTACCCGGCTCCGCCGATTTTTTCGCCGATTCTATGCAAAAAACGACTCATCTTCGCACCGCCGCAGCGTGAGGCCGGGCCGCTCCGCGTGGCCGAGGAGGTGCGCGGGGTCTTTGTGCAAAAACGTGCGCACCTGGTCGCAGGGCTTCGCCGGGACGAGCCGCGATTTTTTCGCCACCGCCGCCGCGCGCAGCACGAGCCCGGCGGGAAAAGGCGCGGGCACCCGGCGGCGCGGCGCGAGTTTTTCGAGCAGCGCGAGAAAGGCGTTGAAGCCCAGTGGCGGGCGCGGGCGCGGTCGTGGCGACGTGCGCGAGCACCGCACCGAGATCCTCCAGCCGCAGCGGAAAAACGAGCGGAGTCGGACCGACACCCCGGCTCATAAACTCTGCGCCGCGAGGCGGTGCGCGTGCGCCATGATGGTGAAGGTCAGCGACACCGCCGGCAGGTCGGGAAACGACGCCGAGTCGCAGACGAAAATGCCGGGCGCGACCTCGCCGCGCGCATCCGCCGGCGAGCCCGCTCCGCCGAGCGGCAGCGTGGCGGCGTAGTGGGAGTTCGCGTTCTGGTGCAGCGGCGGCCGCGGCGGTTCAGCGCGTGGCGCAACGCGGGCGCTGCGTTTCGCCCCCGCCTGCGCCCCCGGCGAAACTCCGCTCAGAATGACGGCGTGGTTTTTCAAAGCGTGCGCGCTTCGTCGTGCCGTATTAAATGACCGCCTCATTTCGTGACCACCGCCACCCCATTCCGCTTTCCGCTCCACGCCTGGCTCATGGCCGCCGCGCTTTTCATCGGGAGCTTCATCCTCTTCACGCGGCATCACGATTTCCCCTACAGCTACCACCCCGACGAAGGCGGCAAGGTCACGCAAATCATCCAGGGCATCCGCAACTATCATCATCCGCTGCTGCTCCTCTCCGCCACGGACATCGCCTCTCGGGTCGGCTTTGTCCCGCGCACGCCGCAGGCCATCGTCGAGACCGGCCGCGGCGTGTCCGCCGCCTTTGCCGCCGGCACCGTGGCCGCGCTCGCGCTCCTCGCGTGGCTGCGCTACGGCGCGCTGGCCGGCTGGGGCGCGGGGCTGGCCGTGGCTTTGCAGGCCGAGCTTTTCGAGACGGCGCACTACCTGAAGGAAGACCCCGCGCTGGTCTTCGGGCTCGCGCTCAGCCTGCTCGCCGCGCAGTGCTGGTGGCGTGCGCCGGATCGGCGGACGCTGCGCTTTCTGGCCATCGCGTGCGGGCTCGCCGCTGCGGGAAAATATCTCGGCATCGTCGCGCTCGCCTTGGCCCTGCCGCTCGTCATCTGGCATCGCGCCGCCGCCGCCGCGCTCGACCGCCGCGCGCGGCTGAAACTCTTCGCCATCGTCTTCGGCCTCACTTTTCTCGCGGCAAATCTCCCGCTCTTCGCCACGAAACTCTCCAGCCCGTTCCGCAGCATTCGCAATGAAGTGCAGGGCGTCGCCGAAGGGTCGCGCGGCCTCACCCGCCAGGCACCGCATGCCGAATACCTCCGCATGCTGCGCACCGACACGCCACCCGTCGTGGCCATTCTCGCCGGGCTCTACGCCGCCGCGCTGCTCGCCACCGCGCGCCGCCGCACGCCGCCGGAGTGGGCCACCCTGCTCTTCCCGCTCGGCTACCTCGCGCTCATCTCCTGCTCGCCAAAGATCGCCCCGCGCTACCTGCTGCCCGTCAATGCGCTCCTGCCGTTGCTCGCCGTTTTCGGTGCGGCGGAAATCATCCGCCATTTTATAACGCCCAGCTCGAACTGGTTTCGGATGTCTAGCATCCCAGTCCTCGGCGGGATCGGTGCAGCAGAAACGGGCGAAGGTTTTGTCTCACTCAGTCGGCGGCGCCGCACCGTTAGCGAGTTCGTCCTCGCCGCACTCGCCGGTTGGATCATCTGGTCGGAACTGCCGCGGCTGCGCGAGTCCTACGACGGTTTCCGCCACGACGATCCCACCGCCGTCGCCGAGTGGATCAAAGCCAATCTCCCGCCCGACGCGGTCATCGCCGAGGACCACCGCGTCAATCTTTCGCCGACCAAAGCCGAAGGCTTCAGCGCCGCCGCCCGCGTGCCGCAAAAGGTGCTCGACGCCAACTTCGCTCCCGACCTCGGGACCGTCGATGAGCTGCTCGCCAAAGGCGTGACCCACATCGCCGTCTGCCGCCAGTCCTACGGCCGATATTTCAGCGACGAAACGCAGGCGCAGACCAGCGGCAAAACGAGCTACGACCATCGGCGGGAATTTTATGGCCGCATCTTCCGCCAAGGCGTGCTCGTCAAAGAATGGCCGCGCGGGACGATTTCGTATCTCCAACCCGGCATCAAACTCTACCGCATCGCGCCCGAGAACGGCACCGAGCCCTCCGCCCTCCGCCCGCCTTACTGAGCGCCGAGCCGCGCCTTCACCCACCTCCGCCAATCCATCCTCCACCGCATCCTCAGTCGGCTCCTTGTCGCCCCAGAGACGGCTTGATGTTATTACCGTGGTGACTACGCTGCCGGCATGACTCTTGAACTCAAACTCCGCAAGGTGGGCAATTCCCTCGGTGTGGTGCTGCCCAAGGAAGCACTGGCCCGGCTCAACGCAGGCGAGGGCGATACGCTGGTCTTCACCGAAGCTCCCGATGGCGGTTTCCGTGTGACGCCGGACAAGAACGATTTTGCCCAACAGATGGCGGTGGCCGAGGACATCGCCAACCGCTACCGCAACGCGCTCCGGGAATTGGCGAAATGAAGGTGCCGGTGTGGATCCGGCGCGATGTGGTGCTCGCGTTTCACGAACGCCTGCTCGCCGAGCACGGCGGCGCTGCCGGCATCCGCGATGAGAGCCTGCTCGATTCGGCTTTGGGGAGACCGGAGAACCTTTTCGCCGATGGCAAACCGACGCTGTCCGATCTGGCCGCGAGCTACGCTTTCGGCTTGGTGAAGAACCACCCGTTCATCGATGGCAACAAACGGATCGGCTTCGCCACCGCCGCACTTTTTCTCGAACTCAACGGCCGCCGTTTCGGCGCGCAAGAGGTCGAAGCCGTTCTTCGGACGCTCGCACTCGCCGCCGGGGAGATGACCGAGGCGGCTTTCTCGGCATGGCTCAAAGCCCACTCGAAACGCGCCTGAGCGAATCCACGCACCCCGTCCAAAAGCGCTGGAACTACGGCAACATCCCGCCGGATTCGAGCCGCGCCCTCACCCGCCGCGCGTAGGCCGCGAGGTCCGGCGCGCGCAGCATCTCCGAGACAATGACCACGCGCCGCGCGCCCGCCGCGATGACCGCTTCGAGATTCTCCAGCTTGATCCCGCCGATGCAGAAAATCGGAATCCGCACCGCCTCATGCACGCGCCGGATTTCCGCGAGCCCGATGGCCGGACGGCCCGGCTTCGTCGGCGTGGCGAAAAGCGGGCCGAAGCCGATGTAGTCCGCGCCCTCCGCCTCGGCGGCCACGGCCTGCGCGAAGCTGTGCGTGGACTTTCCGATGAGCGGCGGCGCGACCTCGCCGGCCAGCGCGCGGCCTGCCCGCCAGCGCGCATCGGCCACGGTGAAATCCTCCTGCCCCACATGCGCGCCCTGCGCGCCGACCGAGGGCACGAGCTGCGGAAAATCATTCACGATCAGCGGCACGCCCGCGCGCTCCGTCAAGGCGGTGAGCCGGTTCGCGAGCGCCTCGATCTCCGCCTCGTCCGCGCCCTTCGCCCGCAATTGCAGCACGTCCACGCCGCCCGCGAGCAGGCTTTCGGTCACGCGTTCGGCATCGCCCGCGGCCACATAGCCGAGGTCGAGAATGCCGTAGAGCAGGGCGTCGGAGAGGGGTTTCATCGCCCGCATCCGACCACGCGCCACACGCCGCTGGCAAGCGCCGCCTGCGGCAGCGCGGGCCGGCGTGCGCCGCTATGCCTGCCAAAAGCGCGGCAGCGCGGTCTGTCCGTGTCCGACTTCAGCGAGAATGGGGACGCCGGCGATGTCTTCGAGGATGCCGCGGTTGGTCGTCGCGGCGAGATCCGGCGCGGCATCGGGCGGGGTTGTGTGGTTGAGAATGATGCCCGCGCATTCGAGCCCGCGCGCGCGGATCGACTCGATGGTCAGCAGCGTGTGGTTCAAGGCCCCGAGCCGGTTCGCGACGACAATGGCGACGGGCAGCGCGAATTCCGCCGCGAGATCGGCGACGAAAAAATCCCGCGTGATCGGCACGAGCCATCCGCCGACGCCTTCGACGATGAGCGACTCATGCGCGCCGCGCAGACGCGCGAAAGTCTCGCGAATGAGCGCGAGGTCGATGGTGCGATTCTCGATCATCGCCGCGGTGTAAGGCGCAGCGGGCGGGCGCAGCCACACGGGGTTCACATCGTTCAGTGGGATCGCACCGCCGCTCGCGGCGTGCAGTGCCTCGGCGTCCTCGCGCCCGCCGCAGCAGAGCGGCTTCATGCCCACGGCATCCACACCCTGCGCGCGCAGCGCCCGCACGAGCAGAGTCGCGACGTAGGTTTTGCCGACATCCGTGTCGGTGCCGGTGAGGAAGAGGTTCATGCGTGGCGCGTGTCCCAAAGTAGCTTGGACTTTAGCCAAAAGTCGCGGGGGAATTCGGGCTAAAGCCCAAGCTACTTTCGGGCACGCGCTGCGCGCCGATGGTTTCCTGAATCACGCCCGCAATCTTATTAGATGCGCCGCGATCAGAGCGTCCGGCACAGTCCCAAAGCGGATGCGGCGATCATTCTCGCCAAAGAAAATCCGCCAGCCTTTATCCACACGCTCCAAAGAACCGCAGAACACCACATCGTTCTGCACCTGCTCGGGCACGGGTTTCTTCTCGCGCTCGGCGACGACCAGCGGCTTTCGGCAAAACCAACGCGGTGCGAAGGGCGGCTTGGGACGAAAGGCCATGAGCCAAAGCTGATACCGGCGGAACCCCTCTCCGACGCTGACGGCGGAATGAACCACTCGCCAAAGCAAACCATCGTGAAGCACCGGAGAAGAGCCGCCATGCAACTCACCCACCTCCGTCGGAGCCTTCCACGAAGTCTGCCAGCGCTCTCCGAGCTTCGCGCGGCGCTCATCGCAGCGAAAGACGACATGCGGCGCGACCCAATAGCTGACGAACAGCCCGTCTTTGTTTTCAAAGAAGCCCCAGTTCTTTTCCCGCCGATCCTTGGTCACCACGACACCCTCGACGTATTCCCTTTGTCGAAAAAGCCGCGCCTTCGTGGGTTTTCCATGCTCGTCGATTTCCGCCAGACCAGTTCGCCAGCCGTCATTATAACTCAGCAGGAGCCGGTCATCCGCGACGGACAGCCGCGGATCTTCCGCTCCCCATATCCCAAAGCCAGTCGGCAGCGTGAGGAGCTTGTTGGAACCGGTAATAACCCCGCCATCATCGTCAAGCTGCGCCAGGCTCACTCGGGACCAATGCCAGCGCGGCGAGCACTCCGTGCGGTAAGCCAGCCACCTTTTCCCCCGCCATGAAGCCACCGATGGATTGTACCATGCCCACACGCTGCCGTTGATTCCGGCGTTCTCCGGGTGCATCCGTCGCGCCAGGCCGGGGAGCAGATGTCGCTGGGTCAGGGCTTTTGTGGCCAGTAGTTCAAAGTCATTGAGCTGCATCAGCCCGCGGATTGAGACAGGCTTAACCGGCTCCACAGTTTCCGCGGGCGCGCAACAACCTTCCATCCCGAAATACACCAATTCACTTCGGGGATTGGCCCAGGTGACATACTCGATGTCCAGCGGGAGCAGGCGGGAGCGCGCATTGCTCGGGATAAAGGACAGCACCCCTTTCCGGGCCGCCCGCGGATAAACCGCCGCGATCAGGAAATACTCATCGAATCCATAGTCGGGCCAGGTGCCACCGTTGATCGGACGTTCCCCGCAAGCAGGAAGCTGGCACTGCGCGGAGATGGTTCCGCGGCGGCTGTGCCAGACAAAGGCTTTCATCAGCCGGCGCATCGGAAGCTTTGGACAGCCGCCGAACTGCCCGCCAAACATCGGGCGATACGGCACCGTCCCATCGCTCGCCAGATCGCCCCAGACCGGTACGCGCCACAATCCCAAGCCAGCCTTCGCCATTTCCTCGGTGCGCAAAATATCCGGCTCCGCCATCGGCGCGCGATCCGAGTCACACAGCGTCACGAGACTGTCTTTTTCTTCTAACGCCAGAAACCGCCACATCGCGCCGGGATTGTGCCGGACAGACGAACTCTTCATTAGCCGGATCTCGCAACCTGCTTTCACCAGGTCTTTCACGAGGAACTCCAAATCCGCCGCGAGATAGACTCGAAAAGTAACATCGGTGCGGCGACTAAGTATCTGACGCGCGCCGGCGAGCAACGGCTCGACATAATGCGACCACGGTTCGTAACGGCACACCAGCCCGCGCTTCCTGGCCTGCTTGAGTGTCTTCCGATCCAGACTGGGTAACTCGGGATCATTGCCCCGCGGATTCTTCCAGAAAAGCGACGTGCTCACGACATGCCTCATCCGCGGCTGCGGATTGATGACCCGCTGGATCGAAAACCACCCATCCAGTTCCGACCTCTCCGCGCCCGTCGATTCGGCCTCATATTGCTCGACCATCTCATCGGTCAAAACGGGGAAAACAGTTGTCCAACTCATTAGGTGTAATTCAGACCGCAGGTTACTTTCACGCCAGCGCCCCGACCCGATGCGTCGGCACCGGCTGGCCCGGCTTGAAGCAGGCCCACTCGACCACCTCATGCCCGATGCTACCGAGCACTTTCGCCAAGGCCGCCGAGACCGTCCCCGCCAGTTGCCCGGGTTCCCCCTCCGCCCGCAGATTGACCAAGAGCCGCCCTTCGCGAAAGACCCCGTCCAGTTTGCCCGCCAACTCCGGCTTCTCCCCGCTGCGCGTCACTTGCACGCGCAGGAGCGAGCCGCTTTCATCCTCCAAAGCCATCTTGAAATGCGCCACCTCGATGCCCTCGCGCTCCAAACCATTCATCACTTCGTCCGCCAGCCCGGGCAGAATGTCCGCACCACTCACCCCCGCGCGCGCCGCGGAAATTGCCACCGTGGCATTCAGCCAGCCGAGCAGCGCCTCTCCTACGCCGTAGCGTTCGTAGTCCACATCCATCAAAGCATGAGGACTGCTGCCTTCCTCCATGAGCACGGAAAACCATGCGTCCAGTCCCTCGCCGGTGCGCGCGGAGATTGGGAAAATCTTTCGTCCCGGATAGTTCATCTCCAGCTCGCGGGTGAGCTTTTCCAGTTGGGCAGCCGTCAGCAAATCCGTCTTGTTGATGACGAGGATTTCCGCCTCCTCGATCTGCTTGCGGTAGATGTAGCCCACGTCCTTGCTGAAATCCCGCGTCCGTCCGCGCTCCACCAGCGTCCGGTAGGCGCGCTGCCCATCCAGCAGCACCGCGAGCGGCGCGAGGCTCAGCGGCATTTGGTAAACGCGACGCAAAGGCTGCAGCACCGTCGCCATCAAATCCGTGCAGCTCCCCACCGGCTCGGCGAGGAAAACATCGGGCCGTTCCGACTGCCCAAGGTTCTTCACCGCCGCCACCAGATCATCCAGCCGGCAGCAAAAACATCCGCCCGTGATCTCCGCCATCGCCGCCGTCTGCCGGCGGGCCAGGGCGCTGTCCACCAGCCCCGCGCCCTGGTCATTGGTAATGAGCCCGCAGCGCAAGCCCCGCGCCCCCAGCCACCGCACCAGCCGCGCAATCACCGTCGTCTTTCCGGCTCCCAGAAAACCGCCCACCAAAACAAACCGCGTCATCGGGAGAAAACTATTTTCGTTTCGCATAAAATACTTCTTGCCACGAGGGGGGGGGGGTACAGGCAAGCTCGAAAAGTCAGCAATCAATCTCAACCCGAAACACCCTCCATGAAAAACAACCTCTCCCGTCGTTCCTTCATAAACAACTCCATCGTCAACGCCGCTGTCGCGGCGAATGTTTCGCTGCTTGTTGGCCTGGCCAGCGCTCAGGATTCGTCGTTTAGTGGCGCACACAATCCGGTAGGCTGTAATCTTCCGAATCCTCTCCCGGCAGATTGAAAACGTCTTGCACCTGAAGGAGGGAACTTTACGACTACATGCATCGGTAAGTGTGTTAGCACAAATAAAACCTGCATCCTTTATTGCGTTTAACAGGAATACGACGAAATGTTTGCGTCCGCATGTCTGCAATGGACACAAAGGAATCTAGCAAAAGGAAAAAGCCGCTCAGGCACGGATTGCTACTGCTTGGATTCGCCTTGGCCGTAGGGCTGATTCCATTTGCGCTGAGAAAGCCCGAGCTTAAAAGCAGTATTGGTCTTGCAACACAGGGTTTGGCATCTGGGATCAGCCGACCCGGCATCATAGATGCAAGCGAAATTTCCGAGCTAAGTTTGACTAACGATACTATAAAACAATCGAAGGAACAACCCGGATATAATTTCGATTATTACGACTCATATCTGAACCAGCTTTGCCCATCTCTTACCGAAGCAGAAGAAGACCGTCTGCTTACAAGTTCAGGGAGAAGTGCAAAGGTGCTGATGGGATTGTTTTTCGCAGATTTGGATTCCGCTCGAGCCAAGCAATGGCTTAGAGAAGCCTTGCTTAAGGCGCCAAACGATCCGCTCGTTCATTATGCCGTGCTATCCAAGGCTTGGCCCGAGTTCGATCGCCTTCACTCCGCCCTGGAGCTAGCAAAACTTGCACCCAATGACGCCGCGCCACTCCATGCAGCGGCACTCGAATCACTCAACCGCGGTGACCGCGCCGCCGCTATTGCCTATCTCACCCAGGCGGCAGAACGCAGCGATTTTTCTTCCCTATCGAAAGATGCTCTTGATGCTGCCATTGCTTCATATCAATCGGTCGGCCGCACAGAGAGTGAAGCCAGGACGCGAGTACTCTTACAGGGCGGCAGCCAGTGGGAGGGCGTGGCTGGATGGGATCTCAACGAACAATTAAAGATACTCGGACCGGATGGAACTACCTTGTGGGGCAGCGACGAAGTCACCTCCCTCTTAATCAATGCTCATCAAAAGGCTCTTTCCGCACCCTACGCCGATTTAATAACCTACACAGGAGCCCGCATGGATGAGATTAACTTTTTTGCAGCGATAGCAGCGGATCCTTCAGACAGGCTTGCTCAATATTTGCCGGCACCTGCGTCTGAACTGCTGGCTAATGCCAAAGCGGGACTGGCTGCAGTGGATGGCATCGCGGTCTTTTTTTGCGACAAACCAGGCATCTACCAGCGCCTTGACGAACAGCAAAGGATCGAACTTATCAACCGGATCTACCAAGACGGGGAGGTTTCAGCATACCGTTGGGCTTACCAGACGCGCCCAGACATTTTCCGCTCCCCAGATTTTGTTCCTCAAGGAATGTGGCCTGGCACTTGGGCATCAATGCTTAAGAAAGGCGGCTCATTGCTACGCCCATGACCGGCGGAAGGAGCATACGTCTGGGCTTAACAAAACCCGCCCGGACATCTTTCGCTCGCCAGACTTTGCCCCCTCGTGACCAAGCTCCAGCTTGGTCACGCACTTGTCTTGGAAGCTCTGCTTCCCCAGCGCGCCTTGGGACTGAGCGCCCGTGTTATCCACGCTGACGAAGCTGAGCTTCGGAAACGAGTGCGCCCATCCAAGCAGGAGCTTGACGCGAGGATGGATTGGCGGATTAACAGGCAAGTTGAAAACGCCTCCAAAACCTTTTGCGCGCTCGCCGATTCTGCTTTTTTCGGGAATACTGGTGTCGGCAGCGATAGTCCTTTGGCTTTTATTTTTTGCAGGCTCGTTTTCGCACCCATTGGAGATATTGCAGGCGTCTCTCGCTTCGACTTCTGGAACAGATCGTTCCGCGAATGGATTGTCTGCAAAACGGACCGCTGACCACCCTGAAGATTCCAAGCATCCTGTCGAAGTTCCACAGGGAGTTCCCTATATTACCTATGCCGACTATTTGGACGGACTTTGCGCACCGCTCAGCGAGGTCGAGGAAGACAGACTGCTTGCGGAGTCCGGGCGGAGCACACAAGTGCTGCTCGGTCTGGCCTTCGGAAAATCCCCCCGTTTCATGCATTGGATGAAGGAAGCTTTGCTGAAAGCGCCGAATGATCCACTGGTTCACTACGCCGTTCTTCAATCGGGCTCCCCGTGGCTCGACCCTCATCACTCTGCGGTGGAACTCGTCAGGCTCGCTCCGCAAGATGCCTCGCCTCTTTATTTCCTAGCGTCGGAAGCCTTCAAAAGCGGCGACCTCGCAAAGGCGGACAAGTATCTTCAGGATGCTTTTCAGCGGGAAAGGTCGTCTTCTTACAGACCCGAGGCGTTTCAGCTAATGATTGATAACTACATGGCGGCTGGCCGGTCGGAAACAGAGGCCCGCGCCAGGGTTGCTTTGGAATACGGCCGCTTCACAGATTGGGAGAGCGCAATCGTGTCGGATCTCGCCGGCAGGCTAAACGTAGTTGGCCCGGATGGGGTAACACTTTGGGGCAGCGACGAGCGAACCGCCATGCTGATCGATGCCGACCAAAAGCTGCATTTTTTAGCCACCACTGATTTAATTACTTCCTGTGGTGCGCTCATGGCGGAATCCTTCCTTCTCAAGGTGCTTTCCGAGGGATCAGCCGAAAGACTTGGCAAATACCTGCCTGCCCCTGCTTCCGAGATGCTCGCCAATGCCAAGGCGGAACTGGCGATGATGACGGACATCATGTGGTTCGCCCATGACAAACCAGGAATCTATCAGCGATTGCAACCGGAACAGCGCACTGAACTGATCGACCGCTTCTATCGCGACGGCGAAGTTTCCGCCTATAAGTGGGCCTACCAGACGCGCCCTGACATCTTCAAATCGCCCGACTTTGTCCCCAATGGCAGAACCAAGGAGTGGTGGACAGAAGCTCTGGCTTTCTTTAAGGCGCACGCCGCAATATAGAGAAGGAGTGGGGTCAGCTTTAGAATTTCGCTCTCGCCGGATGTCTGCAGACGGGTAGAATATATGCTTTCATGGTCACTGCATTCGAACCCCTCCAGTGTAATCGCCTTGGAGCTATGACGTTGGAAATGAGCGGCCATTCTAAAGCTGACCCCTCTCCACCTCTCAATGTTTCTTCGAGAAACTAGCATAAGTCTGTTCCGTCGGCGGCTTTTATTATTTGGGCTTGTCATGGCGATTGGAATTACTGGCTTCGTTTGCAGGTACAAAAAGCAAAAAAGTCCCGCTGATTATTCGGATTCCCTTGCCACGCAAGGCTTGGTTTCAGCGTTTGACCAGTCACCTATTGCTGGTGCAAATGCAGCTTCTGAGTCAAGTGAGGCAAAAAGTGATACAAAAAAGCCTAGGCAAGCACCTGGAATGAGGTTCGATCTTTACGACTCATATCTGGACAAGCTTTGCCCATCTCTTACGGAGGCTGAAGAAGATCGCCTGTTAGCGGTTTCAGGACGTGATGTAAAAGTGTTGATGGGATTGGTGTTTGCAGATTCTGCACGCTCTAGGCAATGGCTTAAAGAAGCGTTGCTTAAGGCACCAGACGAGCCGCTCGTTCATTATGCTATCCTATCTAAGGTTTGGCCGGAGTTTGATCACCTTCATTCGGCACTGAAACTTGCGAAACTCACACCTAATGATGCCGCACCGCTGCATGCCGCGGCAGACGAATTACTAAAGCGCGGTGATCGTGCCTCTGCCATGACCTATCTCACCAAAGCTGCGGAACTGGATTAGTTATCCTCCCTCCCCCGCGAGGCTCTTGATACTGCAATAAATTTATACCGGTTGGCTGGCAGAACAGATAATGACGCCCGTACGCGGGTGCTTTTGCAACAGGGCAGCGATTGGGAGTCGATGATTGGCGCGGATCTCAACAGGCAATTGAGGGTGCTGGGGCCGGATGGGCTCACTTTGTGGGGAAGCGATGAGGCAACTTCATTGCTAATCAATGCCCGCCAACAGGCTATTTCTTCTCCCTACACAGATTTTGGCACTTACACCGCAGCCCGGATGGACGAGATCACGTTTTTCCGAGCTATAGCCGCATCCCCGACTGACAGACTTGCCCAATACTTATCTGCCCCAGCGGCCGAAATGCTGGCGAATGCACAGGCTGGACTAGCTCAAGTGGACGGCATCGGATTTTTTGCGCACGACAAGCCGGGCATCTACTACCGTTTGGACGAGCAGCAAAAATCTGAACTGATCAATCGTATCTATCGGGATGGCGAGGTTTCCGCGTACGTTTGGGCCTACAAAACTCGCCCGGACATTTTTCGCTCGCCAGAATTTGTTCCTCAAGGCGTGCCCCCTGAAGGCTGGGTGCAAATACTCAAGCGAGACGGGCCTATGATTCGGCCTTGAATGACAACCGACGGGAAAGGGAATTCGTTTTTGGAACTAGTGGAAGATCGGGGCCAGCTTTAGAATTTCGCTCCTGTCAAAAGCCAAGAATGCGAGCGGAAGATCCTCGGAGAGACGCAGGCGCTACGCGCCGATGGCTTCTTGGATGACGCCCGCGATTTTGTCGGCCTGCGCGTTGATCCGGTCGCCATCGCGGCCTTCGATGAGCAGGCGGATTTTCGGCTCGGTGCCGCTGTAGCGCAGGAGCACGCGGCCTGCGCCGGCGAGTTCGCGCTCCGCTTCGGCGACGAGTTGGAGCACGCCGGGCATCTGCTCGAGCGCGCGCTTTTCACGCACCTTCATGTTGCGCTGGGCCTGCGGATATTTCGCGAGGCATTTTTTCAACTCGCTCAGCGGCTTCCCGGTTTCCGCCATGATGCGGAGGATCTGCAGCGCGCTGACGATGCCGTCGCCGGTCGTCGAGAAATCGCGGAAGATCATGTGCCCGCTTTGTTCTCCGCCCACATTCAGGTCGTCGCGCATCATCGCCTCGATCACGTAGCGGTCGCCCACTTTCGTCCGCAGCACGCGCCCGCCGTGTTTCGCGAGCGTCTCATCGAGGCCGAAATTGCTCATCACCGTGGCCACGAGCGTGTTCTGCGCGAGCCGTCCGCGCCGGATGAAATCGACTGCGGCGATGGCCATGATCTCGTCGCCGTCCACGACCTCGCCGTCCTCGTCGCAGAGCACCACGCGGTCGGCGTCGCCGTCGTGGCTGATGCCGATCTGGGCCTTGGTTTCCTTGACGATGCGCTGGATTTCCTCGGGGTGGGTGCTGCCGCAGTCGCGGTTGATGTTGCGCCCATTCGGGGTGTTGTGCGCCACGATCGCGTCGGCTCCGAGTTCGCGGAGAATGCACGGCGTCGATTTGTAGGCGGCACCGTTCGCGACATCGACGGCGATGCGCATGCCGTCGAGTGTCAGCCCGCGCGGGAAGCTCTGCTTGGCAAACTCGACGTAGCGCCCGAGGGCGTCGTCGATGCGCGTGGCGCGGCCGATTTTTCCCGCGGTCGGGCGGATGCTTTCGATCTCGCCGCTGAAGACGAGGTGCTCGATCCGCTGCTCGACTTCGTCGTCGAGCTTGTAGCCGTCGTGGCGGAAAAATTTGATGCCGTTGTCCTCGTAGGGATTGTGCGAGGCGCTGAGCACGATGCCCGCGTCCGCGCGCAGCGAGCGCGTGATGTAGGCCGTGCCGGGCGTGGGCAGCGGACCGATGAAAAGCACGTCCGCGCCGAGCGACATGACGCCGGCGGCGAGCGCGTTTTCGAGCATGTAGCAGGAAAGGCGCGTGTCCTTTCCAATGACGATGGTGGTGCGTCCGCCGGAGCGCCCCGCGAGGACGCTCATCTGCGTGAAAATGTGCGCCGCCGCGCGGCCCAGCTTCAGCGCGGTCTCCGCGGTGACGGGCTCGATGTTCGCGGTGCCGCGCACGCCGTCGGTGCCGAAGATGCGGCGCTCGCCGTTGCCGCTGCCCTTCGCGGGCGGATTATTTTTTTGCGGGGTTGCCATTGCGGGTCGTGTCGAATTGGAATTTCTCGTCTGCCTCGAAGCGAAAACTAGAAGGCGAGGTGGTCGGTCCGAGGCTCTTTTTGATGACCGACCACAGGATGAGGGCGAGCACCAGGGAGAGCATTTTTGCCAGCCAGTTGTTGAGGATCGTTTTCATCTTTGAGGGCGAAGAGCTGGCCGAGCCGGCGGCCGAAACTCTCGGGCTCGAAGTTTCTTTCGATCACGCCGCGGTGGCAAAGCGAAACCACGCCCGTCTCCTCGGAGACGACGATGACGATGGCGTCGCTCTCCTCCGCCAGCCCGAGCGCCGCGCGGTGCCGCAGGCCGAGCGCGCGGTCGAGATCGGCGCGCTGGGTGACGGGGAAAATGCACGCGGCGGAGACGATGCGGTCGCCGCGGATGATGATCCCGCCGTCATGCAGCGGCGTCTTTGGGAAAAAAAGGCTGACCACCATTTCGCTCGAAAGCGCGCAGTCGATCTTCACACCGCTCTCCGCGAAGCTCTCGATATTCTGCCCGCGCTCGATGGCGATGAGCGCGCCGAGCTGGCGGTTGGCGAGGTCAAAGGTCATCTCGCGCACGAGGTCGAGGGTCTCGCGGTTTTGCTGCGCGCCAAAGAACAGGCGGTTGCCGCCGAGCGCCGCGAGTCCGCGCCGCAGCTCGGGCTGGAAGATGATGACCAGCGCGATGACGAGGACTTTCGACAGGCTCTCGAAAATCGCGCCGATGACGGTCAGGCCGAGGAGCTGCGAGAACATCGTGGCCCCGAGAAAAATGACGACGAGGCCGACGAGCACATTGGCACCCGGCGTGCCGCGGAAAAATTTCCAAGTGTAGTAGATCGCCACCGCGAGCAGCACGATTTCGACCGCGTCCTTCCAATGCAGCGCCGCAAACTGGGAGAGATGCGCGAAACTCATGCGGCGGCCTCCGGGTTGAGAATGGCCTCGGTCATGCGCAGCGCCTCGGCATTCGGGCGAGCGTCGTGGACGCGGAAAATGCCCGCGCCGTGCGCGCGGCCATAGCTCGTGAGGGCAACCGTCGGCCACGCACGGTCTTCCATCGCGTCGGTGCCGAGCGCCTTGCCGATGAAGGATTTTCGCGACACTCCGAGCACCAGAGGCCGCCCGCCGACCCGCATGGAATCGAGGTTGCGGACGAGGGCAAGGTTGTGCGCCAGGGTTTTTCCGAAGCCGATTCCGGGATCAAAGGCGAGGCGCATGGGGTCAATTCCGCACCGTAGGCAACCATCAAATGTTTGTCTAAAAAATTCCCGGATTTCCACCGTTATATCTCCGTATTGCGGTGCGAGCTGCATATCGCGGGGCGTGCCCTGCATGTGCATGGCGATGGCGCCCGCGCCGGTCGCGCGGACGACTTCGCGCATCGCCGGATCGCGCAGGCCGGTCACGTCGTTGACGATCTCCGCGCCCGCGGCCAGCGCGGCGCGCGCGACGGCGGGCTTCATGGTGTCGATGGAGATGGCGAAATGCGGAGATGGAAGATGGGAGAGGGAAGATGGCAAAGCGGCCAGGCGCGCGATCACGGGCAGCACGCGCCGCATCTCCTCCGCCTCGCCGACCGGCTCCGCGCCGGGGCGCGTGGATTCGCCGCCGATGTCGATGATCTCCGCGCCTTCCTCCGCAAGCCGGAGCGCGTGGGCCACCGCGCTTTCGGTATCGGCAAACTGTCCGCCGTCGGAAAACGAATCCGCGGTCACGTTGACCACGCCCATGATGAGCGCGCGGCGCGTGAGGTCGAAGGTGCGGGTGCGCGTCTGCCAGAGCATGCCGCGGCATCGCCCGTGGCGTGCGTGGACGCAAGGCGAAAGCGCCCGGCGCTAACCCGGCATCGCTTTCGCGAACGCGAGCTGCACCACGTCCCCGGACGGAATGTCGGAGACGAGCACGCAGACGACGGTGCCTTCCTGCCAGAAGACCGCGGTCGTGGTGCCGCTGCGGTAGATGTGAAACTGGATGCCCTTGTTCTCGCGCAGCTCGGCACCCGCGGGGAGGCTCGCGACTTTGCCCGCAAACATCTCGCAAAGCAGCGTGCGATCCCCCGGCCCACGATAGACGAAGAGCGTGCCCGGCTCGCTGCGCAGCGTGTGGACGCGGCCGCCGACGAGGCGGTAGTTCATCATCCCGAGATCGAAAACGCGCGGTGTGAACGCGATGCCCTGCCCGGTGAAAAAAGCCTCCATCGCTTGCACGTCGCCGGTCTCGAGTTGCAGGCTGAGATCGTGCGCGCGATAAGCGCGGAAATCGCGCGCCGCGAGCGCGGGCAGCGCGGCTCGGCGCGGGAAAAAGGCGAAGGTCAGCAACGCGACGCCGATGAACATGGCTGCCCACGCGACGAACGGGTGGATGAGACGCTGCCGGAAATCCGCCCGCGGCGCAGGCGTTTCGGCGAGCTGCGCGGTCTGGAGCGCCGCGAGGATTTCCGCGCGCAAACCGGCGGGCGCGGGCGGCGCGGCGAGGTGCTTCGCGGCGGCCTGCTTCGTCCAGCATAGCGCGTCGAATGCACGGCGGCAGGCCTCGCAGGTTTCGAGGTGCCGCTCCACCGCGTCGCGCGTCGCGGCGTCGAGCCGGTCGTCGAGCAGCTCCTGCAGTTCTTCGGAAAAATGTCCGTGGGGCGTCGGCATGTTCAGTCCTTCGGTTTGCGGATCAGGCCCATTTTTTGCGCGTAGTCGTGCAGCGCGAGCCAGAGCAGGCGCCGCGCGCGGAAAAGGCGCGAGCGGAGCGTGCCCACGGGGCAGTCGGCGACGGCGGCGGCCTCCTCGTAGGTGAAGCCATCCACATCCACGAGGAGCACGGCGGTGCGAAAATTTTCCGGCAGATTTTCCAGCGCCTCATGCACCTCGGGGCCGGTCCAGTCCAGCTCCGCGCCCGCGAGCGTGGCGAAGTCGGCGGGCCATTCGGGCTGGGCGAGCGCGGTGGAAAAAGAGTCATCGAGATCATCGAGCGAAACGGTGTCCGGCTCACGCCGGGCCTTGCGGTATTTGTTGATGAAAATGGAATACAGAATGGTGAACAACCAGGCCTTGCAATTAGTTCCCGCGGCGAAGCCCGCGAAGCCGCGGTAGGCGCGCAGATAGGTCTCCTGCACGAGGTCGCGCGCGTCTTCGGGACGCCGCGCGAGGCTCAGCGCGCGGTGGTAAAGCGCGTCCATCCACGGCAGCGCCACGGCCTCGAAGGTCGCCGCCGGCGGCTCGTTGGTGGGCGGGATATGGGAGGCCATGAACGGACGCAGACTTAGACCGGAGGCCGGACGCAGACCAACGGCTTTATTTTTTATTTCTGCCGGCGGCGGGAACTTTTCCGCACGCGGAATTGTTGCGCCGGAACAACCCGTGAACTCTTCACGGCTTTCAACCAACAGAACCAACAGAACCACCATGAAACTAAAATCCCTGCTCCAACTCACCGCGCTCGCCGCGGCTCTGCTGCCCTCCGCGCTCCTCGCCGAACGCGACGGCCGCGAAAACAACTCCTCCGCACGCGGCTCAGTTTATACGCTGAGCAACGCCGTCGCGGGCAACAGCGTGCTCGTGTACCAGCGCGCCGCCGACGGCTCGCTCACCGCGGCGGGCGCCGTTCCCACCGGCGGGCTCGGCACCGGCACCGGCCTCGGCAATCAAGCCGCCCTCGTGCTCAGCAGCGAAGGCCGCTGGCTCTTTGCCTGCAATCCGGGCAGCGATGAAATCTCCGTTTTCTCCGTGACCCCGCGCGGCCTCGTGCGCACGGCGAAAGTCCCGTCCGGCGGACGCCGCCCGGTCAGCCTCACCGTCCGGCGCAATCTCGTGTACGTCCTCAATGCGGGCGGCGCGGTGGGCGACCGGGACAACATCACCGGGTTCACTTTCGCCGCCGGCCAGTTGACGCCGCTCGCGGAATCCACCCGCGCTTTGAGCGCCAGCAGCACCGGCCCGGCGCAGGTCGCTTTCACCCGCGAGGGCGACGTACTCGTGGTCACGGAAAAAGCCACCAGCGTCATCGACACCTACACCGTCGGCGACGAGGGCCTCGTCACCGACCAGCAGCTCTTTGCCTCGCCCGTGCCCACGCCGTTTGGTTTCGCCGTCGGACGGGAAGGCCGCATCTTTGTCTCCGAGGCCAATGGCGGCGCGGCGAACGCAAGTTCCGTGTCCTCCTATGCCCTCTCGGATGAGGGCGACATCACCGCCATCACCTCCGCCGTCGCGACCCATCAGTCCGCCGCGTGCTGGGTCGTGCTCACACGCAACGAACGTTTTGCCTACGCCAGCGATACCGGCAGCGGCACGATCAGCGGCTACCGCGTGAGCCGCACCGGCGCGCTCTCGCTGCTCAATGCCGACGGCATCACCGCGACCACGGGCGTGGCGAACAAACCCATCGACCTCGCGCTGACCCGCGGCAGCCGCTTCCTCTACAGCCTGAATTCCGGCGACGGCTCGATCACCGGATTCCGCATCAATGACGACGGCTCGCTCACGGCCGTGCCGCGCGTGACCGGCCTGCCCGCCGGCGCGAACGGCCTCGCCGCGGAGTAAATCCCCGGCCCACACCGCAGCGAATACGGACGGTCGTCGCGCGCGCGGCGGCCGTCCTTTTTTCGCGGAGTGGCGGGCGAAAATGAGGAGCGGCGCCTGCCAAATCATTTGCGGAACCCGCCCGGAATGGTGCAACAATCCACTGCGGCAAGGCGTAAGGAATACGCGCCCGCCAAGAGTCTCCAACCGAAAACAAAATATGAACGCCACCATCGAACCATCCGCCGCCCCTCGCACCCGCCAGTTTCCGCCCTTCAGCCTCACGCGGCTGCTGCGCACCGTTTTCGACCCGCAGCCGGGTGAAAAGGTGTGCGTGCTCATCGACCTCGAAAACCCCAGCGAGATCGAGGGCTTCCGCTTTCTGCAAAACCCCGACCTCTCCATCCAGCGCCACGCGCATGACGTGGTCTATCAGGGGCTGCGCCACGGGACGATGGCGGAACTCGGGCTCGAAGGCGGCGAGATGTTTGCCTACGCGATCACCGGCGGCAGCAATCTCGATCTGCCGGAGAAGGGCTTCGCCACGGACGGGCGCGAGGTCGATCTGGCCGAAGACGTTTACAAAAAATACAGCCTCGTGCTCTGCGTCTCGACCTACTCCGCGACCGCGCCGCTGACGGTGTTTGCAAAACAGTTCGGCTTTCGCGGGGCGACGATGCACGGGATGAATCAGATCATCCTCAGCTCGGGTCTGGCCGTGGATTATTTCGAGGTGAGCAAGCAGGCGGAGAAGCTGCGGCTCGGGATGACGCGGGCGGAATCGGTGGAGATCGACTTCGTGTTTGCGGAAACGCGCTACACGCTGCACCTCGATCTCGCGGAGCAGGAGGCGCAGAAAAGCCACGGCCTCTGCCGCGGCGGCCCGGACATCGCGAACCTCCCGGCGGGCGAAATCTACTACGTCCCCGCGAGCGCGGCGGGCGAGTTTCCGCACAAGTATGAGGACGGGACCATCGCGGTGATGACGGTCGAAAACTGCCGCATCCAGCGGGCGAAGTTGCTCCGTGGCAATCAGGCGACGGTGGATGAGCACAACGCGAAATTGCAATCCGATCCGGTGACGGGCGAACTGGGTGAACTGGGCTTTGGCACCCAGGAGCTGCCGGTCTCGGGCCGCGACATCCAGGACGAAAAAATCCTCGGCACGATGCACGTCGCGACCGGGCGCAGCGATCATCTCGGCGGTCGGCTGACGCCCGATCTTTTCGCCAACAAAAAAAACGCGACGCATGACGACATCCTTTTTTCGCCATCGAAGACGCCCGAGATCAACGTCCCGCAGGTGCGCATGCGGCGCGACGGACGGACCGAGGTGCTGATCGAAAACTTCGCGCCCGCCGCCTACCTGCGCGGGCTGCTCGCGGAGTAGTCGAAGCTCTTCCTCTTCCTCTTCCTCTTAATCTTCCTCCTCCGAGGACGATGAAGATTAAGAGGAAGAGGAAGAGGAAGAGGGCGATGAACATCTACGAGACCGACAAGCTCCTCGCGGAGTACCTGCTCTTCCACTACGGCACGCCGGAGGAAGTGCTGCCGCACGCGGACGGCCCGCACGATGCGCTCGGTTATCCGCAACGGTGCGTGAGCGAATGTCTGGATGTGGCGCGCTTGCCGGAAAAAGCCCGCGCGCTCGATCTCGGCTGCGCGGTGGGGCGCTCGACGTTCGAGCTGGCGCGGCATTGCGGCGAAGTGATCGGCGTGGATTTCTCGCAGCGTTTCATC
Source organism: Chthoniobacter sp. (assembly GCA_043779205.1). GTDB lineage: Bacteria > Verrucomicrobiota > Verrucomicrobiia > Chthoniobacterales > Chthoniobacteraceae > Chthoniobacter. The sequence continues at coordinate 2,706 of JAYWEP010000110.1, read as the reverse complement.
GAGGCGGCGGACGCGCTGCGGCGCGACGGGGCGCTGGATTATCGGCGCGCGGATGAAGGCACGCTGACGACGCCGTGCCGCGCACTCGTGCCGGCGGAGATCGACCGCGGGCGGACGCGGTTTGAAACCGGGGACGCGATGGATCTGCGCGCGGATTTGGGCGCATTCGATGTCGTGCTGATGGCGAATCTGATCGACCGCCTGCGCGAGCCGCAGCGCTGTCTGGCGCGGCTCGCGGCGCTCGTGAAATCGGGCGGACAGCTCATTATTACGTCGCCTTACACATGGCTGGAAGAGTTCACGCCGCGCGCCAACTGGCTCGGCGGATTCGAGCGCGACGGACAGCGCGTGATGACACGCGACGGCCTGGAAGCCGCGCTGGCAGATGATTTCCAGCTCATCGCCACGAGCGACCTTCCTTTCCTCATCCGCGAACACGCCCGCAAATTCCAATGGAGCGTGGCCGAAGCGACGATCTGGCACCGCCACTGACTAATCCCGCCCCGGCTCCTGCATCGGCTCGACGGGATCGACCGGCACCGCCTTGCGGACTTCGGGCTCCTCCTCCTCGTCGCCCTTTTTCTTTTTCTTCGCCTTCTCGGCCTTCTCCGCCTTGCCCTCGTTTTTGAAAACCTCGCGCAGCACTTTGCCGATGAGCGGCGCGGCGACGGTGCCGCCGTGGACGGAGTTGTTGCTCACGTCGCTCTCGTAAATGGCGGCAAAGGCGTACTTCGGCTTGTCCGCCGGGGCGAAGCCCGCGAACCACGCCGCGGTGCGCTCGTGCGGCTTCGCCCCCCACTGCGCGGTGCCGGTTTTGCCCGCGACCTGGACATTGGCCACGGACGCTTTGCCCGCGGTGCCGGAGGGGCTGGAGACGACATCGGACATGGCCCGGCGCATCTCTTTCATGATCTTTGGCTCGATGCCCAGCTCGCCGCGCGCGCGCACCGGATAGGCGGTGACGATCTGCCCGTCGATGCTCTGCACCTGCTTCACCAGCCGCGTCTGGTAGAGCGTGCCGCCATTGCCGACGGTCGCCATGGCCTGCGCCATTTGCAGCGGCGTGACCTCCACATCGCCCTGGCCGATGGAGAAGTTCGCGAGGTCGCCCTGGCCCATTTTCCGGCCGTGCGCCCTCTTCATGTATTCGTCATTCGGGATGCGCCCGCCGGCCTCGGCGGAAAGCGGGATGCCAGTGCGCGAGCCAAGACCCAGCTTCACCGCCCAGTCGGACATGTGCTGCGCGCCGGTCTTCATGCCGACTTGGTAAAACCAGGTGTCGCACGACTGCGTGAGCGCCGCGCGGAAGTTGAGCGAGCCGGAGTCGGTCTTCTTCCAGTTGCGAAAAGTGAGGTTGCCGATTTCCATCGCGGACGGGCAGGAAAACTCGTCGTCGAGCGTGATGACATGCTCCTGCAAAGCGGCGAGAGCGACGGGCACTTTGAAGACCGAGCCGGGCGGATACGCCGAGCGGTAGGCGCGCGGGATGAGCGGGATATTCGGGTCGTCATTGAGCGCTTTGAAAGCCTCCGGCGAGATCGTCGGGATGAACCAGTTCGGATTGATCGTGGGCCACGAAGCCATCGCCAGGATGTCGCCGTTGTTCGGATCGATCATCACCATCGCCCCGCGCTTCACCCCTTTTTCGAGGACGTTTTCGCAGAGCCGCTGGAGGTCTTCGTCGATCGTCGTAATGACGTTGTAACCGGGCTGCGGCGGGATGGAGATTTGCTCGCTGGATTTTTTCCCGCTCGGGTCAAAGGAGATGTTGTACTGGCCGTTCTTGCCCACGAGCTGGTCGTCGAAACTCTGCTCCAGTCCCTCGCGCCCCACGGCGTCCGGCCAGAGCAGCTCGTTGTTTTGCATCGGCCCGTCCGGCATGCGCCCCGCGCGCCCGGCGTAGCCGATGATGTGGCCGGCGAGCTGCCCCTGCGGATAAAAGCGCTGATAGACCGGCAGCAGCGTGAGGTGCTGCGCCTTGGTGCGATGATAGTTTTCCAGCTCCGGCGGTTTCAAATCCTGCGCGATGAGCATCGGCACCACGCCGCGGTTTTTGTAATGCTTCAGCACCTGCTCCTGCGTGAGCGAGATGGGCCGCCCCGTGACCGTGCGCGCGGCGAGCACCTGCTGCTGGGCAAAGGCCAGCACCTCGGGATCGGTCATCGTCAGTGGCATGGGAAAACTGAGCGCGAGATTGTAGCTCACGCGGGTCTGCGCCAGCGGGTTGCCATTGCGGTCGGTGATCTGCCCGCGCGGGCCGGGGATCGCGAGGACGTAGGTGCGGGCGTGCTTTTGCGTCTCCCAGGTGGGTGCGGGAACGGCGGCGGCCGGGGCCGGCGCGGGCGGGGTGGTGGACGCGACCTCGGGTGCGCCGGGCGGCTGAAGCCGGGACACGGCCTGCTGCGCGCGGACATCGGCGACGGCGGCGAGCGCGAGGAGAAAAAGCAGCGGGCGTTTCATGGGCGGCGCGGAGCGTAGCCACTTCGCGCCGCATCTCAAGCACGGGCGCTTTCCCATCACATCACCAAAGAAGCAGAGCTTCCAAGACAAGCGCGTAACCCAGCGGGAGCTTGGTCACGAGGGAAACGTCACATCTAAAGCAGCTTCCCTAGATGTGAAGTTCCAATAGGTTGTTCATGCGGCGAGGACTTGGAAAGGTGGGGTTGTGAAATCAACACCAGCCCAAGAACCAGCGCCGCATGAACA
>JAYWEP010000109.1:0-8279 GCA_043779205.1 Chthoniobacter sp. | reverse complement strand
CGCATCCGCCGCGCCGCTGTCGCCGCCGAGCCCGGTGGGCAGGTCGAGCGCAAAGACGTGCGCGCTTTCCTCCGCGCGCAGCCGGTTGATTTCCCGCGCGGCGGCGCGGATCGGCTCGCGCAAAGAGCCGCCCGCGCCGAGGCCGAGCAGCCCGTCGAGCACGATGAGCGCCTGCCCTTTGCCCAGCCGCGCGAGCGCCGTGGTCTCGGGCCGCTCGTCGCGCAGTTCGCGATGCTTCCGCGCGGTCAGCGGAGCCCACTCGGCGGCGGCAAACGCAGGCCGCAGCTCGAGCTGCCAGCCGCGGAGCGCCAGGAGCCGCGCGGCGACGAGCGCATCGCCGCCATTGTGCCCTTTGCCAAAGGCGACCACGCACTTTCCCGCATGCGGAAAAAACTGGCGCACCGCCGCGGCGATCTCTGCGCCCGCCTCCTCCATCAGCCGCTCGGCAGAGACGCCCTCGGCCAGGGCGCGCGCTTCGAGCGCTTTCATCTCGGCGCAGGTCAGGATCATGCGGCGGATGTAGCGCCGCGGCGGCGGGGCGTCACGCGGGAAAGCGGATGGCTGCTTGACGGGGCGCGGGCGTTTGTCTAGCCACGCGGACGGCAGGTGCGGCTTCGGAAACCCAGGCTGCGCGGATGCCAAACAAATCAACCCAGACAGACAGCAATCAGCACCATGAAAAAACTCCTCACGCTCCTCACCCTCACCGCGTTTGCCGCCCTTCCGGCGACCACCTTCGCGGCGACGAAAAAAGAAGCCGCGCCCGCGGCGACACCCGCACCCGCAGCGGCCGCGAAGCCTGCCGCGGCAAAACCCGCGGCGGCGAAGCCGATGCCGATGTATTCGGAAGTCTCCGCCATCGATGTCGCCGGCAAGTCCTTCACGCATAAAAACAAGGACGGCAAGGAAGTGAAGTTCGTCATCACCGACACGACCGAGATCAAAAACGGCGACGCCGCCGCGAAGCTTGAGGACATCAAGGTTGGCGACTACGTGAGCGGTTCGCGAATCAAGAAGAGCGAGACCGAATACGAGGTCGTGAAGATCAGCAAATTCGGCCCGAAGACCGAGAAGAAAGCCGCGGCTCCCGCCGGAACCGCGCCTGCTGCGAAAGCCACGCCGGCCCCGAAGAAGCCCTAAGCGCGTTCACCGCGATTTTGCCGAAACCGGCGCCCGGTCTTTTCCGGGCGCCGGTTTTCGTTTTTCGAGATCGGGCCAACAAACCCCGGCACGCGGGGTTGCTCTCCCGAACCCGCGCGCAGCCTCGTAAAATGCCGCACCCGCGCCTTGCCGTTTTCCCTTTCGCGCCAATACTCACTCCCCATGCCGCCGACCACGCTCCTCCCCGCCGCACCCATCGCCTTTCCCCGCGCCGTGCCCGCGCAGAAAATCCGTCCGCCGAAAAAAAACATCCCCCAGACGCCGATCCAGCGGCAGCACATCCTCGGGCGCGTGCGCGCCTACGTGGCCGAGCACGCGCCGGTGCCGCCGATGCCGACTGAGGAGTTGAAAGTCCACGCCGACCGCCTCGTCGCGCAGCTCGGGTGCGAGCCCATTTACCGCGACTACATCGGCGTGCTGCTGAACAACGAAATGTGGCGCGAGCCGCTCGCCGCCGTGCCTTTCGAGCGCCGCCTGCTGCTGCTCCCGAAATGCCTGCGTGTGGAAGCCAAATGCCCCGCGCCGTTCGATGAATTCGGCCTGCTCTGCAAGCAGTGCGGGCTTTGCACGATTCAGGATTTGCAGGCCGAAGCGGAGCGGCTCGGCTACGCGGTGCTGGTGGCGGAGGGGAGTGCGATCGTCATGTCGCTCATCCAGACGGGGAAGATCGAGGCCATCGTCGGCGTCTCGTGCCTGAGCGTGCTGGAGCGCGCCTTTCCCTACATGGAAGCCGCGGCGATCCCCGGCGTCGCGGTGCCGCTTTTGCAGGACGACTGCATCGACACGAACGTCGATCTCGACTGGGTCTGGGACTACATCCACCTGACCAGCGACGATCAGACGCGCCGCCTCGACCTCGGCCAGCTCCGCGACGAAATCGACTTCTGGTTCACCCCGCTGAACCTCGACGCGATCATGGGCCCGGCGCAGGGGGAGTCTGAAAAAATCGGCCGCGAATGGCTCGGGCGCGCGGGCAAGCGGTGGCGTCCGTTCCTCACCGTTGCTTGCTTTCAGGCGCTCCGCGCCACGCCGGGCGCGGCGCTGCCGGACGATCTGCGTAAGGTCGCCGTCGCCATCGAATGCTTTCACAAAGCCTCGCTCATTCACGACGACATCGAGGACAACGACGCGCAGCGTTACGGCGAAAAGACGCTGCACGAAGAGCACGGCGTGGCGGTCGCGCTGAATGTCGGTGACCTGCTCATCGGCGAAGGCTACCGCCTCCTCGCGACCTGCCGCGCGAGCGCCGAGCAGAAAGCCGAAATGCTGCGCGTCGCCGCCGAAGGCCAGCGCGAACTCTGCCGCGGCCAGGGCGCGGAGCTGGTGTGGGCGCGGCATCCGCAGCCGCTCAGCGCGCACGAAGTCGTCGATATTTTCCGCAAGAAAACCGCGCCCGCCTTTTCCGTCGCGCTCCAGCTCGGGGCGATTTACGCCGGGCAGTTTGAGGACAACGAGGAGGTGCTCGCCGCCTACAGCGAAGCGCTCGGCATCGCCTACCAAATCCGCGACGACCTCAGCGACCTCGGTGCGAGCGGCGAGACCAATGACATCGCCGGACTCCGCCCCAGCCTGCTCCTCGCCGTGGCCTACGAGCGCGCCGCGCAGGAAGCCGCCGGCGCCGACCAAGCGCTCGCCGAAACCCGCGCCGCGCAGAAGCTCGCGCTCGAAGCGAACTGGCGCCGCCTTTCCACCGCCGCGCCCGCCGAGACCGAGGCGCTCTACCTTTCGCTCCACGCCGACGAACGCTGCCGCACCCTGCTCGAAAGCTACAAGGAGGAAGCCATCCGCAGCCTCCGCGACGTGGACAACGCCAACCTCAAGGGCCTCCTCCGCCGCGTCCTCGGCAAGATTTTCAACGACACCGAAATCAAAGGCTGGTGCAAAGAGTTCGAGGAAAAGAACCTCGCGCAGCCCGCGCCGGTTTTTTGAGGCAACGCGCGCGTCAGCGCCGGGGAGCGCACGCGTCCCGCGTGCTGGTTTCGGCGTCTCGCCGAAACGAACTTCCGGCGATGTGGCGGCAGGGTTGGCGCACGCGTTTTCTAAAATGCGCGCCGGTGGAAGTTCGCGAACGCGAGACGCGTTCGCCAGCACGCGGGACGCGCGCGCTCCCCGGAGACTGGCCTCGCGCGCGGCGCGGCATCGACAAACCGGGGCGGGCATTTAAGTTTGGCGCGCACGGCCTTTTTCCCGCGCCGCGCCTCGGAAATCCATGAACCTTTTGCCCAACGGTCTGACGAAAAAACTGCGCGCCCGCGCGCGGGCGCTGCCTTTCGCGCGGCGGCTGGGACGGCTGGCGGATTCCGTGAGCCGGCGGGTGACGGGCAGGCAGCGGACGGTGACGGAGAGCCCGAATCTGCTGCCGGTGCTGATCCAGGTGCTGGCGGCATTTTCCAAGGCGGACGGGCAGGTGCTCGAGGAGGAGATTGATTCTTCGCTGGGCTTCCTGCGCTACGACTATCCCGAGGCGCTCTACTCGGAGTTGCGCAAACTTTTCCGCCAGGCGCTGAATGAAAACCAGGACCTCGCGGCGATGGCGCAGAAGCTGGCCACGGAGCTGAGCGCGGAGCGGAAGGTGATGCTCGGCGTGCAGCTCTACGACCTCATCTCGAAGGCCGGCATGGAGCAGCAGCAGGTGGTGAGTTTCTACTCCTTCATGACGCAGCTCGGGATGGCGGCGCAGGCCATCGACATCGTTTATCAGCTCAATGCGGCGGAGGAGTCGGACAAGACGGTTTACCAGCAGGGGCAGTCGCCGCTGGAGTCGCTGGCCTTTGGCGCGAATGGCTCGGCGGATGTGAAACTGAAAGGGCTCGCGGGGCCGGAGCGGCTGATGGCGTTTCGGTATCACGATCTCATTTTGCTCAAGAACCAAAGCTCGAAAGGGATCGTGGTGAGCGGGCGTCCGCTGGTGCCGGGGGCGTTTTGCCGCGTCTATACGGGGCACCGGATCGTGCTCGGCGAGCAGGTGCTGACGTACGAGGATCTGGCGTACTATTTCAACGCGAAGAAGAACGTCTCGCTGACGCAAATCTACCTCACCATCGGCAGCGACGATGAAGTGCATCTCGAAAAGGAGAAGACCCGCGAATCCTGTCTGGAGGTGCGTTTCGGGCTGAAGGTGCAGGTGCGCGCGCTGAAAAGCGTGGACGGTTTGCTCAATGGCCTGGCCCTGCGCGCGGGGACGACGATCGACGCGACGCTGGACGACAAGATCGTCTTTCACAACGACTCCGAGATGCCGCTGAACGACCTCCGGCGGCGCGCTCGGGCGCTCGGCGGGCGCTTCCAGCTCAAGGCCTACAAGACCAGCTACCTCGTCTCGAACAACCCCTCGCTGCTCGACACGGACGACATCCTGCTCTCGCCCGGCACGAGCGGCGAGGTGCTGCTGAAAATCCTCTGCGACTACGAAAACCGCGTCGGCAAACTGGAAGTGCTGCAGGCCGACCGGCCGATTTTGGTCGGTGAGTTTCCGGTCAAAGGGAGCGCGGTTTTGCACGATGGCGACACCATCCGCATCGACACGGGGCAGGTGCTGCGGTGCGACTTTGCGAACCGCATCATCGAGGAGGAGCGGAACATCATCTCGTCGCTCGAGGTGCGCGATGTCTCGCACAAATTCCGCCGCACGCAGAGCGCGATGGACAGCATTTCCTTTGCGGTGAACCGCGGGGAAATGGTCTGCGTAATGGGCGCGAGCGGCTCAGGAAAATCGACGATGCTCCGCTGCATCGCCGGCCAGCTTCAGCCGACGCTGGGCGAGATTCTGCTCAACGGGCAATCGCTTTACGCCAGCGTGGATTCGCTGAAACACTTCATCAGCTACATCCCGCAGGACGACGCCTTCGACGATCATCTGACGATCGAGGAAAACATGGCCTTCGCCGCGGCGATCCGCTCGCCGCACCTCTCGCGGCGCGACCGCGCGCGGCGCATCGAGGGGCGGCTGACCGATCTGGGGCTGAGCGAGCGGCGGGGAAATATCGTCGGCACGGCGGTGCAAAAGACGCTCTCCGGCGGCGAGCGGAAGCGGCTGAACATCGGCCTGGACATGATCTCCAGCGCGGACGTGTTCCTTTTCGACGAGCCGACGAGCGGCCTGAGCTCGAAGGACAGCGAGCACGTCATCGAGATCATCCGCTCGATGGCGCACAACAAAATCGTCCTCGTCACCATCCATCAGCCGACCTCGAAGCTGTTCCAGATGTTCTCGAAAGCGCTGCTCCTCGACAAAGGCGGGCGCATGGTTTTCTACGGGACGCCGAGCGAGATGCTCTCGTATTTCGCCGCGGCGGAGCACCAGCAGCATTTCGGCACCGAGCTGGGCGGCTGCCCGGCATGCGGCACGACGCGGCCCGAGTTCATCTTCGACGTGCTCGAAACGCCGCTGCGTGATCTCAGCGGCGATGTCATCTACGAGGACAATTCCCAGGGTCATCTCGTGCCTGCGCGCCGCTTTTCCGCGGACTACTGGCGGGACAAGTACGAGAGCTTCCGCCTGCTCCAGGACGTGAAACAGGTGAACCTGCGCAAGCAGCCGCCCGCCCCCGCCCCGCTGCCCGCCGACGCCGACGCGCTGCGCCGGCGCAACCCCATCCGCTGGCACGACGAGTGGACGCAATTCCGCACGCTGGTGCGCCGCGCCTTCATGTCGAAGGTGCGCAACCGCGGGAATCTTTTCATCACCCTGCTCGTCGCGCCGGCGCTCGCCGCGCTCATCGGCTGGGCGCTGTATTTCACCGACGACGCCTCGGGCCATTACGACTTCGCGAGCGCCTTCCATATCCCGACCTACATTTTCATCAGCCTGCTCGTGGCCATGTTTCTCGCGCTGATGAACTCGGTCGATGACATCATCCGCGACCGCGCGATCCTCCATCGCGAGCGCAATCTCGACGTGCGGCTGCCGTATTACGTCTTCGCGAAATTCGCCACGCTCGCCGCCTTTTCCGCGGTGCAGTGCGCGCTCTTCGTGCTCGTGGGCAACAAGGTCTTGGAAATCCGCGGGATGTTCTGGGAGTACTTTTTCTTCATGTTCATCACCGCCGCGAGCGGCACCTCGCTCGGGCTGGTCATCTCCTCGCTTGCGGCGGACGGCAAGACCGCGGCCAACGTCGTGCCGCTCGTGCTCATCCCGCAGCTCATCTTTGGCGGCGCGCTGATCAAGTACGAGGACATGAACAAGGATCTCGACATGATCTACACCTTCAAGCGCTGGCTCACGCGCCACCCCGAGGCCGCCGACGCGGGCAAACGCGACGACTCCGCGCTGCGCGTGCCGGTCATCAGCCGCTTTGTCGCCACGCACTACAGCTACGAGGCGCTGGTCGTGGCCCAGGCCAAGCGCAATCCCCTTTCCTACCGCCAGGAGCTGCTCACGGCGCAGATGGATGAGATCGTGAAAGTCCGCCCGCGCAACGATGCGCAGAACCAGCGGCTCGACGATTTGAAAGACACGCTCGCGCTGCTCAGCGGCATGGAGGGCAAGAATGTGCGCGACATCGAAAAGCGGCTCTGGCGCGTGGACGACGTCATCGGCGGCAAGGCGCTCGACAGCGGCGGCCTGCGCGGCGGGAGCAGCGCGGTCAGCGCGGAGCGGCTCTACACGAATCAGAAAGTCACCGACCTCGTGACCAACGCCGAGGCCGTGCGCTACGACATCCGCCGCCTGGGCCCGGACGACAAACCCGTGCCGATCAACGTCTTTTTCAGCCCGGAAAAATCGTGGACGCTGCCCTACCCGCGCTGGCACTTCAGCAGCCCGCATTGGGAGCTGAAGCACACGCGCCTGAGCATCACCGTCTTCACCTACGCGACGACGATCCTCATGGGCACTTCGCTCGCGCTGCTCGCCGGGCTCTACGGCATCCTCAAGCGCCAGCTCCGCACGCGCGGGATGTGAAAACCACGGATGGGAAAAAACCACTAACCGGCACTTATGGACACTCATGGGGAGCATGAAAACGCGGGGCTTGGGAACTGCGGAAGCCGCCCCGCCTGTCGCCAGCATGCTCTCCCACGCCCGGCCATTTTTCCTCCTCCCCCATTAGTGTCCATGAGTGCCGGTTAGTGGTTCACTCTCCCCGCCTTTCCGCCGGCCTGCGCCGTCTTTCCGTTTGCCCGCGGCGGCGCGGATGGCTACCCCTTGCGCTGTGTCCGTGAGCGATTCCAACCCCTCCCGCGGGGAGCCTTTCGATCCCGCCGCGCCCTCCGTGCGGCGGGCGCTGCCCGTGGCGCTGGTGCTCGTCCTCGGCCTCGCTTTGTCGCTCGGCACTTTTCTCCGCGTGCGCGGTGGGGACACGGAGCTGGCGGCGCCCTCCACCTCCTACGCCTACGCCTTTCTCGCCACCGGCGTGCTCCTCACGAGCCTGCTCACCTCCATCCTGCTCCATGCCCAGCGCCGGCGGGCGACGGTGGAAAGGCTCGTCGCCCGGCGCACCGCCGAGCTGCGCGCGGCCGAGGAGGAGCTGCGCGGGGACATCCGCCGGCGGGCCGCGGCGGAGCAGGCGCTGCGGGCCAGCGAGGAGCGCTACCGGGCCTTCGTCGAGACCTGGCGCGCATGTATGGCCACGCCAGCGCGGCGGAAATCCTCGGACGGCGGATCGGCGAAATCACCCCGCAGGATGACCCGCTGAACCTGGCATACCACCGCGCTTTCATCGAGGGCGGCTACCGGCTCACCGACTGGGAAACGCGCGAGGCCGACAAGCACGGGAACATCAAATATTTTCTGAACAACGAGACCGGCATCGTCGAGGACGGCCTCTTCAAGCGGGCGTGGGGCACGCAGCGCGATGTCATCGAGCGCCGGCTGCAGGAGACCCAGAAGCTCGAAAGTCTCGGCGTGCTCGCCGGGGGCATCGCCCACGATTTTAACAACCTCCTGACCAGCGTGCTCGGGCCGACGTGCCGGTGCTGCTCATGAGCGGCTTCACCGAGCACGACGCGGTGGATCGTTTCGCCGGGAAGGGGCTCGCGGGCTTCCTGCAAAAGCCCTTCAAGTCCGACGAATTGCGCGCGGCCATGCGCGCGATGTTTGAGCCAAAATAGAACATCTGCCAAAAATCATTACCGCCGCGCTGAGGCTCCGCGCCACTGTAGGGGAAGCTGTCAGCTTC
>JAYWEP010000108.1:0-3804 GCA_043779205.1 Chthoniobacter sp. | reverse complement strand
GCTCTGGGACTACATCAAGAAGAACAAGCTCCAGGACGAGAAGAAGCGCACCAACATCAACGCCGACGCCGCCTTGAAGATCGTCTTCAACGGCAAGAAAACGGTGACCATGTTTGAGATGACCAAGCTCGTCTCGGGACACGTCAAAGCGTAGTCTCCTCGCAATCAAAAAAAAGCTGGCGGCGCAAAAGCGTCGCCAGCTTTTTTTTGCGCCGCAACAGCGAGAGCGACTGTAGGGGAAGCTGTCAGCTTCCCATACTGTCGCGCCCGCGTGTATCTTCCCCCGCCAAAGAACCTCCGCCCGCGCGGGTTCACCCATCGGCCACCTCCATGAAAACCCACCACATCTCCCGCCGCACCATGCTCCGCGGCCTCGGCGTCACCATGGCTTTGCCGTGGCTCGAATCCCTCCGCGTGTGGGGCGACGAACCCGCGGCCTCGCAGAAATCCAGCGACGCGCCCGTGCGGCTCGCGGTGCTTTTTTCCGGCAACGGATTTCACAGCAAGGAATGGTGGGCGAAAGGCGAGGGGAAGCAGATGGAACTCGGCAAGGTGCTCGAACCGCTCGGCGATTTCCGCGAGCGGATGCTGCTCATCCGCGGCCTCTTCAACGCCGAGGCGCTCAAGGGCAACATCCACAGCTCGCAGACCGGCAACCTGCTCTCCGGCGCACCGCTCGCGTCGGGTGGCGAGATCCGTTCCGGCACGAGCATCGACCAGTTGCTCGCGCAGCGTTACGGCCATTCCACGAAAGTCCCGAGCCTCGTGCTCGGCTGCGAGAAATCGAATCCGTCCGTCCACAAAAACTATTCGATGCTCTACAGCTCCCACATTTCGTGGAGCTCGCCGACCACGCCCACGCCGCTGGAAATCTATCCCGCGCTCGCCTTCGACCGCCTCTTCAAAGACGGCGCGCAGCGCGGGGACAAGAGCGTGCTCGATGCCGTCCTCGCCGACGCCAGCGACATCCGCCGGCAGATCAGCGCGGGCGACCAGCGCAAGCTCGACGAATATCTCGACTCCGTGCGCGACGTGGAGCAGCGCATCGAGCAGGCCGGCAAAAAAGGCGAGCTGCAGGGCTGGCGGCCCACCCTCGCGGAGCCGAACATCCCGCGTCCGCCCGACGGCATCCCGCAGGACATCGCCGAGCACATGCGCCTCATGGCCGACATCCTCGTCCTCGGCTTCCAGACCGACACCACGCGCATCACCACCCTCAAGCTCAACAACGACCACAGCTCCCTCCGCTTCCCCAACCTCGGCGTGGACTACATGATCCACCATCTCCTCTCGCACTCCGACTCCGCGGACTGGCTGAAAGTGAACCGCTTTTTCACCGAGCAGATCGCCTACATCGCGCGCAAGCTCGACGCCATCCAGGAAGGCGAGCGCACCCTCCTCGACAACACCATGCTCCTCTTCTGCTCCAGCATGATGACCGGCAACCACAACAACGACCAACTCCCCGTCCTCATGCTCGGCGGTGCCGGCGGCCGCGTGAAAGGCGGGCGCGTGCTCGACTACACGGGCAAGCCCGACCGCCAGATGTGCCGCCTCTTCCTCTCGATGATGGACAAAATGAACGTTCGCGAGAAACAGTTCGGCGACGCCACGCAGCCGCTGGACGAGGTGTAGCGGGGAAGGGGGCAAAATCGTCCCGGGAATTTTTCGTAACCAGGCCCGCTTTTTTCCTCAGGAAAGGGGCAAGTCAGAATTTCACCAATCACCCACCTCCCCATGAAAACCCCTCGCATCATCCTTGCCGCCATCTGGCTCGCCACCCTCGCCGCCGCCTATTTCCTCGGCGGACGCGGTGAGTCTTCGCCATCGCCCACCGCACCAATGATGGCGGGAACCGGCGCGCTTCCCGCACCGCGGGCCGAGCGAGCAGTGAGAGAACGGCCCACCGCAGAATCACGCGAAGATGGCCAGAAGGCAAAGGCCGACCTGCCGGCGCTCATCGCCCGCGCCCGGATGGAGATGCTCGGCGGCGCAGGCGGCATGATGAACATCCGCGGCATGCTCCGGGCCATCGCGCCGATTGCGGAGCTGGACGATGCGCAAATGCAGGAGGCGCTCGCGGAGGTGGAGCACTCTGTCCGCGAGCCGCAGGCGAAGATGATGTTTTACTCGCTCCTCCTCGGCCAGTGGGCGGAGACGGATGGCCGCGCGGCGATGACCTATGCGCAGGCCAAGCTGGATAAGAATTCGATGTTCGACATGGGTGTGACGTCCTCGGTGCTCGGCACCTGGGCGCGGCGCGATCCCGAGGCGGCGTGGAAATGGTATGGCACCGAACAAAAGGACGACGCCAGCGACCGCACGCGGCTGGTCGCGCTGAATGCGATTTTCGCCGGACTCGCCGCGAACAACCTCGAAAGTGCGCTCGCCCGCGCAGGCACGCTGGATGAGCAATCGCGCGGCATGGCGCTCAGCGGCATCGCCAGCGGATTGACCGACGAGGCTTCGCGCCGCCGGCTCATCGACCGCACCGCCTCGCTCCCGCCCGAGCAGCGCGCGGAGCTTCGGCAGGGCGTGCTTGGGCAGTGGACGATGACCAATCCCGACGAGGCCGCGGCGTGGATTCGCACGCTCCCCGCGGATGAGCAGAAGCCGCTGCGCGCCACGGCAGCGCAGCGCATCATGAACCTGAAGCCCGCGCTCGGCGCGGAACTTATGCTCGAAGGCGCGGACGAAAACGATAGGCCGCAGGTCTATTCCAACGTGGCGATGCAATGGGCGGCGCAGGACATGCGGGCCGCCGGCGAGTGGCTGACGAAGCAGCCGCAAGGCCCCGAACTCGACCGCGCGCGCGTCACCTATGCCGCCGCCATCGAGCAGCGCGATCCCGCCGCCGCGATGGATTGGGCGCGCAGCGTGCAGGACGAAACGCAGCGCGCGGATTCCGTGGGTTCGATTTACCAAAGCTGGCGCACCAAAGATCCCGCCGCCGCCAACGCCGCCCTCGCCGCCGCCGGACTGTCCCCCGACCAAATGAAGCAAATCCGCGAAATGCCCGCACCCCAAACCACCGGCGGGACGACGATCCCGCGCCGTTACGGGTATTGACGATTCAACGCGAATGCCTCGGGGGAGCGCCGGCCTCGGGATCAAGCGCTCAAGCTTGCTTCACGCCGACGAAGCAGAGCTTCGCAAACATGTGCGTTTCCCAGTTGGAGCTTGGGAACGAGGGGCAATGAGTTGCAAAACTGAGAGCGCTTCATTCCCCTCGGTACGAAGCTAAGCTTCGTACCGAGGCCTCCGCGGAAGCTTCGCTTCGTGGCGGGGAATGAAGTTGGCAGCGGGGCGCGGGAGCGCTGATAGTCGTCGCCCATTATGGCCCGCCAATACACGCTCCAGCGCCACGCCGCCGCGGCGGGACCGCGCATTGATTTCGCGGCGGAGCTGAATGCGCAGCAGTGCGCGGCGGTGACGGCGCCGCCGGGGCCGGCGCTGGTCATCGCCGGCGCGGGGAGCGGGAAGACGCGGACGCTGACGTATCGCGTGGCGTATCTGGTGGAGAATGGGGTGCCGCCGTCGAACATCCTGCTGCTGACTTTCACGAACAAGGCCGCGCGGGAGATGCTGGACCGGGTGGCGAACCTTTTGCCCAATGACATCTCGGGGCTGTGGGGCGGCACTTTCCACTCGGTGGGCAACCGGCTGCTGCGGCGCAATCCGGAGGCGGCGGGGTTTGCGCCGGGCTTTTCGATCATGGATCGGGAGGATCAGCAGGACCTGCTGGACGCGGTGATCGCGAAGCTCGGGATGGACCCGAAGGACAAGCGGTTTCCGAAGGGCGAG
>JAYWEP010000107.1:0-4686 GCA_043779205.1 Chthoniobacter sp. | reverse complement strand
GAGCTGGTGAAGACGCTCGCGCGGGCTCTGGCGCTGGATTTCCGGCGCATCCAGTTCACGCCCGATCTCATGCCGGCGGACATCGTGGGCACCAACGTGATGACCAGCGGCCCCGACGGACGCTACAATTTCGAGTTCCGCCGCGGGCCGATTTTCACCCAGCTCCTGCTCGCCGATGAAATCAACCGCGCGACGCCGAAGACGCAGTCCGCGCTGCTCGAAACGATGCAGGAAGGCAGCGTCACCGCCTCCGGCACGACGCACATTTTGACGCAGCCCTTCTTCGTCCTCGCCACGCAAAACCCGATCGAGCAGGAAGGCACCTACCCGCTCCCCGAGGCCCAGCTCGACCGCTTCATGTTCAAGCTCAACGTGCCGTTTCTGAATCGCGCCGAGTTGAACGAAGTCGTCCGCCGCACCACGCTCGGCGGCGGCGCGGAGGTCGCGAAGATCATGGACGGCCCGCGCATCCTCGAGCTCCGCAGCGTGCTGGAGAAAGTGGTCGTCGCCGATCCGATCCGCGATTTCGCCGTGCGCCTCGTCCTCGCCACGCACCCGGAGAGCGAGTTCGCCGGCGATCCCGTGCGCCGCTTTGTGAAATGGGGCGCGAGCCCGCGCGCCGTGCAGGGCCTCATCCGCGCGGCCCGCGTCCGCGCGCTGGCGGAGGGCCGCGCGCATGTCGCCTTCGAGGACGTGCGCCACTTCGCGCCCGAGGTGCTCGCGCATCGCGTGCTGCTGAATTACGACGGGCTGGCGGAAAACGTAGGCGTGCCTGCGCTGGTGGATGAACTCGCGAAAGTGGTCACGGAGGAAGCGGCGTAGTCGCTTGCCTAGACCGCGCGATGGACGCACTTTCAAAGCCATGACGATCACGATTCCAGATGATGCTCTTGGAGTTCACATCACTTCGCCCGAGCAAGCGCGGCTCGAACTTGCCATCGCGCTGTTCGTCGGAAATCGGGCGTCGGTCAGCCGAGGAGCGCGCATCGCCGGTTTGTCTTTCCTCGAGTTTCAGCGCGAACTTGGTCGCCGCGAGATCCCACAGCATTACGGAATTGAGGATTGGGAGGCTGACCTGCGCACGCTCGAACACATGAGGGCCAGTGATCGTCGTCAGTGACACCTCCTGCATCACGGGCCTGATCGCGATCCATCGCGAGCAGTTGCTCCGGCAGCTTTTTGGAACGGTCATTATCCCGCCAGCGGTGAGCGAGGAATTGCGCGCCGCGCATGCCATTTTGCCCGACTATTTGGAAACCCGCACGCCTTTGGGAACAGCGGCGGTTGCGCGCCTCTTGTTGAAACCTCTCGATCTGGGTGAAGCCGAAGCGATGGTGCTCGCGGAGGAACTTCACGCGGATTATCTGCTGATCGACGAAACGGCGGGACGCAAAGTAGCGGAGGCGCGCGGCATTCGTCATTTCGGCCTGCTCGGTGTACTCAGCAGAGCCAAAGAGAAAGGTTTCATCTCGCAACTCCGTCCTGAGTTGGATGCGTTGATCAGCACCGGTTTCCGCATCGCGCCACGTTTGCGCGAACGCTTTCTAAGCGACATGGGCGAAGCATGAACGCCCCCCAACTCACCACCCTCCTCACCAACCGCGACCTCGACCGGCTTGCGCGGCTGCGGATCAATGCGGCGCGACGTTTCACCAACCGCTCGCGCGGCGAGCATCTCGCGGCGAAAGGCGGGACGAGCACGGAGTTCTGCGACTTCCGCGATTACTCGCCGGGCGACGATGTGCGCTTCGTGGATTGGAACATCTTCGCGCGCATCGAGCGGGCCTATGTGAAGCAGTTCCACCAGGAGGAGGAGATGCACGTCGCGGTGCTCGTGGACGCGTCGAACTCGATGCTGTTCGAGGGAAAATTCGAGCTCGCGCGCCGGCTCGCCGCGGCGCTCGGCGTGCTCGGTCTTCGGGCGCAGGAGAAGGTGAGCGCGGGTGCGCTCGGCGGCGCGCAGCAGCGGCTGCGGCCCTGCACGGGGCGGATGTCGATGGGGAAGCTGTTCGGCTTTTTGGAAAACCTCGCGCCCGGCGGGGAGACGCCGATCGAGCAGGGCATCGAGATGTTTCTCCGCCAGCATCGCGGGCGCGGCGTGGCCGTGGTGCTCAGCGATTTCCTCTCGGCGGGCGATCTGCGCCGCGCCTTCAACCAGCTCCACAGCGCCGGGCTCGAAGTCTTCGCCGTGCAAATCCTCGCGCCGAGCGAACTGGCGCCCGAGCTCGCCGGCGACCTGCGCTTCGTCGATTGCGAAACGCTCGGCCACCTCGACATCTCCAGCGCCGGCGACCTCCTCGGCCTCTACCACGAATACCGCCTCGCGCACGAAGCGCAGCTCAGCGGGCTGTGCCAGCAGCGGGCGGGGAAGTTCCTGTCGGTCAGCGCGGCGGAGCCGATTGAGCAGGTGGTCTTCGGCACGATGCGGAAAAAAGGGTGGATCGTATGAATGGGAGAACGTTCAACGTTCAACTTTCAACGTCCAACGTCGAAGGAGGAGGCAGAGGCGATGCGTGTCTTCCGTTGAAAGTTGAACGTTGGAAGTTGGAAGTTGAACGTTTTCCCCCATGAACTTCTCGGCCCTCTCCAGCGCCTGGCTTTTCACGCTGCTCATCCCGCTCATCGTCTTCTATTTCCTGAAGCTCAAGCGCCCGCGCCACACCATCCCCTCCCTCGTCCTCTGGCGACAAGTGCTCGCCGATCAGCGCGTCAACGCCCCGTTCCAGAAGTTCAAACGCAACCTCCTGCTGCTCCTCCAGATCCTCCTCCTCACCCTCCTCGTCCTCGCGGCGATGCAGCCCTTCCTCCGCCGCGAAGCCTCACGGGCACAGCGTCTCCCGGTGCTCATCGACATCTCCGCGAGCATGGCCGCGCTCGATGTCCCCGGCGGCACCTCGCGCCTCGACGCCGCGAAAAAGCGCGTCCGCGAACTCATCGACACACTCCCGCCCGACCAGGATCTCGCGCTCATCGCCTTCGGGCAAAGCGCGCGCCGGCTCACCGGTTTCACGAACAACCGCCGCGAGCTGCGCCTCGCGCTCGATGCCCTCGCCGTCGAGGACGTCACCGGCGATCTCGACGAAGCCCTGCGCATGGCCCAGGCGCTCACCCGCACCGCCGCCTTCGACAAAGTGCTGCTCCTCTCCGACGGCAATTTCCCCGCCCGCACCAACTTCGAGCTGCCCTTCAAAATCGACTTCCAGCGCCTCGCCGACTCCGGCCCGAACTACGGCATCACCGCCTTCAACGCCCGCCGCGCGCCGGGCGGAAAATGGGACGTCTTCGTCCAGCTCGCCGCCTCCGCCGAGGCCGAGACCGCGAGCGGCACCGTCGAGCTGGAGCAGGACGGCGCGGTCGTCGGCACCGAGAGCGTCACCATCCCGAAAGGCGCCACCCCGCGCCTCGTCTTCCAGGTCGCCAGCGACCAGCCCGCCCAGCTCCGCGCGCGGCTCACCACCACCGGCTTCGACTCCCTCGCCGCCGACAACACCGCCTCCCTCGACCTCCCCGCCGCCCGCCCGCTCGCCGTCTTCTGCCCGCCGAAACTCACCGCCTACCGCCACGCCCTCGCCTCGCTCGACGCCCTCACCGTCTTCCCGCGCGAAGACCTCCCCCCGCCCGCCGCCTTCGACCTCGTCTTGACCGACGACGCCGACGACCTCGCCTACCCCGCGCGCACCCGCTGCCTCATCGGCCTCGTCCCCGAGGAGTTGAAAGCGCTCGTCTCCGTGAAAAGCGAAAACACCACCGCCATCGACTGGCGCCGCGAATCCCCGCTCCTCCAGCACGTCCAGCTCGGCGATGTGGTCTTCATGGACCAGCCCGTCAGCGCCGCCACCGCCAAGGACGATACCTTCGCCAATCTCGGCTACGAAATCCTCGCCCAAGGCCCGCGCGGCCCCCTCATCGTCGAGCGCACCGACGGCGACGCCCTCCTCATCGCCCTCCTCTTCCACACCGACCGCAGCACCCTCCCCTACCGCGTCGGCTTCCCCATCTTCGTCTCCAATGTCGTCCAGGCCGCGCTCAAACAGAGCGGTCTCGCCGAAGCCGACGCCGCCCGCACCGGCGTCCTCCCCCCGCTCACCCTCGCGCCCGGCCGCGCCGTTCACATCACCGGCCCCGGCCGCTTCGCCCGCGACGAACGCACCGACGAGCGCGGCCAGCTCACCGGCATCCCGGCCCCCCGCGCCGGCGACTACGTCATCTCCGACGGCACCGCCCCCCCGCGGCACATCGGCGCCAGCCTCCTCTCCCCCGCCGAGACCTCCCTCGCCGCCGTCACCCAGATCGAATTCGCCGACCAACTCACCGTCGCCGCCAGCACGGCGGTGCCGAAAGCGGATCGCTCGCTCTGGTGGGTGCTGGCGTGCGCCGGGTTCGTCGTGCTACTGGTGGAATGGTGGTGGTTCCAGCGGAGGCCGGGCGTCGCGTGAAACGTGCGGAGAAAACCCGGGCCTGAGTAGGCGATTCCGCTCATGTCAAAACCGGAGCTTGTGCAACAATTAGACGTCCCCGAGCTTGCGTTTTACATACTCGCGTATCACCAAACAACCGGATCCAAACCAAATCTATGCAAACCAGACCCATTGGCCTGCTCCCCAAAAGTTGATCCAGGCGCTATGAGAGATTGGCGGCGCGATAGCGCCGCCGAACTCTCACCATGAAACGCAAACGACACACACC
>JAYWEP010000106.1:0-9280 GCA_043779205.1 Chthoniobacter sp. | reverse complement strand
CGCTTGCCATCCACCGGCCCGGCGCTGGTGACGGCTTCGATGAGCAGGAGCCAGTGGCGAGTGGTGTCGTGGAGGATGAGGTCTGGAAGCTTTGCGTCGGAGTGGATGGAGAGGCCGAGGGCGGCCAGGGCTGGCGCATCGTGATGGATGCGTTGGCCTTCGGGATCGCAGAGGCTGAGGACGGCGGCGCTGGGATACCAGCGGGGGCGGAACACTTCGATGATGGCGTCGATGAGCTTAGCCCATCGGATTCTCTCGGTGCTGGAGGGCACACTCGGAAGCGGCCCGAACATGGAAGCCATGAAGTCAGCCACGGGCTTCGCAGTGAGGAACTGTCCGAGTTCCTCCTGCCGAGTTCGTGCGTCTGCTTTTGTGTCGTTCATGCTGCTGCGCTGCTGAGTGCCCCGCATCCTAACCGGCTCTGAATCCCTGTCACAAGTTTTAGCTTCGAAGATCAGCAAACGATGAAAACGAGGGCGTTTTTTACATCGGCTTGCCACTGCCGGCTATGCTGAGTTTCATGCGGGCGTGCGCTTTCACGCCAAGACAAGGATGGTGGAGGCGGGATAAATTGCGAAGAATGCCCCGCATGACCCTTCACAGCCTCGTTACCGCCGGACTCAATTTCCAATCCCCAATATGAAACCACACTGGGCCGGCGTCTTTCCCGCCATCACGACCCAGATGGACAAGAGCGGCGCGATCGATCTCGACGCGACCGCCCGCCATGCGGAGGTGCTGATCGCCTCGGGCGTGAGCGGCCTCGTTTTCCTCGGCTCGCTGGGCGAGAACCAGCCGATGAGCGGCGACGAAAAACGACTGATCATCGAGGCCATGGTCAAGGTCGTGAGCGGCCGCATCCAGGTGCTGAGCGGCGTGGCGGAGACCAGCACGGCCGAGGCGATCCGCTATGTGCGCGATGTCGAGAGGCTCGGTGCCGATGGCGTGATGCTCATGCCTGCGATGCTCTACAAAGGTGCGCCCGGTGAAACGCTCACGTATTTCCGCACCGTCGCAAAGTCCACCGGACTGCCGATCATGGTTTATAACAACCCGATCAGCTATGCGAACGACATCACGCCGGAAATGTTTGCGAAACTCGCCGGCCAGAAGAACCTCGTCGCGCTCAAGGAAAGCACGGGCGATCCGCGCCGGATCACCGAACTGCACAACACGGTCGGCGGGCGCTACGCCATCTTCACCGGCGTGGACGATCTGGTGATGGAGTCGAGCATCATGGGAATAGATGGCTGGGTCGCCGGCTCGGGCATCGCTTTTCCGGCCGAGAATCAGCATCTCTGGAATCTCCTGCGCGCGGGCCGGTGGGACGAGGCGCGCACGCTGTATCGCTGGTTCCAGCCGCTGATGAAACTCGATACCAGCGCCCGCTTCGTCCAATCCATTAAGCTGGCCGTGCAGGAATGCGGACTGGGTTCCGAATGGGTCCGTGCGCCGCGCCTCGTGCTCAAGGGCGGGGAGCGAAAAGGCGTTCCGAAGACGATTCACGACGGAATCGCCACGCGACCGAAGCTGCCTCGCGCAAAGTCAAAACTCATTCGCTAACAACCAAGGCTGACTTCATGAAGCCGATTGTCTCATGGCCCGCGCTCCTCTGCCTCGCGTGGATGATGGCGAGTCCATCGTCCGCGGAGGATGCAGTCGGAAGCATCACGCTCGGAGAGTTGAACTGCACGGCATGTCACGCCGCCACGCAGAGACAGGCGGCGTGGCTTTCGCCAAAGATCGCGCCGACGTTGCAGGAGGTTGGGAGTCGTGCCAGCGCGGAGTGGCTGAATGCGTATCTGGCTTCGCCCAATGAAGCGAAACAGGGCGCGACGATGCCCGACCTATTGCATGGAAATGTGGAGCAAGCGGAAGCCTTGACTCATTACCTGCTGTCGATCTCGAAACCAAAGGTGCAGCGCGTGCTGCCGGACAAAGCAGCGGTCGCGCGTGGGGAGAATCTTTTTCACAGCGTCGGGTGCGTGGCTTGTCATGCGCCGCAGAATGGGGCGGCAATGCCTGCGGTGTTTGTGGCGCTGCCGCGCATGGCGGAGAAGTGGGGGCATGATGGACTGTGGAACTTTTTGCTCGATCCGCTGGCGTCGAGGCCGGGCGGGCGGATGCCTTCGCTGCATCTCACGGATGGCGAGGCGTCGGACATCGCGCATTATTTGCTGCGTGAGACGAAGGTGCCGGCGGCGGTGGAGGTGGCATATTCTCGCGAGCGGATTCGCGGGCTGGAGGATTTGGATACAGTCAATGTAGCGCGCACGGCTCCGGCATCTGGCATTGTGCTGGAGAAGCGTGAGCGCGGCGGGGCGATGCGTTTCACGACGTGGCTTCATGTTGAGAAAGCTGGCGACTACACGCTGCATCTCACCGCGACGGGCGCGAGCCGGTTGTCAATCAGCGGCAAGTGGGTGATGGGCGCGGAGAGTTGGAAGACGGAGAAGGTCAAAGAGAAGCACACGCTGCATCTCGATGCGGGGCGGCATGAGCTGAAGGTGGACTTTGTGCAGCGCGGGCCGAATGAGCCTTCGCTGGCGGTGGAATGGGAAGGGCCGGGCATCGCGCGGGAGTTGATCCCGGCGGCGAGTTTGAGCAGCGAGCGGGAGCCTGTCGTGGAGCCTGCGCTGTTCGTTGTCGCTGCGGCGAAGGCGGAGCAAGGGCGTGCGCTTTATTCGGCGATGAATTGCGCGGTGTGTCACGAGCAGAAGCCGCTGGCTGAGGCTGCGCCAATGCTCGCGGCGCTGGATGCTTCGCGTGGTTGCCTTGCTGAGAAACCTTCGGGCAAAGCACCGGACTATCATTTGAATCCAGCTCAGCGCACCGCACTGCGCGATGCCTTGACGCAGCTCAATACGAAGACGCTCGCATCGCCTTCACCAAAGCAACGCGTGGCGCACACGATGGCGACATTTCGCTGCACGGCCTGTCATGTGCGCGATGGCGGCGGCGGCGTCTCAGCGGAGCGCAATGCGTTCTTTACCTCGAACGTGGATGATCTCGGCGATGAAGGCCGCCTGCCGCCGAAGCTCGATGGCGTGGGCGATAAGCTGCGGCCTGAGTGGCTGGCAAAAGTGCTCGGTGAAGGCGTGAGTGTGCGGCCTTACTTGAACACGCGGATGCCGGCATTTGGTGCGGCGAACGTGGGGCATCTTGCGGAGTTGTTTGTCGCGCTGGATCGCCATGCGACTCCGCTCGCGAGTGTGGCGGACAAACCCGAAGTGCAGCGCGATGAGGGTCGCCGGCTCGCGGGGACGAATGGGCTGTCGTGCATCGTGTGCCATCGTTTCAATCGCCAGCCTGCACACACGATGCAGGTTTTCGACCTCACGATGAGCACCGAGCGGCTCAACGAAGACTGGTTCCGGCGCTTCCTGCGCGACCCGAATAAGTTCAACACCGGCACGCGCATGCCCGCGCTGTGGCCCGGCGGACGCAGCCTCATCCCGGCGGTGCTCGATGGCGACACGGACCGCCAGCACGCCGCGCTGTGGACTTATCTTGCCGATGGCGCGAAGGCGAAATTCCCCGAAGGACTCAGCCGGCAAAACATGGAACTCATCGTGGGCGGCGAGGCTGTCGTGTATCGCGGCAAGTTGTGGGAAGCGGGCTTCCGGGCGATTGCGACGGGTTATCCCGGCGGAATAAATGTCGCGTTTGATGCCGAGGAAATGCGGCTTGCGCTCGTGTGGCGCGGTCGCTTCTTGAATGTGTCGCCGCACTGGAGTGTGCAGGGCATGGGCAAGATTCATCCTTTGGACAATGCCCCGGTGGTGTTGCCGCATGGCTCGCCGCTCGCAGTGCTCACGAGCGCGGCGATGCCTTGGCCGAGCGAGACGAGCAGGGACTTGGGCATGAAGTTCGTCGGCTATCAGCTCGATTCGTTGAAGCGTCCGACGCTGCTCTATCGCTTCGGCGAGATGAGCGTGGAGGATTTTATTTCGCCAGTCAGGGCGGGGCTGCATCGCACGATGAAGTTTAGCGCGATGCCGGTTGAGGGGCTGCATCTTCGACTCGCGACGGGCAAACTTACTACGGTGGGCGAGGGAGCGTGGCGGCTGAATGACGCGCTCATGATCAAGGCGGCAGGAGCGTTTGTGCGCGGCGATGGCGATGCGCAGGAGTTGCTCGTGCCGCTGAAAACAATGCAACTGGAGGTGGACTATGTTTGGTAGAGCATCAGCCCTCATCCTCACGCTCGTCCTTTTCACGACAGCCGTAAGAGCGCAGCAAAAGGCGCGACCGAAGCAAAACATCAACACCGATGACCTCGCTGAGATGATGCCGAATGATCGCGAGCAGGAATTTTACTCGATCACCGATGTGCCACTGCCGCCCGGCGCAGTCGTGGAGGCAGGCAGCATGTTGGTGCTGCCGGATGGACGGCTCGCGGTCGGCACGCGACGCGGTGAGATTTATTTTGCAACCGGCTACGACGCGACTCCCCCTGCCCCGCAGTGGAAACTTTTCGCCACCGGCCTCACCGAGATCTTCGGCCTCGCGTGGAAGGACGGCGCGCTCTACGCCACGCAGCAGAGTGAAATCACCCGCGTGCTCGATACCGACGGCGATGGCCGCGCCGACCGCTTCGAGACGGTGAGCGATGCCTGGGGCTGGAGCGGCGAGCACGAATACACCTTCGGCACCTGTGGCTTCGACAAGGACGGCGCAATCTGGACGGTGCATTGTCTCACGGGCAGCTACACGTCCGAGACGCGCTTCCGCGGCTGGGCGCTGCGACATTTTCCCGATGGCCGCTGGGAGGCGATGTGCAGCGGCCTGCGCAGTCCCGGCGGCGTCGCGTTCAATGCCGCCGGCGATGCTTTTTACGCGGAGAACCAAGGCCCGTGGAATGGCGCGTGTTCGCTGAAGCATCTGCGCCCCGGTGGCTTCATGGGCCATCCTATCGGCAACGTCTGGTATGGCCTCGCGCCCAACATGGGACCACGTCCCGCCGAGCCGACGAACACCGAGGACTCGCGCTATCACCTCGACGCCGGGCGCATCCCGCAGCTCGTGCCGGCGGCGGTGATTTTTCCTTACAAAAAAATGGGGCAGAGCGCGACGGCCATCATGCTCGACAAGTCGGGCGGCAAGTTCGGTCCGTTCGCGGGACAGATGTTCGTCGCCGATTACACGCTCAGCATCGTCATGCGCGCCGACATGGAAAAAGTGAACGGCGTCTATCAGGGCGCATGCTTTCCGTTCCGCCAGGGACTCAGCACCGGCATCATCGGCGGCACCATCACGGACAGCGGACAAATCTTCGTCGGCGGCAGCAAGCGCGGCTGGCCCGTGCGCGGTCTCGCGGAGCACGCGTTGCAGCGCCTCGACTGGACGGGCAAAGTGCCATGCGAAGTGCAAACCATGCACGCGAAGCCCGATGGCTTCGAGCTGCGCTTCACCTCGCCTGTCGATGCAGCGAGCGCGGCGAACACCGAGAGCTACACGCTGGAAACCTTTACGCATCACTACCACGGCGCGTATGGCAGCCCTGAGTTAGATCAGGCCGATCAACGCATCGTATCGGCCACCGTGAGTGCCGACGGACTCACGGTGCGCCTCGTCGTGGATAAGCTGGTGCGCGGGCATGTGCATGAGCTGCATCTGCCCGGCGTGCGCGACCGCAGCGGCCAGCCGCTGCTGCACGATGTCGCCTATTACACGCTGAATCAGATTCCGAAGCCATAATCCGCATAATGAAGGTCATCGTCCTATTACTCATCACCCTGATGTGCGTTCGCGCATTCGCTGCCGAGAAACCACCCATTCCGACGGCCCACACCACGCGCGACATCGAAGGCTGGACCGTGCGCGTGGACGACCGCTTGCTCAAAGGCGAAGGCGCAGCGCTGGGCGAACGCGCCTTGAAGTTGCTCACGGCGCGGCTCGTCGCCATCACCATCGTCGTGCCGGAAAAGGCGCTCGCGAAACTGCGCGCCATCACCATCGAATTGGATCTCGATTACGGCGACTTGCGCATCATGCAGTATCACCCGGATGCCGGCTGGCTCAAGGCCCACGGCTACAGCGAGACGCTCGCGAAATGCGTCCACATTCCAGGGGCCGAGGAGTTTCTTTCGCCGTTTGAAAACCACCGGATGCCGTGGGTCGTGCTGCACGAACTGTCACACGGCTATCACGATCAAGTCCTCGGTTTCGAGGAGCCGCGCATCGCGGCGGTGTGGAAGAAATTTTGCGACAGCGGCAAATACAAATCTGTGCTCACCAGCCCCGGCCCCATGCGCGAGCATTACGGGCTGACCGACGCAAAGGAGTTCTTCGCCGAGATGACCGAGGCTTACTTCGGCTCGAATGATTTCTACCCCTTCGTCGCGGGCGAACTGAAACAAGCCGAGCCGGAGACCTTCGCCCTCATGGCAGACATCTGGGGACCGCTGCCGGAGCGCGCCAAACCAAAGGCCGCCGCAAAACCATGAAGCGCATACTCACGCTCTTCGCCACTGGCCTGCTCATCGCGCGCGCCGACGCGGCCGAGCCGGAGCCTCGTCCGTCGCGGCCAAACATCATCCTTTGCATGACCGATGATCAGGGCTGGGGCGATGTGAGCTATAATGGGCTGACGAAAATCCAAACGCCGAACATGGATGCGATGGCGGCGGCGGGGCTGCGGTTCAATCGGTTTTACGCACAGCAGACTTGCTCGCCGACGCGGGCGAGCGTGATGACGGGGCGGCATCCGAATCGCATGGGCGTGTTCTGGCCGGGAATGCCGCTGCGAAAGCAGGAGGTGACCATCGCGCAGCTCGTGAAGCAGGCGGGCTATGCGACCGGGCATTTCGGAAAATGGCACCTCAACGGCGTGGCAGGGCCGGGTAAGGTGATGCCGGATTCCGACCCGCTCTCGCCGCGCAATCTCGGCTTCGAGGAGTCGTTTTCTGTCAGCAATTACTTTGAAACCGACTGGACCTTTGGCCGCTACGGCGTGCTGGAAAAAGCGAGCGGCGATGGCGCGGAGGTCATCGTGAGTGAGGCGTTGAAATTCATCGGCGCGGCGGCGGAAAAGAAGACGCCGCTCTTCTCACGCTCACGCAACGCCTCATCGCAGCACGCCGGAAGCAGCGCGCGCTTTGGGCACTCTCGTTGAGATCATCACCTACTACGCGCTGAAAGGCTGGGGCTTTAGCGAAAACGTCGCCATTGAAAGACCGCTCCCGGAATTCGGAAACCCCAGCATCACCCACAACGTCGAGTCTTCGCTGCACCCTATCGTCCGCCAGCAGGCGATCCCTCTCCAGACCTACACGCTGCCGCTGACCACGGCGAAACTGCGCCGCGTCCTGGATGACCTCGGCGACCTCGCCGTGAAGGCGGCGCAAGTCATGAGTAAAGACGGCGTGCTGAGCAGTGGTTTAATGAGCGGCAGTCGCTCGCGGCTGTGCTGAGTTTGATGCGGGCGTGCGTTTCTGCGCCAAGACGGGCGGGGTGGGTGGATAGTGTTCGCGGTATCGGCGAATTCACCGGCCCGTGAGGCGCGGACTGCAAGGAGGCTGCGGCGCTGACGATTCGCAAAGCGCAGAAGACCGTGGCGGAAAAGCCGGAGTTTGCGGGGACGGTGAAGTTCGTGGAGACGCACGATTTTGTGCGTACGGAGAAGGAGTCGCCGACGGGGGAGGCGCACCACGAGTTCAAGAACGGCGAGACTTGCTTCCTCATCGGCGAGGCCCTCGGCAAAGGAATGCTCAAGCTGCAAAGCAATGATGCCGGTGGCCCGTCTGCGAGCCCGAATTTTGCGCGGCCAGCCTTGTTGTGGGGAGAGTTGGAAAAATGACGGCTGGCGGGCGGCGGTGAAAAAACGGTCACGAATGTGAAAAAGAATTGTCAGGAATTCTTTTCGCCGTAGAGACACAAGGAACTGTTTTCCCAATGCCCCCTAGGAATTCGCCCACCACTTCGCACTTTTCCGCCGTCCTCGCGGGGCTTGGTCGCATCTGGCTGACGGGGGCGCTGGCGGTGGGGTTGTGGGTGGCGTCGCCCGCGGCGGTGCGGGCGCAGGGGGTGGTGACGGATGCGGATCAATTTGTGGCCGCTTATAACGGGGCGATGGCGGCGTTTAATGCGGGAAAATGGCCGGCGGCGGCGGGGGGGTTCGAGGCGGCGATCAAGCTGATCATCGACGACAAGGCTCCGCAGCTCCCGCCGCTGCTTTATCTGACGGGCGCGGCGTATTTCAATGGGCAGGACAATGGGAAGGCGATCGAGGCTTTTAAGAAATATCTGGCGAAGTTTCCCAACGGGGAGAAGGCGCTGGAGATCAAGCTGGGGCTGGCGCGGGCGACGCTGCGGGCGAAGCAGTTCGATGAGGCGGCGAAGCTGTTTCAGCAGTTCGAGGCGATCCCGGCGCTGCGCGATGAAGCGATGGCCGCGGAGGTGGAGGCATACCGCGGAGGCAACAAGCCGGACCAGGCGATCGGCGTGCTGGAGAGGCAGATCGCGCCGGAGATTCGGACCACGGGGCAGGCGAACGGGGCGATCACGCTGGCGCAGCTTTACGCGGACAAAAAGGAATCGGGCAAAGCCGTGGCGCTGCTGCAAAAGCTGGAGACGAAGGTGGCGCTGATTGAGAATCCCGTGGGGCTGAACGCCGTCGCGGTGAAGCTGGGGGACGATTTTCTGGGGGAGAAAAAATTCGCCGATGCGCTGACGGCGTATCGCGCGGTGCGGGCGCGGGAGGAGGTGCTGAAGTTTCAGCAGGGCCGGATCGCGACGACGGGTGCCCGGATCGAATACAACCTGAAAGCGGTGGTGGGCAATCCGCAGGGGATGGCCCAGGTGCAGATGGTCAACACGCAGCTCAAGGAGACGCTCGAGGAATCGAAGAAGATGCTGGAGGAATTTGAGAAGCTGCCGGACTTCGGGCCGGCGCTGTTGCTGCGGATGGCGCGGGTCTTTTACGACTGGGAAAAGCGCTGGGAGTCGATCGTGGTGTATGAGCGCCTGCTGACGCGCTACCCGGCGGCCAAGGAGCGCGAGGCGGCGCTGTTTGGCGAGGTCATCGCGTATGCGGAACTGGAGCAGCCGAAGCGCTGCCAGCAGGTGTGCGAGCAGTATTTGAAGGAATTCAAGGACGGGCCAAATGCCGGGACGGTGGGTTACCTGAGCGGCGCGGTGGCGCTTCAGGCACAGGATTTCAAGGGCGCGGAGAGTTACTTTGGCACGATGCTGGAGAGGGTGCCAAACAGCGAATACAAGGAGGAGATGCGCTTCCTGCTGGGGAACACGCGCTTCATGCAGGGGAAGTTTGATGAGG
>JAYWEP010000105.1:0-71300 GCA_043779205.1 Chthoniobacter sp. | reverse complement strand
CGCGTTCGCCCGCGCGAGGCCGATGATGGCGAGGTTGTCCGACTCGGTGCCGCCGCCGGTGAAGATGATTTCATGCGGCTTCGCGCCGAGCAGCGCGGCCAGCCGGTCGCGCGCATCGTCGATGGCCGCGCGCGCCTCGCGCCCCGCGGCGTGGATGCTCGATGGGTTGCCAAAATGCCGCTCCAGATACGGCCGCATTGCCTCGAAAACCTCGGGCGCGAGCGGGGTGGTGGCGTTGTAGTCGAGGTAGATCAACCTTTTAGAGATGTAGCGAAAGACCCCTCGTTCCCAAGCTCCTGCTTGGGAACGCACCTGTCCCCGAAGCTCTGCTTCGACATGGTGGCCCACAAGGGACGCTCCCCGGACACCGAACGCCGACGAAGCAGAGCTTCGCAGACAATGGCGTCCCCAAGCTGGAGCTTGGGAACGAGGAGCCTAAAAGCCGCGGCAATTTCATGCGATGGCCAGCACCTCGTCGCGGACGAGGTGCAGCCGCAAGCGAGCAGGTGCCTTGGACGGCTGATCGAAAAAATAGCAGCGCACTGCATCGCGAACATTTTCGCGGAGCGCTTCCCACGTATCGCCCTGTGTGAAGATATTTTCGCCAAGGCTCTCCGCGACGAAGCCCCCATCTTCTTCCTGAATGACTTCAAAAACGAGTTCGTTCATGGCGCGAAGCTAAGGCGTGATGCGGTGAGCGCAAGCGCTGCCGCTAATCGCGCCGCGCTGATTTAAGCCGGGCGTTCTTTACGGCGTCGCGCACCCATCCGATGGTTTCCGCATCGCCATTTGTAAGAATGTAGTGCAGCGCGTCTGCGCCGTAAAAATCGCGAGCCAGCGAATCAATTTCACGGCGCTGAAGAAGGTATTTGAGCACATCCCGGTAGTTGTGCCGCGTAGCGATCATCAGTGCAGTGCTTCCTTTTTGGTTTTCCGCTTTGTTGATGTCGGCACCAGCTCGGATCAATCGCTTTAGGAGGGGAAGATTGTTCCTGGCAGTTGCGTCGATGACAGGCGAGTCACCTCGAGAGTTTTGGACGCTGGCTTTCGCACCATGGTCGAGCAGGAAAAATGCGACTTCTGTGCGATTCTGAAAACAGGCATGGAGAAGAGGAGTTTGCGACCCGTTACCTCGGCAGTTGACGTTCACCCCGTTGGAGATGAGATGCCGCACGACTTCAAGATTTCCGTCGTACGCAGCTTGGAGGAGTTTTTCCTCCGACACTGTGACTGCCTCTTCCTTCGCTAAAGCGGGTGACGTTTCGACACAAGCGACGCAAACAGCGAGGCATAGCGCCATCGTGGTGAGCGCATTCATTTTCCTAAATCACCCAATCCGCCACCCACTCCTCCGGCCGCTTTTCCTTATCCAGAATGCGCAGCGAATTTTCCTCATAAACGACCAGCGAACGCGGCGGGACGCTGTGGGTGAGGAAGACGTTCGCGCCGATGGTGCTGCCGGCGCCGATGACGGTGTCGCCGCCGATGATGGTGGTGCCGGCGTAGATGGTGACGTGATCCTCGACGGTGGGGTGCCGCTTTTTGCCCTTGAGCTGCTGGCCGCCGGAGAGCGAGCGCGCGACGAGGGAAACCCCCTGATACATCTTCACATGCGAGCCGATGACGGCGGTCTCGCCGATGACGACGCCGGTGCCGTGGTCGATGAAAAAGTGCGAGGCGATGTGCGCGCCGGGGTGGATGTCGATGCCGGTGCGGGAGTGCGCCCACTCGGTCATCATGCGCGGGATGAGCGGGAGCTGGTGGCAGTAAAGCAGGTGCGCGCAGCGCTGGATGGCGATGGCTTCGAGGTAGGGATACGAGAGGATGATTTCGTCGAAGCCGCCGGCGGCGGGGTCGCCGTCGAAGGCGGCGGCGATGTCGGTGGCGAGCTGGGCGCGGACGAGCGGGATGGTGTGGAGAAACTGGTGGACGATCTCCTCGGCGCGGGCCTGCGGGCAGTCGGGCTCGCCGAGGCGGAGGCTTTTGCAGACTTCTTCGTCGAGCCGGTCGGCGATGCTGAAAAGGCGGTGGGCGGTGACGCGGCGCAGGTCTTTGGAATGGATGGGCTCGGCGTCGTGAAAGCCGGGGAAGAGGAGCTGGAGCAGGTCTTCGCAGATGGTCGCGAGGGTGCGTTTCGACGGGAGGTTGGAGCCGTCGATGTTATTCATCCCGCCGCCGGTGGTGTAGGAGGCGAGGATGTCGTCGGTGATCTGGCCGAAGTCTTTGTCCATCGTGCTTTGGGAGTATCGCCGTTTGCGGGGCGGCGCAATGTTTTGGAAAAACCCGGTGCGCGCTACGGAAGGCTTGAAAGACATGGCGATCTCGCGACAGTCTGCCGCCGAACCCCATGCCTTCCAGCCACCCACTCCCCCCACGGAGAAGCGTGAAGATCGGCCCGCCGCCACCGGCTCCGAGCCGTCCCACCGTCGCGGCGCGACCCGCGCCGCCTTCCACCGAGATGCCTGCTTTCGTACGCTGCGCCGTGCGCGGCGCCTCGGTCTGCCACACGGGCAAAGTGCGGCGGGTGAACGAGGATGCGTTTCTCGCGGGCGCGGTTTTTTCCAGCGGCAGCGCCGAGGAGCCGGTGGCGATCGAGATCGCGGCGAGCCCGTGGATTGTGGCGGTCTCGGACGGCATCGGCGGGCATCGCGCGGGTGCCGAGGCGAGCCGGGAGGTGGTCGCCGCGCTGGCTGCGTGCAAGCGCGTGACGCCCAACAGCGTCGCGGAAATCCTGCACCGGCTGAACTGCCATCTTTGCGAGCGTGGCAAAAAGGAGCGCGATTATGCGGCGATGGGCGCGACGGTCGCGGGCCTCGGCTGCGGCGGGCGCGGGCTCTTCGCTTTTCATGTCGGCGATTCGCGCATCTATCGGCAGGACGGCGACGGGCTGGTGCAGATCACGCGCGACGATTCCGAGGCCGAGGATCTCATCGACCAGGGGCTGCTCGAGCGGACCGAGGGCAAGCGCCCCGGTTTTCTCCACGCACTCACGCAAGCCATCGGCGGGCGTGAGGAAGTGGAGGAGATCGTGGTGCATGTGCAGCCGCTGCGGATCACCGGGCGCACGCGCTTTCTGGTGTGCAGCGACGGGCTCACGGACATGCTCCATGCGCCGGAGATTCGGGCGATCATGCTCGCCGAGCGCGAGACGGCGGCGGTCGTCGCGGCGCTTTCCGCGGGAGCGATGGCGGCGGGCGGGATGGACAATATCACCATCGCGGTGGTGGATGTGGAGCCGGTGTGAGCGGGGCGAGCGGCAACCAATCAGCGGCAGTTTTTTGACCACGGATTTCGCGGATTACACGGATTTCCAGAAATCAAAATCCGTGTAATCCGTGCAATCCGTGGTTTCAAACATTCTCGTCCAACGAGTTGCAGGAAACACCGTGAGGATTGCGCGCCGGGCGTTTTGCGTGAAGGTGCGGGCGCATGTCCGCCCTGCTACCTCTTCCTTCCATCAAATCGCTCACGCTTGATGACTTCAGCGCGCGGCTCGGCGCGCTCGGGCAGCCCGCGTACCGGGCGAAGCAGGTGCTGCAGTGGCTCTACGGCAAGCGCGCGAAATCCTTCGCCGCGATGAGCGATCTCCCCGCCGCGCTGCGCGAGCAGCTCGCGGCGGAGCTGGCTTTCGACGACGTGAAGCCCGTCCGCACGCTCGGCTCGAAGGACACGACGTTGAAATATCTTTTCCAGCTCAGCGACGGCGCGCTCATCGAGAGCGTGCTCATCCCGGCCTCGCCCGCGCTCTACGGCGAGGCGAGCGACCGGCGGACGCTCTGCATTTCCACGCAGGTCGGCTGCGCCTACGGCTGCAAATTCTGCGCGAGCGGACTCGACGGCTGGAGCCGCAATTTGTCAGCGGGCGAAATCGTCGAGCAAGTCTTGCGCGTCGAGGAGCTGTGCGGCGAGCGGATCAATAACATCGTCTTCATGGGCATGGGCGAACCGCTGGCGAATTTCGCGAACCTCATGCGCGCGATCACGATCATCAATGCGCCGTGGGGCGTGGGCCTCGGCGCGCGGCACATCACCATTTCCACGAGCGGACTCGCCCCGCAGATTCGCGAACTCGCCGAGCAACCCCTGCAAGTCCGGCTCGCCATTTCGCTCCACGGCGCGACCGACGAGGTGCGCTCGCAGATCATGCCCGTGAACCGCAAATACCCGCTCGCCGTGCTCCTCGAGGCGTGCGCCTTTTACACCGAGCGAAAAAAGCAGTGGCTCACGTTTGAATACATCCTCATCGAAGGCGTGAACGACCGCCCCGAGGACGCGGCGGCGCTCGTGCGCGTGGCGCGCAAGGTGAAGGCGAAAGTGAATTGCATCCCCTACAACAAGGTCGAGGGCCTCGATTGGAAACGCCCGAGCGAGGCGCGGCAGGACGCCTTCATGGCCGTGCTCGCCGCCGCGCACATCCCTGCCTTTCTCCGCCGGGAAAAAGGCCACGACATCGCCGCCGCCTGCGGGCAACTGCGCCGGCAGACGATGCCCGCCGCGACGGCGTAAAATTCCCTTTGCTCCCGCCGCGCCCGCGCGATAACTAACCTGCATATGGGCGACTCGAATGAGCCTGAAAAAGTTTGGGACGAATACGATTGGGAGCGTTTTCTCCAGCAGCAGGATCGCAAGACCGAGAAGTACATGGAGCTTCTCGAGCGCTTCATCGACGACCCGAACCGCGACCAGATCATCGCCCGCGAGATGGGCTGGTACCATCTGCTCGACAAGGACGGCGAAAAATGGGTGGAGAACGTGGACTCGCTCTTCGACGAGGAATTCGAGGAGGACATGGAGGACGACGAGGCCACCGCAGAGAACGGCGACGAAGACGGCTACGAAGTGCATCCGCTCTACCAGGCGTCCTTCGCGCTCACGATTTGGATCGACCAGCTTTTCGAGGAACTCGGCGACGCGCAGAACAAACCCGCGGCGGTCAAACTTTCCACGCACTCCGCGGTCGCCAGCGCCAAGCTCGCCGCCGCGCTCAGCGATGACGACGTGGACGAAATCGGCATGACCATCGCGTATCTCAAGCGCGCGCTGAAAGCCGTGATGACCGCGCTCGAAGCCTCCGTGCAGCTCCGCAAGGAAGTGCGCCTCGACGCGGAGAAATTCGCCACCCTCAACCAGCGGCTCTTCCAGATTCGCGACGGCATCATCCTCCTCATGGGCGAGTACCGCTCCGAGTGGAGGCGGCGTTACAATGGCGAATAGCGGTGCGTTTTCAGCCCGCAAAAATTCCCGCAACTCGCGGTGAATGAAACCATGACCGCGCCGTCAAACCCCGTGCTCACGCAGGCCGAACCCGCCGCCGAAGGACCGGATGACCTCGATTTGGTCGCCCGCTCGCAGGCTGGCGACACCTCGGCTTTCAACGAACTCGTCACCCGCTACCGCAGCCGCGCTTTTTCCATGATTTACCAAATGACCCGCAACGAACAGGACGCCTGGGATCTCGCCCAGGACGGCTTCGTGAAGGCGTGGAAATCCATCGGGCGCTTTCGCGGGCAGTCGTCGTTTTACACCTGGCTCTACCGCATCCTGATGAACGTCACCATCGACTCGCTGCGCCGGAAGCGCATCGCCAGCGGCACCGAGTTTGACGACGCCATCGGCCTCCGCCAGATCGAGCCGGGAGCGGCCACGGCCCCGCGCCCGGAGATGCAGCCGGCGGAGAAAATTTCGGACAAGGAAATCCGCGAGCGCATCGACGCGGCGATCGAGAAACTTTCGCCTGAGCACCGCGCGGCCATCGTCATGCGCGAGATCGACGGGCTCGAATACTCCGAGATCGCCGAGCAGATGGACTGCTCGATCGGCACCGTCATGTCCCGCCTTTTCTACGCCCGCAAAAAACTCCAAGCCCTGCTCAAAGACGTCTATGAAAACATTTGAAGAACGCTTCACCGCCTGGGTCGATGGCCAGCTCACCGGCCCCGCTCTCGCCGAGTTTGAAAAGGAACTCGCCACCCATCCCGAAGCCGCCGGCGAGCGCGCGGAAGCGCAGAAACTCGGCGACCTCCTCCGCGCGCAACCCGCGCCGAAGCTTGGCAACGCGGACTTTTTCAACCACCAGCTCATGCAGCGCATCGCCGCCGAAACGCCGCGCGCCGTGGAGCCGGTGCGCGCGCGCGGCTGGTTCTGGTCGCTGCCGCGGCTGGCCTTCGCCGGTGCCGCGTGCCTCGTCGTCGCGGGCGGACTTTTCAAAACGCTCATCCCCGCCGCCGTGCCGCCGGGCGAGAAGTCGAAATACTACGCGCAAGTCGTCGAGGCATGGCCCGCCGACCCGAGCATCTCCGCGACGACCGTGTATAATCCCGCCGACAACGTCACCGTCGTCTGGCTCGACGGCCTCGACTACATCCCCGCCACCTACGCGCTGAAGTAAGCCCCCATGCGCCTTCCCGCCGCTCTCCTCGTTTTCGCCCTCGCCGCCCGCGCCTTTGCCGCCGACGGCGAAACGGCCATCTCCGTCTCGGGGACGAGTGCCCTGCCGGCAGCGAAACCCGCCGCCGTGGACAAAATCTGGAGCGCCGTCGTCCTCGCCACGAATCCGCCGACGCCCAAAGACGCGCCGCCAGAGCTTCGCGAATTCGCCGCGCGGCTGAAGCGCGTCTTTGGCTACAGCCAGTTCGAACTCATCGGCGCTGCCTCCGAAAAAATCGACGAGCAGAACGAAAGCTGGCTCGTGCCCAGCCAGAGTTTCTGGCTCAGCGTGAAAGCGCGCCGCGCCGTCTCGAAAGAAGCCCGCGGCGGCTACCTCCTGAACCTCCAGCTTTTCCACGACAAACGCCCCCTCCTCGAAACCGAAGCCAAGCTCGCCCCCGGCAGCCCCCTCTTCATCCGCGGCCCCGAGTACGGCCACGGCCAGCTCATCATCGTCCTCCAGGTGCAGCGGTGAAATGGCGCGGTCACCGCGTTCTGATTCACAGACCGACCCCGCTGCTCGTTTCATTCTGGACAGACAGGACAGAGTTGCTACCGTCTGCCACATGAAGCCGCTCCAGCTCCAGGAAGCCAAACAGCAGTTCTCCGCCGTCGCCGAGAAAGCCGCCGGCGGCCAGCCGCAGATCGTCACCAAGCACGGGAAACCTTTCGTGGTCATCGTCAGCGTGGCCGACTGGCAGAAAGCCCGGCCCAAAAAGCGCACCTTGCTCGAAATGCTCCGTTCCTGCCCCGTCGATCTCACGGAACTCGACCTCACCCGCAGCAAAGAACTCCCGCGCGACATCGAGCTGTGAACTTTCTGTTGGATACCAACGTCGTCAGCGAAACGACGCGACCGCAGCCCAGCGCGATGGTGCTCGGCTGGATTGCCGCACAGCCCGGCGAGTCGCTTTTCATCAGCGCCATCACCATCGGGGAATTGCTGCGCGGCGCTCTCCTCCTCGCCGCAGGGAAAAAGCGCAACGCGCTGCTGCGCTGGATCGAAACCGGCATCAAGGCCGACTTCGCCGGCCGCATCCTCCCAGTGGATACCGCCGTGATGGAACGCTGGGCGGAACTTCAGATCGCGACTCAAAAAGCGGGCCGACGCCTGCCCCTGATGGACAGTCTGCTCGCCGCCACCGCCCTGGCCCACGGCCTCACGCTCGCCACGCGCAACCTTGCCGATTTCAAGGCTGCGGGCGTGCCGCTCCTTGATCCATGGACGAGCGACGGCGGCAGGTGAAACGGGCGTGCCTTGGTGACGTACTGTCGTGGGGCAATTGCCACGCGCCGGCGCACTGGCTCTCCGCGCAAAAACGGCGTGACGAAATCCTTAACTTTGCAACGAGGGTGATTTTGGACTGACGCGCATGGCGACGCTTGCCATATCTACGCCATGTTGAGAGATGGCTACATGCTTCTGCATTATCACTACTGCGAGCGGGGCCATTTCGTCTATTCGGACGAGCAAATCACAGAGGGCTTTTGCGCGATTTGTGGCGCGGTATTCTACCGAAAGTGCGCAAAGTGTGGTGAGAAGCTTGGAGAGAGGTTTAACAGCCCGCTCTACTTCGCCACTGATGAACCGGTGAATCCGCCGGACAAGCCGGGCGCATGTGGGAAGTGCGGCCAAGTTTTTCCGTGGACTATCGCTGAAAAACGCCGAGCGGAGAGCGGTTGCCCCGGCGATACGGCGGAAGCGCTAATCGTCGTGCGGCGCATTTGCCGACGCTTCCACATGTTTGCTCGCCAGCTCCGCGAGCGTCACGATGGCCGACCAACACTCGACATCGAAAACGAATATGATGTGCAAGATGCACTCCACGCTCTGCTGGCTTTGCATTTCGATGACATCCGACCGGAGGAATGGACGCCCAGCTATGCCGGTAAAGCATCGCGCACGGATTTCCTGCTGAAAGGATACGACATCGTTTTGGAAACCAAGATGACGCGACGCGGGCTTGCGGACAAACAGCTTGGTTCTGAGCTTATTGAAGACCTTGCGCGCTATGGTGTCATGCAAGAATGCCGGCACCTCATCTGCCTGACCTACGACCCCGATGAACGCGTTCGCAACCCAGAAGGACTACGGAAAGATTTGGAGTCGCGCATCGGCCCACCCTTCTTTGAGCTATTCGTTGTCCCCGTTCGCTCAAAGTAATCATCTCCTGCTTCCATGTATCAAAGCCCCGCCCGCCTTCGTTACGACACTGTTCGCGCATGGCCCACTAAATCACTCCTACGGGACAAAAAATTTGGGTATGATGATGGTAGCTACACCGTCACGCTCGGGCCGGGAACGGTGAAGTATTTAGATTTCGCTGAATTTTTCGCGGCGGACGTAGAAGCAGTTATTTCCGCGATCCAAGCCGCCTCGGCGACTGCAGCAGTAGAATACCTGTATCAGCGTATGAGCCATCCCGACTTGGGCGTGGCTTACGACACCAAATTCGTTTCGGAAGATTTGGAGCCACTGCTCGGTAAGGTGACCTGGCCAGATAAGCTGCGCGTGCATCACGCGCTTGGACGCCTGATGATAGACACGAAGATGCCGCCGTGGGTTTATATGGACTTTCATCGCTTGCTAGAACTCGGTCAGCACTTTGCGATTGCGGAATGCGCTGAGGCTTGGGTTCCGGGAACAGTTGAAGATTGGAACCTTGCGAAATCCTATCGCGCATCATCGGAACATACCTTCGTAGAGCATGGCCCGACAAAGTTCGCGGTCTTTCGCAAGACATCATTCGTGGAAAGCCGGTTGGATGCTGTGAAGATTCAAAAGGCAAGCCGACAGGAAGAAGCTGCGAGAGAGGCGGAAGAAACTCATGCTAACGCGCTTGCCGAGAAGCTGCGCCGCAGCCGCTTCACCACGTTTGTCTATATCATGGAAGACACGCGCAACGGGGTTTTCAAGATAGGTCATAGTAGGACGCCAGGGAAGCGCGAACGAACACTTCAGTCCGAAGTGCCGGAGATTATTCTCCGGTTCGCCGTTCCTGCTGAGGAAGAACATGAAAAAGCCCTTCATGCTCGATTCAGCCATCTTCGCATTCGCGGCGAATGGTTCGAGTTGAGTGCGGATGAGGTTGTCGAAGCGATCGCCTTCTTGCGGACGGAAGGCGATCCGCAACGCGCGGAGGGGGACTTTCACTGGCTTGGCTTGATTTTTTTCCGTGCAGGAAGATCCGTGTAGCAGGGTATCCTCCCGCTAGTTGACCGCCGCGATTATAGCGGCGCAGCACGGAACAAACGGAGACGCCCGGCCACCGGAGGCGCGGAGGCTTCCGATGACCGGGCGGTCCTTGGTTGAGGCGACTTGCGCCGCCAAATTGGTCAGTCAGCGAGGACGGGGCCGCTGGCGGTGTCGCGGGGCGGCTCGTCTTTGGTGGGTTCGGGCATGTTAGTGATTGATGACTAGCTGCAGCCCTGGCTGGTGCCGCATTCCGTGCAGCAGCCGCAGGCGCCGGCGCGGATGACTTTGCTGGAGCCGCAGTGCGAGCAGGTGATGTCCATATACATATTGCCAAGGGCGATCTGGACGCGCTCGGCGTGGGTATCGCCGCTGATGTGGATGTGCGGGTGACCTTCGCTGCCGTTCTTTTGGGAGATAACGTCGATAATGCCGGTCGTTTCGCGCTGGAGGTCGGCGACGGGACGGTTGACCGCGGCTTTGTCGATCTGCGCGAGTTCTTTCATGGGCAGGTCGGCTTGTGACTTATTGGGCGACGTGGCTTCCTTGTAGCCTTTGATGAACTGACAACCGAGCCAGCGGAAGATGTAGTCGGTGATGCTCGTGGCGTTGCGGATGTCGGGGTTCTTAGTAAAGCCCGACGGCTCGAAACGCTGGTAGGCGAACTTTTTCACCAATGACTCAAGCGGCACGCCGTACTGGAGCGAGATGCTGGTGAGGGTGGCGACGGTGTCCATGAGGCCGCCGAGGGTGCTGCCTTCCTTATTCATCTGGATGAAGATTTCGCCGGGCTGGCCGTCCTCAAACATGCCAACGGTGAGGTAGCCTTTGTGGCCGGCGATTTCGAACTTGTGGTTCATGGCGACGCGGGTGTCGGGCATGCGGCGGCGGACGGGCTGGCCGACTTTTCCGCGGAGGTCGCCGATCTCGCTTTCGAGGTCGCTGATGCGGGTCTGGAGCAGCGCCCGGTCGTTGAGAACGCCGTCAAGGTCGGAGATGGCGGCTTCGATTTTGCCACCCATGTCGGAGGTCTTTTTAACATTGAGCGGGGCGCTGCGCTTCGATCCATCGCGGTAGATGGCGATGGCCTTGAGGCCGAGCTTCCAGCCTTCGACGTAGGTGTTGACGATGTCATCGACGGTTGCGTCTTTGGGCAGGTTGACGGTCTTGGAGATCGCACCGCTGAGGAAGGGCTGCGCGGCGGCCATCATACGGATGTGGCCGCGGAAGTGGAGCGAGCGGGTGCCGCGGTGCGCTTTGAAGGCGCAATCGAAGACGGTGAGGTGCTCGGGCTTCAAGCCGCTGGAGATGGTGGTGCCGTCGTCCTCGGTGACGTCTTCGATGGTGTCGAACTTGTCGATGTGAGCGATGATCTTTTCGATCTCGGAGAAGCTGTAGCCGAGGTTAATCAGAGCGGGCTTCACCGTCTGGTTGACGATCTTTAACATGCCGCCGCCGGCGAGCAGCTTGTACTTCACGAGCGCGATGTCGGGCTCGATGCCGGTGGTGTCGCAGTCCATGAGGAAGCCGATGGTGCCGGTGGGGGCGAGGACGGTGACCTGGGCGTTGCGGTAGCCGTGCTTCTTTCCAAGCGCGAGCGCGCCGTCCCAGCACTTCTGGGCTTCGTCCTTGAGAAAGCCGAAGCGGTCGCTGTCCTGGATATTGGCAACGTGGGAGCGATGCAGTTCGATGACTTCGAGCATGCAGGGCTCGTTGGTCTTGGCAACGGTCTTAGCCACGCCGCTGCAGCGAGTGTCTTTGTAGCCGGGGAAAGCTCCCATGCCTTTCGCCATCTTCGCGGACTGCTCATAGGCGTGGCCGGTCATGATGCTGGTAATGGCTCCGGCAAGCGCGCGACCTTCATCAGTGTCATAGCCGAGGCCGTAGCTCATGATGAGTGCTCCAAGGTTCGCGAAGCCAAGACCCAGGGTGCGGAAGATATGCGAGTTTTCGGCGATGGATTTGATCGGATAGCTGGCGTTATCGACGATGATCTCCTGCGCCGTGATGAAGATGCGGACGGCGGCTTTGAAACGCTCGATGTCGAACTCACCGTCAGCCTTCTTGAATTTGAGCAGATTCAGCGAGGCGAGGTTGCAGGCGGTGTTATCGAGGAAGAGATATTCGCTGCATGGATTGGTGGAGTTCTGCCGGGCGGTGCCTTTGCAGGTGTGCCATTGGTCGATGGTGGTGTCGAACTGGATGCCGGGGTCGCCGCAGAGATGGGTGCCTTCGGCGATCTTGCGCAGAAGGGTGGCGGCGTCCTTTTTCTCGCAGGGCTGGCCGTCGGTCACGCGCTTGGTCCACCATTCCTTGCCTTCGACGGCGGCGTTCATGAACTCATCGCTGACGCGCACGGAGAGGTTCTCGTTCTGATACATGATCGAGCCATAGGCGTCGCCGTTGTAGCTGCCGTCATAACCCTGCTCGATGAGTGCCCACGCCTTTTTCTCCTCCTTGGATTTCGCCTCAATGAACTCTTCGATGTCGGGGTGCCAGTCCTTGAGCGTGTTCATCTTCGCGGCGCGGCGGGTTTTGCCGCCGGACTTCACGACATTCGCGACCTGGTCATAGACCTTGAGGAAGCTAAGGGGGCCGCTGGGCTTGCCGCCGCCGCTGAGTTTCTCGCGGGTGCTGCGGAGGGTGGAAAGATCGCTGCCGGTGCCGGAGCCATACTTAAAGAGCATGGCTTCGCTGAGCGCGAGGCGCATGATGTCCTCCATGGTGTCCTCGACGGACTGGATAAAGCAGGCGCTGCCCTGCGGGTATTCGTACTGGGTCTTGGCGCGCTCGGCCTGGCCGGTCTTGTGGTTGTAGTAGTAGTTCCCTTCGCCGCGGCCGGTGCCGACCTTGTACTGGTGCCAGAGGCCGACGTTAAACCAGACCGGCGAGTTAAAGGCGCCGTATTGGTTCACGCAGAGCCAGGTGAGTTCGTTGTAGAAAACCTCCGCGCTTTCCGGGTCGGTGAAGTAGCCGTCCTTGATGCCGCAGTCGGTGATCGTGCGGGTGACGCGGTGGACGAGCTGTTTCACGCTGCGCTCGCGGCCGCCTTTGTAGGGATCGTTGCCGCGCGAAATGTCGCCATAGAAGTATTTCGAGACGGCGATTTTCGTGGCGAGGGCGCTCCACGATTTCGGCACCTCGATGTTCTCCTGCTTGAAGATCGCCTTGCCCGAATCGTCGGTGATCTCGGCGGTGCGCTGCTCCCATTCGATTTCGTCGAACGGGGCGATGGCTTTCTGACTGAAGACGCGGGTGAACTTCAGTCCCTCATTTTTGGCACGCCGACGGGAGTCGGCGACGGTGGCGCGGGTGGCGGAGCGGCGGTTGGGTTTCAATTGAATCATGGCGGGTCGCGGGTTTTGTGAACGGTTGGTGAATAACTCCTCGGGGGATGCCCAATATCTTGTGAGCAGGCGGCGAATTCCCGGTGAACCCGCAACCAGCAACCACATGATGTGGGGTTACGGTGCAAATAAAACCACAATCTGTAGTGGGTGGAAAGAAAATTCTGTCAAGTGGGTGAAGATTTTCTTGCGAGAAATTCCTTGCCATTTTGCGGTGAGTAAAAGCGGTAGAAATGGCCTTGATCGGCGGCGTGAGCGGGCTGGAAAGTGAGTGCCCACCGATGTTCCGCAGCGTGGCGGTTGCGCGGCGCTGGTTTTGTCGGCCTTGACGAGGCTGGGGCAAATGTTCCGCCTCGAAAAGGCCGGCGGCTTCACACCCTCACCCGACCGACGCGAGTTCTGCGAGCAGCGCGCGGTTCAGGCGGATGCCGGCGTGGAAGTTTTCGAGCGGGAAGTTTTCGTTGGGTGCGTGGGCGCGGCAGTCGGGCAGGGCGAGGCCGAGGAGGAGGCTTTCGACGCCGAGGATTTTTTTGAAGGTGTTGACGATGGGGATGCTGCCGCCTTCGCGGATGAGGGCCACGTCTTTGCCGGGAAAGGCCGTGCGCAGGGCGCGCTGCGCGGCGAGTCCGCCGGGGGAATTCGGGTCGGTGACGTAGGGCTCGCCAGCGTGGCCGCCGGTGATTTCAAGCCGCACGCCGGGCGGGCATTTTTCGCGGAGATGCGTTTTCACTTTGGCCATCACGTCATCCGGCTGCTGGCCGGGGACGAGCCGGAAAGTCAGCTTGGCAAAGGCTTCGCGGGGCAGGACGGTTTTTGTGCCGGTGCCTTGGAAGCCGCCGCCGATGCCGTTCACCTCGGCGGTCGGACGCGCCCAGGTCCGCTCCAGACTGGTGTAGCCGGCTTCGCCAAAAAGCGCGGGTGCGCCGGTGACGGCGAGGATCTCGGCATCGCCAAAGGGCAGCCGCGCCCAGGCGTCGCGCTCCCACTTTTCGAGCGGCGCGGTGCCGTCGTAAAAACCGGGCACGGCCACGCGCCCGTCGGCATCGTGCAGGCTGGCGACGAGGCGCGCGACGGCGGTGGCGGGATTGGCGACCGCGCCGCCGTAGATGCCGGAGTGGAGGTCGGTGGCGGGGCCGGTGACTTTCATCTCGAGCGCGCCGATGCCGCGCAGGCCGTAGGTGAAAGTGGGCACGCCGCGCGCGACCATGCCGGTGTCGGAAATGGCGATGAGGTCGCAGCGCAGTTCGTCGCGATGGGTGGTGAGAAATTCCTCCAGATGCGCGCTGCCGATTTCCTCCTCGCCCTCGATGAGCACGATGAGGTTCACGGGCACGTCGCCCTTTTCGCGCAGCGTGGCGGCGATGCCGAGGATGTGCGCGAGGATCTGGCCTTTGTTGTCGGTCGCGCCGCGGGCGAAGACGACTTCGTTTTCAATGCGCGGCTCGAAGGGCGGCGAGTCCCACAGCTCCAGCGGATCGACGGGCTGCACGTCGTAGTGGCCGTAGATCATGACGGTGCGGCGG
The DNA here is from genome assembly GCA_043779205.1 of Chthoniobacter sp. GTDB lineage: Bacteria > Verrucomicrobiota > Verrucomicrobiia > Chthoniobacterales > Chthoniobacteraceae > Chthoniobacter. The sequence goes on along the minus strand of JAYWEP010000105.1, from coordinate 56,811 downwards.
CCCGGCTGGTGGACATTGCGCGCGACGACGATGGGGTGCCCGGCGGTGGGATGCAGTGTGGCTTTCAAGCCGCTCTGCGTGAGCTGCGCGACGAGCCAGTCGGCGCAGCGGGCGACATCGGCGCGGCGCTCGGGGTCGGTGGAGATGCTGGGGAAGCGGAGGAATTCGAGGAGCGTGGCGACTTCGGCGGTGGGCATGAGGGGAATGTGGAATGACGAATGACGAATGACGAATGACGACGGAATTCAGCGCGGCGTTTGGATTTCGGGCTTTGTCATTCTCTCGTCATTCGTCATCCGACATTTGTCATTTTTTCGCCATGCGGGCCCGCACCGGGAACTTCGATGCTCAGGGCGGCGGTGAGCTGGTCGCGAAGGCGGTCCGGCTTGAACGGCTTTTGCAGGAAGCCGGTGAGGCCCAGGCCGGCGAAGCGGGCGAGCGCCTGCTGCTCGGCGAAACCGCTCATCAGCAGGACGCGGAGGGCGGGCTGGAGTGCGCGCATGGCGAGGAAGGCTTCGGCTCCGTCCATGCGCGGCATGGTCAGGTCGAGGAGGACGGCGGAGAGGCGCGGGCCGGCCTCGCGGACTTGCTCGACGGCCTCGAAGCCGTCGGCGGCGAGGAGGACTTCGTAGCCGAGGTTTTCGAGCATGCGGCGGATGGCGGTGCGGACGGATTCCTCGTCATCGACGAGGAGGATGAGCCGGGCGGTGCGGGAACTGGCAGGGAAGGGAAACTCGGCCTGGAGTGAGGGCGTGCCGGTGCTGGGCAGGAGCACGCGGAAGGTGCTGCCGACGCCGGGTTCGCTGGTCACGCGGATCGCGCCGCGATGGCCGCGGACGATGCCGAGCACGGCGGCGAGGCCGAGGCCGCGGCCGGTGAATTTGGTGCTGAAAAACGGGTCGAAGATTTTGTCCCTGGTCTCGTGGCTGATGCCGGTGCCGGTGTCGGCGATTTCGAGAAAGACGTACTCGCCCTCGGGCAGGTCGGGCGCGAGGTGGGCGGCGGCGAAGTCGGCGCGGGTGGCCTGGATGGTGCCGGTGGCGATGGTGATGGTGCCGGGGTTTTCGCCCAGGGCCTCGCCCGCGTTGACGACGAGGCTCATGAGCATCTGCTGCATCTGCGTCACGTCGGCGATGGTCGCGGGCAGATGCTCGGCGAGGCGCAAATCGAGCACGGCTTTGCGGTTGACCGAGGCGCGGAGCAGCCCGGCGCTTTCGCGGATGAGGGCGGAGAGATCGGTGCGTTTCACCACGAAGCGGCCCTGGCCCGAATAGGCGAGCATCTGCTGGCAGAGGCCGGCGGCGCGCTCGGCGGCGATTTCGATCTGCTGGAGGCAGGGCTGCGCGGGGGCGTTGGCCGGGGAGTCCATCTGGGCGAGGCTGGCGTTGCCGAGGATGGTGGTGAGGAGGTTGTTGAAATCGTGGGCTACGCCGCCGGCGAGGACGCCGAGGCTTTCGAGCTTCTGGCTTTCCTGGATTTTGTGGTCGAGCCGGGTGCGCTCGGCCTGGTCGCGAAGGCGCTCGGTGAGGTCGCGGCAGATGGCCTGGCGGCCAATGGGCTGGCCGTCCTGAAAGGCGGTCCAGGAGCTGACTTCCACGGGGATGCAGCGGCCGTCACGGGCGAGGAGATCGAGCTGAAAGAGGACGCCGTTTTCGGCCTGGAGCGTGGGCGCGGGGGCGGTGAGGCCGCCGGTGGTGTCGCGTTCGTCGCGGGCGAGGATGTCGGCGATGTTGCGGCCGGTGATTTCCCCGGCGGGCCAGCCGAGGAGGCGCTCGCCGGCGGGATTGAAGGAGGTGATGGTGCCCGCGAGATCGTGGGTCAGGATGAGGTCGGCGGCGTTGTCGAAAATCTCGCGGTAACGCTCTTCCACGGCGCGCTCGCGCTCGAGGCGGGTGCGGATTTTTTCCGCCTGCGCGCGGACCTGCCGGCGGAGCGCGAGCCCCCAGACCACGGCGGCGCCGAGGAGGAGCGCGGCGATGGCGAGCATGCGGTAAAGGCGCGGCGGCATCCACCACGGCTGCGGGCCGGTGATGGTGAGGTCGCGGTGGGAGCGGAGGAGGAGGCGAAAGGGGACGGGGCTGCTGTCGTGCAGGCCGCGCACGGAGAGGATGGCGGAGACCTCGACGAGTTCGCCGGGCAGGAGCGCGGGCCACTGGCGGCCGTCGGGTTCGCCGATGAATTCGGCGGTGAAGTCGATGCCGTCGGCGTGCAGGAGGACGGAGCGGTCCGCGCCGAACGGGCTTTCGGCGTTGGCCACGCGCCCGCTCACGCGGACGAGGTGCGCGTCGTTTTTTCCGTCGAGAGCCGCGGCGGCGGTCAGCCGTCTGGCGGTGGGCTGCGCGCCGGGGCCGAGGACGCGCACCTCCTGCAGGCGCAGGCCCGCGCTCATGCCGCCGAGGATCGCGGTGCCCGTGACTTCCACGGCGTCGCCGATGCGGAGGCTGTCCTTGCGGTTGTAATTGGCGACGAACATCGCGCCGGACTGGCCTTCGAGGAAAAAGGCGTCGCCCCAAAAACCCGTGATCGTCCCGCGCACCCGCGCCGGAGTTTCCACCCACTGCGCGGCGGTCTGGAGAAATTCGGCGATGGTCAGCGGCGGTGCCGGTTCCGGTGCGGGAGCCGGAGGATTCTGCCCGAGTGCGCCCGCCGCCAGCAGGACCGCCAGCAGCGCCCGGGCGGCGCAGCGGAGGATGGGAGCGGTCCAGTATTTCATTCCGGAGAAAGTCACGCCCCTTGTGGAGCAGGAAGGGTGCGGGGTCAATGCCTGTGCTGACTTGAGCGGCCACTCATCGTCTTCCTCTTCCTCTTCCTCTTAATCTTCCTCAAATCGGAAGGAGGAAGATTAAGAGGAAGAGGAAGCGGAAGCGGAAGAGGAAGAGACGGAACTTGTTTTCGGTGGATGCGCTAGAACCCCAGTCCCGGCGGCAGCCCGAGGCCGGCGGTCACTTTGCCCATCTCGGATTCCGCGAGCGCCTTGGCCTCGGCGAGGGCTTTTTGCACGCCGGTGAGGACGAGGTCTTCGAGCATCTCCACGTCTTCGGGATCGACGACCGTTTTGTCGATCTTGATCGCGGTCACTTCGCCCGCGCCGTTCGCGGTCACGGTGACTTTGCCGCCGCCCGCGGTGGCGGTCACGGATTTCTCGGCGAGATCGGCCTGCGCGCTCTGCATCTGCTCCTGCATCTTGGTGGCCTGCTGCATCATTTTTTTGAGGTTCATGGGTAGTGGGAAAGTTGAGTGTTGAGTGAAAGGGAACGCTGCGCGTGGTTTTTGGAGGTGTGTGGGAATTGGAGCCAAGCGTCACTCAACACTCAACTTTCAACTCTCAACATTCTTCAAAGAATCTCGGCTTGGAAAATTTCGAGCGCCTTGTGGATGAGCGGGTCGTCTTTGAAAACGGCCATCGGGTCGGGTGGCGGCTCGTCGGCTTTGGTTTCGGCCGGCGCGATTTTTTTGACGGTGAGGCCGGCGCGGGTTTCGCACTTGAGCGTGATCGGCTGCCCGGCGAGTTCGGTGAGCAGCGCTTCGAGCGGCGGGCGGTTTTTTCCGGCGCACGAGTCCCGCTCGAAATCGGCGTCCGGCGGAAAGGCGAGAATGGCGAGGCCGTTGGCGACTTCGACGAGCTGGCCAGCCTCGACAAAGGTGCAGAGGAGCCCGCGGTTTTTGTCCTGCCGCAGGCGGTCCACAAACCGCGGCCACAGCGCCTCCATGGAAATCGCCGGTGCCGCTGCGACTGGCTTGGGCACAGGCTTTGCGGGCGGCTCCTCGCGCACGGATGGGACGGATGGGACCGGCGCGGGCGCGGTTTTTTTTTCCCCGAGGGAAGCGGCGACCGCCGCGCTCAGCGAAGCGCGCGGCGCGGGTGCCGGCGTTTCCAGTTTCACGACCGGCGCGGGCCGCACACTTCCGCCTTCCGCCTTCCGCCTTCCGTCTTCTCCCCCGCCGCCGCCGCGGATCGCGGTCAGCGTGTCCAGCACCTCCGTCAATGTCGCCTGACCCAATGTTTGGATCGCGCGGATCGCGGCGATCTCGAAGTGCATCTTCTTGTTCGCCGCCCATTTCATCCGGCCTTCCGCCGCGGCGAATTGCTCGATCAGCTCCAGCAGTTTGTCCGTGCCGATGCGCCCGCTTTGCTCCACGAGCGCCGCCACGGCCTCCGCGCTCAGCTCATCCTGCACGCCCTGCGGGTCGTGCCGCACGACGAGCAGATTGCGAAAGTGCGCGATGAGATCGGACATCAGCCGGCTGAGATCCTTCCCCGCCTCGGCCTGCGCGTGGATCGCCGCCAGCGCCGCCGCGGATTCGCCCGCGATCAAGTGCCCGCACAGCCCCGCGACCGTCTGCTGCCCGGTGAAGCCGAAGACTTCGAGCACGTTTTCCTCGCCGATTTCCGTCCCGCAAAACGCCACGAGCTGATCGAACATCGACTCCGCATCGCGCAGCCCGCCCTCCGCGCCGCGCGCGATGGTCTCCGCCGCCGCGGGCGAGAGCGCGAGGTTTTCCTTGCCCGCGATGTAGAGCAAATGCTTCGCGATTTCCGGCGCGGGGATGCGCCGCAGGTCGAAGCGCTGGCAGCGCGAGATGATCGTCGTCGGCACCTTCTGCACGTCGGTCGTGGCGAAGACGAATTTCACATGCGCGGGCGGCTCCTCGAGCGTCTTGAGGAGCGCGTTGAAGGACGAGTTCGAGAGCATGTGGACCTCGTCCACGATGTAGAGTTTGTACTTCGCCCCGCCGGTCGGCATGTACTTCACATTGTCGATGATGATCTCGCGGATTTTATCGACCTGCGTGTTCGACGCGGCGTCGAATTCCATGACGTTCAGCGAATTCCCCTCGGCGATTTCCTTGCACATCGAGCACACCCCGCACGGGTCCGCCGTCGGCCCGTTCACGCAGTTCAGCGCTTTCGCGAAAATGCGCGCCGTGCTCGTCTTCCCCGTCCCGCGCGGGCCGACGAAAAGATACGCCTGCGCCAGCCGGTTCTGGGCGATGGCGTTCTTCAGCGTGCGGACGATGTGGTCCTGCCCGACGATTTCATCGAAGGTCTGCGGACGATATTTGCGGGCGAAAACCGTGTAGCTCACGGGCCGACGCTAGATGCCCGCGCGCGGATTGAAAAGCGGCGTGCGCGAGTTTTTCGCACTCCACCATTGGCAAGCGCCGACGCGCGGTGTTTCCCTGCGCGGATGCTCGGCAATCTCATCGGCCCGGAAATCCGGGAGCTCATCGAAGAGCGGAATTTTTCCGCCCTTCGCGCCGCCTTTGAGGACTGGTCGCCGGCGGATGTCGCGGAGTGCATCACCGAGCTGCCGGACGACGAGCAGGCCATCGTCTTCCGCCTCCTGCCGCACGCGCAGGCCACGGATGTCTTCGAGTATCTCGAGCCCGATGCGCAGCAGGTCGTCCTAAAAGCGATGGGCCACGCCGAGGCCGCGCGCATCCTCAATGACATGTCCCCCGACGACCGCACCGCGCTCCTCGAGGAACTCCCCGGCGCCGCCGTCGTCCAGCTCATCCAGCTCCTTTCGCCCGAGGAGAAAGCCGTCGCGCAATCCCTCCTCAACTACCCCGAGGGCAGCGTCGGCCGCCGCATGACCCCTGATTTCATCAGCGTTCGCGGCGACTGGAGCATCCAGCGCGTCCTCGATTATATCCGCGAGCACGGGCGCGATTCCGAGACGCTGAACGTCATCTACGTCACCGACGAGCGCGGCACGCTCATCGACGACGTCCGCATCCGCGAGTTTCTCCTCCGTCCCGTCGGCACGCTTGTCGATGAAATCCGCGACTCCGAATTCATCGCCCTCCGCGCCACCGACCAGGCGCGCGACGCCTACCAGATCTTCAAGAAATACGACCGCCACACTCTCCCCGTCATCGACAGCGAGGAAAAGCTCCTCGGCATCGTCACCGTCGATGACTTCCTCGACATCCAGGAGGAGGAGACCACCGAGGACATCCAGAAGATGGGCGGCATGGAGGCGCTCGACGAGCCCTACATGACCATCTCCATGCCGCGGATGATCAAGAAGCGGGCGAGCTGGCTGATCATCCTTTTCCTCGGCGAAATGCTCACGGCTACGGCGATGGCGGGCTTCCAGGCCCAGATGGAAAAATTCGTCCTCCTCGCGATGTTCCTGCCACTCATCATCTCCAGCGGCGGCAACTCCGGCTCGCAGGCCAGCACGCTCATCATCCGCGCGATGGCCGTCGGCGAATTCGGCCTGCGCGATTGGTGGTGCATCATGCGGAAGGAAATCGTCTCCGGCTTTGCGCTCGGCGTGATCCTCGGCGTCATCGGCTTCATCCGCATCGCGCTCTGGCATGTGGTCTTTCATTCGTATGCCGGGCAATGGCTGACCATCGGCACGATCGTCGGCTTCTCGCTGGTCGGCGTGGTGCTCTGGGGCTCGCTCGCGGGGGCGATGCTGCCCTTCATTTTGAAAAGGTGCGGCGTCGATCCGGCCACGTCGTCCGCGCCGTTTGTCGCCACGCTGGTCGATGTCACCGGGCTGATTATCTACTTCTCCGTCGCCACCGTCGTGCTGCGCGGGGCCGTGCTTTAGCAGCCATGAGCCGCGGCTCGCCATTTCACCGCATGCACGACACGCCGCCGCTCTCGCGGCGCGAGTTTCTTTTCCGTTCGGGCGGCGGGCTCGGCGGCATCGCGCTCGCGAGCCTGCTGGGCGGGGAGAAGTTGCACGCGGCGGGCGGGGCGGAGTTCATGCAGTTTCCGCCGAAGGCGAAGCGCGTGGTGCAGCTTTTTATGGCGGGCGCGGCGAGCCATGTGGATATGTGGGATCACAAGCCGGAGCTGGCGAAGCGCAATGGCGAGAAATGGGATCCGGGCGAGGCGGTGGAGCTTTTCCAAAGCAGCCCCGGCGCGTGCTTCGCATCACCGTGGAAATTTTCGCCGCATGGGAAGTGCGGGAAAATGCTGAGCGAAATCGTGGCACCGCTCGGCGCGGTCGCGGACGACATCGCTTTCATCCACAACCTCGTGGGAAAATCCGGCGTCCACAGCCAGGCGACGCTGCTGCAGACGACGGGGTTTGTGACGCCGGGTTTTCCCGGGATGGGCGCGTGGGTGAGCTACGGGCTGGGTTCGCTGAATGAGAATCTGCCGACGTTTGTGGTGCTGCCGGACTTGCGCGGGTTTCCGTCGAACGGGCAGAAAAACTGGGACTCGGCATTCCTCCCCGGACAGCACGCGGGCACCACGGTGCGGGTGGGCGCGGAGAATCCGATCGAGGATCTTTTTCCGGCGAAGCAGGATTTCATCACGCCCGCGGGTGAGGCGGCGGGGCTCGATCTGCTGACGACGCTGAACCGCGCGCACGCCGCCGGACGCGCGGGCGACGCGCGGCTGGAGGCGCGCATCCGCTCGTACGAACTCGCGGCCCGGATGCAGCTCGCCGCGCCCGAGGCGTTCGATCTTTCCAAGGAAAATGCCGCGACGCTCGCGAGCTACGGCATCGACAACTCGACGAAGAAATGGCCCGCGGAAATCAACGTGGCGGAGGAGGCCGACATCATGGGCCGCAAATGCCTGACCGCGCGGCGGCTGCTCGAACGCGGCGTGCGCTTCGTGCAAATCTGGAGCGGGTGCGACAACGGTTTCCCGCGGCGGAACTGGGATTCGCACGAGGACATCGCGCGCGACCACGCGCCGCTCTCGCTCGGCATGGCCGGGCCGGTGGCGGCGCTGATCGGGGATCTAAAACAGCGCGGGCTGCTCGATGAGACGGTCATTTTGTGGACGACGGAGTTTGGCCGGATGCCGTGCGCGCAGGGCGGGAAGGGCCGCGACCACAATCCGTTCGTTTTCACAAACTGGCTCTGCGGCGCGGGGATCAAAGGCGGCATCTCCACCGGCGAGAGCGATGTGTGGGGCTACAAGCCGGCGGGCGAAAGCGTGCAGGTGTACGACATCCACGCCACGATTCTGCGCCTGCTCGGCATCGAGCACACGAAGCTCAGCTTCCGCCACAACGGCATCGACCGCCGCCTCACCGACGTGCATGGGCACGTCATCGAAAAGCTGCTGGCGTAAGCGCGCAGGAAGGATTTGCACTTTCAACCCCCACTCCTACCCTGCGCGGCTATGCGAAGCATGACCGGCTATGGCCGCGGACAATCCACCCACAACGGCGCGAAATTCAGCGTCGAACTCAACTCGGTGAACCGGAAGCAGAGCGATGTGGTGGTGACGCTCCCGCGCGAACTCGCGGAGCTGGAGCCGCGGGTGCGCGATGTCATCAATGCCGAGGTCTCGCGCGGGCGGCTGAATGTGGTGGTGGCGTGTCATCAAAGCGCGTCGTCCGCGCAGAATCTCGCGCTCGATGCGGGGCTCGCGCGGACGTACTACCGGGCGATGCTGGATTTGCAAAAGGAGCTGCAGGCGGCGGGCGAGATCAGCATCGAGACGGTGCTGCGCGCGCCGGGGGTGCTGCGGCTGCCGGAGGAGCAGTTTTCGGTGGATGAAGCGTGGCCGCATGTGGAGAAGGCTTTGAAGGAGGCGCTCGCCGATTTGGTGAAGATGCGGGAGGTCGAGGGGAAGCATCTGGCGAAGGATTTGATCAAGCGCGTGAAGCTGGTGCGCGACGCGGTGCGCAAGGTGAAGGAGCTGCAGCCGGCGGTGGTGAAAAAGTACCGGCAATCGCTGCACGATCGCATCGCGCGGGCGGGTGTGGACCTGCCGCTGGATGACGAGCGGCTGGTGAAAGAGGTGATCTTTTTCGCGGAGAAAAGCGACACGGCGGAGGAGCTGACGCGGCTGGAAAGTCACTTCGTGCAGTTCGCGCATCATCTGCGGAAGCAGGAGCCGGTGGGGCGCACGCTGGAGTTCATGTGCCAGGAGATCGGGCGCGAATTTAACACGCTCGGGGCGAAGGCGAATGACGTGGAGATTTCGCAGCACGTCGTGGTGTGCAAGGCGGAGATGGAGAAAATCCGGGAGCAAATCGCGAACATCGAATGAGCCGGGAGTTTCATCGCCGCGGGATTTTGTTTGTGGTGTCCGCGCCGTCGGGTGCGGGAAAAAGCACGCTGCTCAACGCGCTGCGGCCGGGCGCGGATTTTGTGTACTCGGTTTCCTGCACGACACGTCCGCCGCGGGCGGGGGAGATCGACGGCGAGGACTATCACTTTCTCAGCGCGGACGATTTTGCGCGGAAGCTGGCGGCGGGCGAGTTCCTCGAATCGGCGGAGGTGCATGGGAATCATTACGGCACGCGGCGCGCGGCGGTGACCGACCAACTCGCGGCGGGCGTGGATGTGCTCATCGACATCGACGTGCAGGGTGCGGGGCAAATCCGCAGCGATGCGAATGCTGAGATTCGCGCGTCGATCGCGGACATCTTCATGATGCCGCCGAGTCTTGAAGAGCTGCGGCACCGGCTGGTCAAACGCGGCACCGAGACGCCGGAGCAAATCGAGATGCGCCTGACGAACGCGGCGACGGAAATGGAAGCGTGGCGCGACTACCGCTACACGCTGATCAGCGGCTCCGTGGAGGAGGATTTGCAGAAGTTTCGCGCGATCATGCGCGCGGAGCGATACCTGAGCCGGAGGATGATTCTCGCGTGAGTGCGCCCGTCGTCATCGTTGGCGTCACCGGCTCGATCGCGGCCTGCAAGGCGGCGGATCTTGTGAGCAAACTCGGCAAGCGCGGCTGCGAGGTGCATGTGGTGATGACGCACGGCGCGCAGGAATTCATCACGCCGCTGACGCTGCAGACGCTCTCGAAAAACCCCGTGGTCACGAGCGTCTTCGAGAGCGGCGATTGGAAACCGACGCACATCGACCTCGCGGATCGCGCGGCGCTGCTGCTCATCGCGCCGGCGACGGCGAACATCCTCGCGGAACTCGCGCACGGTCTCGCGGGCAATCCGCTTTGCGAGATTGCGCTCGCCACGCTCGCGCCCGTGCTCATCGCGCCGGCGATGAACGGGAAGATGTGGCAGCACGCCGCGACGCAGCAAAATGTGGCGCTGCTGAAATCGCGCGGAGTGGAATTCATCGGGCCGGAAGAAGGGATGCTCGCATGCGGATATGAGGGCGTCGGACGTTTGTGGAGCACCGATGACATCGCCGAGCGCGCCGCGCAGATCATCGCCGCGAAGAAGTAGCGCGAAATTTTTGCGCACGATCCGCGCGCCCGGAAATTCCGCGTCACCTGACCTGCGAAATTTTCGGCACCGCCCCGCAAGCCGCATCAACACAGGCTGCGCGGGCTATGATGATTTCCAAGTCGCCGCGGCTGTGATCGCGAAGCCTCGTCGGATTTCGCGCCAACGAAAAAATAAATGCCCGCGCAAGAAGAAATCCGTTGACCCTTTTCCTCATCTTCACTAACCACACACGCATTCCGAGTGATGAACAAACCTGACCACTCCAAACATTTTCCTGTGACCCGCTACTGCGGATTGAAAGGGGGGATTTTAAATGGCGATTAAGAAAGCTCCTGCAAAAAAAGCTGCGGCCAAAGCAGCACCAGCCAAAAAAGCACCAGCCAAGAAATTGGCGGCTAAGAAGCCTGCGGCCAAGAAAGCTGCTCCTGCTAAAAAGGCGGCTCCTGCTAAAAAAGCAGCTAAGAAGAAATAAGTACCGGTCCCCGTTACTATCACAAGTGGGAGGAGAAATTCATTTCTCCTCCCACTTTTTTTGTGGAGTATCGCCGCCCTTCACCACCCGCCAATGCCCACCCCTCCTTATCTCCACGCCGCCGTGACCGCGGCCCGCGCCGCCGGCGAACTGCTCCGCGAGCACTTCGGTCAGGCGCTCGATGTGAACGAATTTCACGCCCACGACATCAAGCTTGAGCTTGATGTCCGCACGCAGGATCTCATCACTGCACAACTCCTCGCGCAGTTTCCCGACCACGCGATCTACGGCGAGGAGGGCCTCGCCGGAAACCAGGCGAGCGACTTCCAATGGATCGTCGATCCGATCGACGGGACGGTGAATTATTTCTATGGCATCCCGCACTTCTGCATCTCCATCGCGCTGCGCGAGCGCGGCGAAATCATCGTCGGGGTCATCTACGATCCGATGCGCGACGAGCTGTGGGCCGTGGAGCACGGCGCGGCGGCGACGCTCAACGGCAAACCCATCGCCGTGAGCACGCGCACGCAGCTCGCGGACGCCACGCTTTCCATCGGTTTCTCGAAATCGAAGACGACGATCTCCGCCGGTCTGCCGATGCTCGAAAAGTACGTGATGCGCGCGCGCAAGTGCCGGCTCATGGGCAGCGCCGCGCTCGATCTCGCGTACGTCGCGTGCGGGCGGCTCGACGCTTACATCGAGCAATCGGTGAGCCTGTGGGACGTGGCTGCGGGCAAGCTGCTCGTGGAAGCGGCGGGCGGGCAATTCGCAATGACGCCGCGCGAGGACAACCCCGACAAAATCTCCGTCGTCGCGTCGAGTGGGCGCATCGACCTCGAACTATGAACCTCACCGGCATCGGCTACGACGTGCATCGCTTCGCGGAAAACCGCGCGCTCATCCTCGGCGGCGTGGAAATCCCGCACACGCACGGGCTCGACGGGCACAGCGATGCCGACGTGCTGGTGCATGCGATTGCGGATGCGGTGCTGGGCGCGATTGGCGAGCGCGACATTGGGCATCATTTTCCGAACAGCGACGAATCCATCCGCGGGATCAGCAGCATCGAGATTCTGCGGAGGGCCGGCACGCTCGTCGGGGAAAAAGGCGGGCGCGTGATCAATATCGACGCGACGCTGATCGCCGAAGCGCCGAAGATCGGCCCGCATGTCGCGGAGATGCGGGAGAATCTCGCGGCGGCGCTGGGGATTCCCGTCGCGCGCGTCGGGGTGAAGGCGACGACGAATGAGCGGATGGGTTTTCTCGGACGCGGCGAAGGCATCGCGGCAATGGCGGTGGCGAGCGTGCTCCTGCCGGACTGAGCGGGCGTCTAATAGCCCGCGCTTTATTTAGACGCCCTCTGAGGCGCGAGAAAGGCGCGTCGGATTTCTCCGACGCGCCTTGAGTTTTGGCAGCTTTTGCTTTCCGGGCTTAGGTGACCATCGCCGTCGCCGACGCGCTCCATTCGCTGGCTCCGGCGGAGCCGTTCGCGCAGGCGCGCGCCCAGAGCGTCTCGCCCGGCGTGAGCCCGCCGATGACCACGCGCGTGGCCGTCGAGTTTGAAATTCACTTAGCCAAAACCATGCCAGCATCATTGCCGCCGATGTGCCGGCAGTTACTTCCAGCGGAAAAAGCCGGCGAATTGCGCTCATGGAACAGCCAGTCCGCATTGATCGGACGGGGAGTTGTTTTGCTCCAAAGCAAACCCGCTTGCCTGGCATGCAAACCCGCACCGCAAAAAGGCCGGTCTGCTTTGCAAAAAAGCAGACCCGCTTTTCCCCAAAGCGAGTCTGCCGCGGATCAAAGCCGACCCGCATCGTAAAAAAACCAGCCCGCTCCGCGGCGATGCGGGTTGTATTTCCCTCCTCGTGCCCAGGCAATGGCCCCTCGTGCCCAAGCTCCAGCTTGGGCACGCCCTTGTCTGCGAAGCTCTGCTTCGGCCGCGCCGCAAGAGCGCACACGCGTCACTCCATGCCACGCACCGGGAAGCGGAGCTTCCAGGACACTGGCATTCCCAAGCAGGAGCTTGGGAACGAGGGGCACGAGGGGCAAAAAAAGATTTGACAGATTGCCGGTCATACGGTGAATCGTCTCCCGTGCAAAGTTGGTGGTTTAGTTTAGTCCTCATGTGCTCCCATACATCGAGTCCCAGCCGGTTTCCCTCCGCCCCCTCGCGACGCTCGCGCCTTTGTCGCTTTCGGGCGGCGAGCGTCTTTTCATCCGCTTTGTCCTTCGCCCCGGCTTGTTCCCGCCTTTTCCCGCCAGCACCCATGAACCCGTCCCATCCCCAGCCATGAACACGACCACCTCCCTCCACCGCTGCTTCTTCCCGCTTCTCGCCGCCGGCCTTTTCCTCGCCGCCCTCTTTCCGCTGCGGATGCACGGTCAGTACAGCAGTTACTCGTACCCGGTGTATTACCCGAGCGGCCCGCCCGCGACGATGCGCGCGCCGGCCGGGTTGGCTGGCTTTGAGGTGCCGCTGGAGCGGGCCGGGCATAATTTTTCCTTCAAATGGCGCGTCCGGGCGGCGGATCCCATCACTGCCGGATCTGCCCAGACGATGGGTTTCGTGACCGCCTCGAATGTGGTGGGCGATACGACGATGAGATCGGTGCTGGTGACGGCCTACACACAGTCAACTTACGTCTATACGCCCGTTGTTTATACCTACCCAGGAACCACTTATACTTACACTTATACTGCGTACACGGCAGTGCCGTTTGCGTGTTTCGACTGGTGGCTGGTGGATCTGACGGCCAATGAGGAATTCTACCACCCCGGCACTCCGGGACCGGGTGAAGATCTCCGCAATGGGGCGTGGCGTCAGCTCGGCAGCATCCCCACCCGCTCTTTCATCATCCCCGAGGCCCGCCTCGGTCACGCCCTGGTCGCGGGGAGCCCGGCGGGCGGCTGGAGCCCGGTCACCTCGGGTTACTCCACCTTTGGCACCTATAGCAATGGCTCGACCGGGACGCAGGTGCCGCTGCACTGGTTCACCGGCTCGGCTCCGCTGGGCGCGGGCGATTTCAGCATCGCCGACCGCTCCGACGGCACCAAAGCCCCGCTCAACCAGACCAATGTCAGCGGCGCATCCTGGGTCCACGACTACGCGGTCTATCCCCTCGCCAGCGTCACCTTTTACCTGCCCGCCGCGGAGATGAATAACCTGTATGTGCTGCACTACCAGATTCCAGGGCAGGTGGCGGCGGTCATGTCGGTGTGGCCGACGGCGGTGGGGGCCGCGTTTTCCACGGCCACGGTCAATGCCAGCCAGAAAACCATTCCCGCCGGAGCGGCCAAGGTCACAGGAACCATCGCCGTCGGAGCCAGTTTCTGGCTGACGCGAAACATCGACGGCTCCACCGCGCCCACCTTTACCCTGACCTCGGCGCTTGCGAATTCCACCACGCCCAAGGTCTGGTCGCTCGCCCTGCCGCCCGCCGCGGTCAGCCGGGTGCCCATGACCTTTGGCATCGCCAGCACACGGGCCGCGCAGACCTTCACCGTCGCGCAGCCCAGCTCTTTCTCCGCGACCTCGCCGGGCAGTGCGGCAGTCCGCCCTGTGCTGAGCTACGAAGACTACGCCCCCGATCACACGCCGAATTTCCTCAGATACTTCACCGTCACCGCGCAGGTGAATCCCGCGGAACCTTTCAACCTCATGGCGCAGACCGCGGGTGGAACCGAGATGTTTTCCCAAGGCCGGGTCTGGGTGCTCGATGGCTGGACACCCATCGGCGGAACGGCCGGGACACCTCCCGTGGGGACGCCGGGGCAGTTCACCTTTACCCTCAAAGTAACCGGGCCGGAACCCGCCGCCGGACTGACCCTGACAGCACCGAATGGCACGCCTTACCAGATGGCCCCTTCCGCGCCGACCACCCTCAGCTTTGACGACGCGTGGCATCCCGGCATGGTTTGGGCGGCGGTGGAGAAAACCTGGACGCTGACCCTGCCCTACACCGGCCCGCTGGGCGATTGGTCGCTGACCAACCCCGTCGCCGGGCAGGACTGGAGCCTGCCCTTGAATGCCGGCACGACGACCAACTACGTCCGCGACTTCGGCTATCAGGCGAAAGTCAAGCCGCTGGCCTTGAACATTTCGCTTTCCCGCTGGGCCTTCGACACCGCCCCCCGCCTCCGCCTCCGCCAGCGCGATGGATCGGACTTTCCCGTCAACGCGCGGAGCACCACCGCCTGGGCCTCACTCGCTCCCGATGCCACGGTCTGGACCAGTTCCTCCTATTCGTTTCTGGTGGACACGTCCGTTCGCGACGGCGTGGATTACTGGGTGTACGACGAGGAAACCGGCGAGGAATCGCCCTATAACACGACCGACCTCATCACCTGGTTTGCGCTCCCCACCCCGGCGGGCCTGACCGGCGCGGTCAATCAGCAAACGGGAATGATCGACCTGCAATGGCCACTCGGGCTGGCCTCGCTCGATGGCGGATTTGAAATCGAGCGCCTGCTCAGCGGCGCAACCGCCTGGCAGACCATCGACATCGTCCCTGCGAATACCGCTGATGCCAGCGAAGTGCTGCATTTTTCTGACCCAAACCCCGTCCTCGGCAAAATCCACACCTACCGGATCCGCTACATCTACGGTGCCGACTCCGATCTGCGCCACTCCGCATCCTCCAATCTCGTGGCTCTGAATGTCGCAGCCTGGCTGGATAGCGATGGCGACGGGATTCCGGATTGGTGGGAGAACCTATACGGTCTTGACCGGCTCAACCCGAACGATGCCCAGGATATGTCTAATGGCGGCGAACAAACTAATCTCGAGCGGTATAATAACAACTCGAACCCGAACGCCCCGCTTGTACCCGTTGATCCCGCGAACCCCAACGGTCCGAAAAAAGACGCTCCGCCGCTGGATGACTTGCCGCATATCATGTATGCAGCAGTGGATGTCAGTTCGACGACACAAGCGCCTATTCAAGCGCCCATTTCCCTCGTGGCACTGGACGACAACAACCATCTTGCCTTTGCCTATTCCGACACCACCAACCATCATTCGGTGGTCTGGGCGAATGGCACTCCAGGCCCGACATCCGATTTCGGCATTGATCTGCCAAAAACGGTTCTAGGCGACGGAGGTAATCCTGCCGTAGTGAACGCCCACAGATTTATGGAATCGCTCAACGCCAGCGGAACCATCGCCGGCACGACTCAGTATAACACTGGCGATTTCAATCATCCATACAACGAACACGCCGCCACATGGTCGATGTATTTTATAGACGACAGTGTGAACCCTAGTGAAATCGGCTCTGGTCCGTCCGGATTTTGGTTCGAGGCCTATTTCACGGGCTACATCAATTTTGGCAATTCGTCACTCATTTCCGGACATGGTGAAACATTGAATGGATGGTTTACCGGTACTGGAGCCCCACAAACATGGTGGGGAACGGGATCGAATTCTTACTATACTCCATGGATATTCAGCTCTGCGGGAGACTCCGCTGGTCAGACTGCGGCGGATGAAGGAGGTCTGTCAACGACGTGGGCCTACGCGGTTGTGAGCGGCACAAGCATGACTCAACTCGGCAGTTTGTTTCCTGTGGCCGTTGGCGATGGCGGAAAGGTGCTCGGCAGCTATCGGCTCAATCCATTGGATCCCAGCGCAAAGGATCCTCTTGATCTCGTGGCGCTATGGGACGGCATCAGTATCCGCCACCTCAAGACACTCTTGCCGGAGGCTTACGCAAAGGGGATCCGCTTTCCCGGAACTTCCTCGGGATGGGTCAATGGAAATGGCGACCTCGTCGTCGATGCCGAGGTGTTTCAAACCCCACCGCCCGTCACCATTGGCCCGCCGTCTCCAGTGACATGGCTGCCCAAAACACTCCTCTGGCAGCGCCCAGCCACCGGCCCCCAGAGCATCGCCATCCTCGACCTGCCAGCCGGTGATTTCAGTCTCAAGCAGTTCAACGCCTCCCGATGCTTCGCCGCTATCGGCAGACTGCAGGCTCAGACGGATCCCAACCCGCACGCATTACTCCTCCTGCCGGTGGACTTAGACGTGATCCATCCGGCGAGCGGCGAGCTTTCCGACGCCAAGGAGGATGTCGGCGATGGCGGCTACGTATCCGTTCGCCGCTTGGTCGATGGGCTGGACGTTACCCCTGTCACGAAGCTGGTCATCCGGGCGGTCGGTGGCGCACAGGCCGGTTGGAAAACCCGACTGAAGTTCACGCCTGGAGATCGTTACAAGATTTACAGCGATGAAGCGCGGACGCAGGAAGTAACGAGCGAGCAGACCGAGTTCGATGCTACCCAAGAAAAGATGCTCTACTTCCAGGGATTGAAGAAAAGTCAGTCTCGCGGAGGAGAGGAAATCAAGATGCAGGTTGGCTTGGGCGGTCAATGGTATGATGGCGACTCGCTCAAATGCACTGTGGTCCAGTCCGAATTTTTGGTTCAGGTGAAAGCTTTCATCCCTTACAACTGGACCGAACCTGAAAGTCCTTTCAATCTGGGGGGCTGGATCGCTAAGGGAGATAATCGCGGTTTTAGAAATACCTATTCGAGCGAAACCGACCGGTTTAACGATGCGCCATTCAGGGTATGCCAGACCATCGTCGTAACACCCTACGAAGAACTCCATGCCACGCCTGACATCGTAAGCGAGCGCCACGCATGGACTGCTCCGCTTTCCGAGCACTTCAACAAAGCCGCTTCAGTTAATCCGGCGGAAATGTCGCAGCGATACGGCTACGGCAATCTAGCGGGAAACCGCACTTCGTTCGGCAAACCGCCCTTAACGATGGAGGCGTATTACCGAGTAAAGAGAAGCCGCAGCCATGAAGCGGAACTTGAAATGGAGGCTCGCGGCGAAGACGGAGCAATGGGAGCAGCCGGCAACACCGCCTTCGTTGCGGACATTCATTGGAAAATATGGTTTGGCGTCGCTGTCGATGATCCTCTCCGCCCGACAATCGGCTTCGATGGCAAGCATGACCGGTATCCTTCTTACGAAATTATCGTCATCCAATCAAACGGAACCTACAAAGACATTCACCGAGTGCCAGCAAGGGCAAATGACTATCCGGGACCAATAAGTTTGGGCGACGGGAATGGGCCTGACGTTGGAAGAACGGATCAGATTACCGACTAGCTTTAGTATGGCGACGTTCTTCAAATCGTTATTCCGCGGACTCCTTCTTTTGGGCATAGCCTTGATGAATCACATGGCTTTCGGCGAAACGATTGATGAATCGGTTAAACGCCACCTCGACATTATCAGAGCCTATAACTCAGGACAGACCGATGTAATCGCTTCGCCAAAGGACACGGCGCGTGCCATGCAAGCCACCACATCCGAGCTGATAAATGGCGTGTATAAAATGGAATCCGGTGAAGGTGCAAATCCAAGTCCGCAGCGCCGAGCACTGATTGATCGGTTCGCCGCGGTGATCGCACCTTACAATAGAGATCTGTTGAAAGTCGCCTTTAGTCGTGACCGAGCTTTGAGCGAACTAGCTCACCAATGCCGAAGCCTGCTCGATCATACAAAGCCGGATGAGTCTTTCGCGACCGAACTGCGAACCCACCTGGCTGATCTGACAAACGATGCTGGCTATGCCTACGATCTCCTATTCCAGCATCGCCTACTAACCGCAACCGAGAAGAGTGACTTGGGCCGAAAGGTGTTAGCAGAGCCGGATCGCGAAAACCGAATTCGGTGGGCGATGAAAGCCAGTGCAATGCTGATCCCGGAGGTTGTGCCCGTTTTACGGGAGGTACTTAGTGTTCCGTTCAACGCCGATGGCACTACGGGAAGCACCGGGGTCTTCGGAGAAAATGAAGCGCTGAGCAATTACCGTAAGGCAATCGAAGCCATCAACTCCCTCGGGCCTGCCGCTGCGTCTGTCATGCCGCTACTCAAAGCTCGACTCCAAGAGATCGAGGCAACACTTCCGCCAGAGCAGGCGCGCATTTACTCGGTCCAGTTCCAGTCGGCAATTGCACAGGTCGAGGGAAAAAGACCTTTACTCATCCCGACGGCAATAAACGGTTCAGGACGATTGGTAGCGACGTCGCAGCCGCCGGAAAAGCCACAGCCCGCAGAGACGCCAGCCGCAGCAACACCAGCGCCGATAACGCCCGTTGCAACTGCAACGCCCGCGCCTACATCACCAGATCCGACATTCGCTGAAAGTCCCGCGCCGGTCGTTGAGCGCGGGTCGCCGGTGTGGCCTTGGTTAGTGGGAATCGCCACTCTTGCCGTGATTGGATGGTTAGTCTTGAAGCGCCGCGTCTAACTAACCGCGCTCCCGTTAAGTTAGGCGGCGTCCCGCCGCGCAAGTGTTAGCGGCCCGCCCGCCGTGCAGGCATCGCGCCGCGCGAGCGCGCTGCCCGCCTTCGCCCAACAGCGCCCTCGCGCGTCACGCTGCCTGCTGGCCGCGCCCGGACCCCAACCCCCGCCCGCTCCGCCAACCGCGCGGCTGTCACGCCGGCTGCTTGCGCGAACCGCTGCGCGCGGCTTTGGCCCGCCCATCATTCCGCCGGGCCAAAGCCGTGCTCGCTCAGCATACAACAGCGGTAAAGCAAAGTGCGCCGCCCCGAGGACCAACCGCCGCGGCACCCCAGGGGGGACCCCGCCGCGCCCCCCGGCCGCGGCGGCGCACTTTACTTTACCGCGCGTTGTATGCTGTAGCGCGCAGCCGTCGCGCCAGCCGCCCCACTAACCAGGAACCAACCGAACCGGACCCGGCGCGGCCCAACCACTCCTCCCGCTCCTTTGAAGTTAGTCGGCGTCCCGCCGAGTGGGTGTTGGAGCGGCGGCGCATCCTGCGCCACCCACCGCCTACCGCCGGCGCAGCATGCGCCGGGACTAAAGCTGCAACTCCTGACTCAGTTCCCCAAATCCCCTGACCAAGAATCTTGCGAGGGGACGCAGAACCGGATTTATAGGGCGCATGCACCGCCTGCTGCTCCTCCCTTTTCTCGTGCTAACGCTGCGCGGGGTGGAGCCGGTGGCGATTCCGGCGATGGAGTTTTCGCATCGGACGCTGGGGAATGGGTTGGAGGTTTATGGCGCGGTGGACCGGGGGACGCCGACGGTGGCGATCAATGTGTGGTATCACGTCGGGTCGAAGGATGACCCGGAGGGGCGGAGCGGGTTCGCGCATCTTTTCGAGCACATCATGTTCAAGGGGACGAAGCATATGCAGCCGGAGATGATCGACCGGCTGACGGAGGATGTGGGCGGTTTCAACAATGCCTACACGGCGGATGATGTGACGGTTTATTACGAGGTGGTGCCGTCGAATCATCTGGAGCGGCTGCTGTGGGCGGAGGCGGAGCGGATGGCGACGCTGCAGGTGGATGAGAAGAATTTCCGGTCGGAGCGGGAGGTGGTGAAGCAGGAGTTTTTGCAGCGGGTGGAGGCGGAGCCGTACGGGCGGTTTGGGGAGGAGATCATCAGGAAGTCGTTTGCGGAGCATCCGTATAAGCGTCCGACGATTGGGAACATCCCGGAGCTGAATGCGGCGACGATCGAGGATGTGCGGGCTTTTCACGCGACCTACTACCGGCCGGATAATGCGACGCTGGTGGTGGTGGGCGATTTCGAGCCGGGGCAGTTCGATGCGTGGGTGGATAAGTACTTTGGGGCCATCGCGAAACCGGACGCGCCGGTGCCGCGGGTGACGGTGAAAGAACCGGCGCGGGCGCAGGCGCAGCGGCTGACGGAGTACGATGCGAATGTGCCGCTGCCGGCGGTGGCGGTGACGTATCTGGGGCCGGCGGCGCGGAGTGAGGAGGCGCTGGCGCTGGAGGTGGCGCAGGAGATTCTGGCGGGTGGGGATTCGTCGCGGCTCTACCGGCAGCTCGTGTACGAAAAGGGGCTGGCGCAGAGCGTGGAGTTTGCGGCGGACTTGCGGGAAGACCTGGGGCTGCTGGCGTTTCAGGTGGTGCTGGCGAGTGGGAAAAAGGTTGCGGATGTGGAGCGCGCGCTTTTTGACGAGATCGGGAAAATCGCGGCGCAGCCGGTGAGCGAGGCGGAGTTGGCGAAGGCGAAGAACCGCCTGCTGACAGCGCGGCTGCATGAGCGCGAGACGTGCGAGGGAAAGGCGACGGCGCTGGCGCATGCGGTGCTGGTGCTGGGCGATGCGACGCGGGTGAATACGGATCTGGCGCGGTTGCAGAAGGTGACGGTGGCGCAGGTGCAGCGGGCCGTGAGTGCGGCGTTCACGGAGCGGAATCGGATGGTGCTGGAATGGCTGCCGGAAGCGATGAAGGGGGGGAAGAAGTAGATGAAAAAACACCGTCATCGGCTGGAAGCGCGCGATCGCAACTGTAGGGGAAGCTGGCAGCTTCCCCTACAGTTGCGCCGCGGCGCGGCGCTCGGTTTTTGGGTGCTGGTGCTGTTGTCGGGAGCTTTCGCTTTTGCGGAAGAAGAAGGCGTGCAGACGCCGCCGCCGCCCGGCGAGCCGCATGAAATCAAGCTGCCGGAGCCGGTGGAGAAAACGCTGGCGAACGGGCTGCGGGTCATTGTCGTCGAGCGGGCGGGGTTGCCGATTCTGTCGGCGCATCTGGTGATCAAGAGCGGCGGGGAGGTCGATCCGGCGGGCGGGGCGGGGGCGATGGAGATGCTGGCGACGCTGCTCATGCGGGGCGCGGGGAAGCGGAGTGCGCCGCAGATCGCGCAGGCCATCGAGGCGCTGGGCGGGACGATCGAGACGGGCGCGGGGTGGGATGAGACGGCGGCGAAGCTGACGGTGATGGCGGGGCAGGCCCCGGCGGCGCTGGAGATTCTGGGCGACGTGGTGCGGCGGCCGGTGCTCGCGGCGGCGGAGGTGGAGCGGCTGCGGGCGGAGACGCTGGATGAGCTGCGGGTGAAAATGGAGGAGCCGGGCACGCTCGCGAAGGCGGCGGCGGCGCGGGTGATTTTCGGCGACGGGCCGTACGGGCACATGCTGAGCGGGACGCCGAAAAGCGTGGCGCATCTCAGCCGCGCGCAGCTCGCGAAGCTGCATGCGACCTGCTTCCGGCCCGACAATGCGGTGCTGGTTTTCGCGGGGAGCGTGACGGCGGAGCAGGGCTTCGCGTGGGCGGAGCAGTTTTTCGGGGATTGGAAAAAGCCCGCCGCATCGCTGCCAGCGGTGCGCGTGGCGGAGGCACCGGCGAAGCCGCGTGTGGTCATCATCGACATGCCGAATGCGGGGCAGGCCGCGGTGGTCGTGGGGAAGACGGCGGTGGCGCGGAAGGCGGCGGATTATTTTCCGGGTGTGGTGGCGAGCGCGGTGCTGGGCGGCGGATACAGCGCGCGGCTGAATGCGGAGATTCGGGTGAAACGCGGGCTGACTTATGGCGCATCGAGCGATCTCGGCGCGCGGCGGCTGGGCGGGGCGTTCATCGCCGTGGCGCAGACGAAAAACTCCGCGGGGCCGGAGGTGGCGGTGCTGATGCGCGCGGAGCTGGACCGGCTCGGCGCGGAGCCGGTGCCGGCGGAGGAGCTGACGCCGCGGACGAGCACGCTGACGGGCGAGTATGGGCGCTCGCTGGAGACGAATGACGGCTTTGCCACGCGGCTGGCGGGCTGGGCCGTGCTGGATGTGCCGCTGGGCACGCTGAACACCTACCCCGGCGAGGTGCGCGCGGTCGCGCCGGATGCGGTGCGGAAATTCGCGCGCGAGCATTTGCAGAGTGCGGGGACGTGCGTGGTCATCGCGGGGCAGGCGGAGAGTTTTCGCGCGACGCTGGGCGGGGTGTTCAAGGATGCGGAGATCATTTCGCAAAAGGCGCTCGATCTCGATTCCATCAGCCTTCGCGGGGCGAAGAGTGGAAAATGAACCGGGCTTAAAAGGGCGTGTCGAAACTCACGGTCGCCAGTTTTTTAACCACGGATTTCACGGATTTCACGGATTACACGGATTCAGATTTTCTGTAATCCGTGAAATCCGTGAAATCCGTGGTCAAAAAAACTCTCCGCGAGTTTTGGACAAGTCTGCCGCCCAAAGTCCTCTCGCTCCGCATCGACTTTGGGCTGAAGCCCGCGCTACTTTCGCGGGATGCCGAAAAAAATCACCTTCGCCGATCTCGCCGCACGCTATCGCATCACGAATGGGAAGAAATTTCGCCTCAAGGATCACGACCCGGCGGACACCTGGAAATTTCACGGCAAGGACGGCGCGGCGGCGCTGCTGGCACGGGGCGTGGCGCAGCTTACGGCTTTGCAGGAGAAGCTCTACGCGCAGGATCAGCGGGCGGTGCTGCTGATTTTTCAGGCGATGGATGCGGCGGGGAAGGACGGCACGATCAAGCATGTGATGTCGGGGGTGAATCCGCAGGGCTGCCACGTCACGAGTTTCAAAGCGCCGTCGGCCACGGAGCTGGATCACGATTTCCTGTGGCGCTCGGCCGGCGCGCTGCCGGAGCGCGGGCGGATCGGGATTTTCAACCGCAGCTATTACGAGGAGACGCTGGTGGTGCGGGTGCATCCGGAGATTTTGCAAACGCAGCGGCTGCCCGCAAAGCTTGTCTCGAAGCACATCTGGCGGGAGCGGTTCGAGGACATCGTGGCGTATGAGCGGCACCTCGCGCGCAATGGGACGGTGGTGCGGAAATTTTTTCTGCACCTCTCGAAGGCCGAGCAGAAGCGGCGTTTTCTCGCGCGGCTGGAGGAGCCGGCGAAGAACTGGAAATTCTCCGCGGGCGACCTGAAGGAGCGGGCGCACTGGGACGAGTATCAGGCGGCGTACGAGGAGACGATCGCGCACACGGCGACGGACGACGCGCCGTGGCACGTCATCCCGGCGGACAATAAATGGTTCACGCGGATGGCGGTGATGGCGGCGGTCATCGAGACGCTGGAGTCGCTCGACGTGGCTTTTCCGAAGGTGGACAAAGCGCAGCGCGCGGAGCTGGAGGTGGCGCGGAGGGCGCTGGAGGCGGAGGGGTGAGCGGGGAAATGACGAATGACGAATGAACAAATGACGGGGAAGCCGCGGACGGAGGGCTGCGCCGGGAAAGTTTTCTTTGACAGTCCCGACGGCTGGCGGCACATACGCGGGCTTTGAAAACCGAGCGTCTATCGCGTCCCCCATCAGACTGCGGACAACACCCCAATCCCGGGCTTGGTGACGTTTGCCTCATGCGATAAAAGCGAGGGTCTGCGGCCCGCGGGCAGGGCTTTTCAAAAGCGCGCATCCCGATTTTTTCCACCCCAATATCCGACCATGAAAAAGAACGCCCCGACCTCACCCGCCACCCTCACTGCACCCGCCGCGGCGCGTCCGCTCCGGCGGCGCATTCTGGCGGGGGCCATCGCCGCGTTTCTCGGCTGGGCGGCGGGCGCGGAGGCGGGGACGCAGTACTGGGATGCGAACGGCGCGGCGGCGGGTTTCGGCGGGACGGGGAACTGGGATTTGACGACGCTGGACTGGAATGACGCGACGGGGACCGCCCTGCCGATGAAGTGGGACAACCTGGCGGCGAGCGATGCCATCTTTCAAGGCACGCCGGGCGTGCTGACCATCACGGTGGCCGGCGTCAAGGCGCGCAATCTGACTTTCAATATCGGCGGCGACACCATCGCCGGGAGTCTGGCGGCGCCGCTGAACCTGCAGCCGGACGCGATCATCGACGTGGTGAACCTCGCGGACACCGCGACGATCAGCGCGCCCATCGTGACGACCACGGGCTTTGACAAACAGGGCGCGGGCACCCTTTTGCTCAGCGGTGCGAACACCTACACCGGGCAGACCTCGGTCACGGCGGGGACGCTCAAAGCGGGCGCGACGACGGCGTTCGCGCCCATGTCCATTTACTTCGTGAGCGGGACGCTCAATCTCGGCGGTTTCTCAAACTCCATCGGCGCCATTGTGGGACTCTCCGGCGGGGTGGTGGAAAACAACGGGGCCGCGGCGGCGGTCCTGACCCTGGGTGGCAACAATCAGGATGCGACTTTTCAAGGCGTGATTCGCGACGGCCCCGGCGGGGTGAGCGCGCTGGGGATCACCAAAGTGGGGACGGCGCGGCAGACCTTTAGCGGGGCCAACACCTACACGGGCGACACCCTCCTGCAGGCCGGCGCGCTTTTCTCCGATGTGGATCCCGCCGACCCGACCAATGCGGCCTTTGGCACCGGCAAGCTGGTCATCTCCGGCGGCACCACCCTCGGCAGCATGCTCAATGGCGAGGTCATCCCCAATAAGATCAAAGTCCTCGGCAACTTCACGCTCGCAGCGGGCCAGCCGGCGACGAACAACCTCATCCTTACGGGTGCCATCGACCTCGACGGCGGGGTGCGGGAAATCTCCGGCTCCACCCCCGATGGGCAGCTCAAACTCCTGGGCAGCATCAGCAATGGCGGAGTGACTCTGACCCACACCGGCGCGGGCGGCTTCTCGTCATTCATTTACGGCAATAACAGTCTCGCGGACGACGTGGCCAATGCCTACACCGGCCTGACCACGCTCAACGCCAACACCTTTCTCGTACTGAACAAACACGCCGGCGCGGGCCTGGACGCCGCGGTGAAAGGCGACGTGCTGGTCAATCCCAACGGGTCGGTCGATTACTTCCTGCCCGACCAAATCGCCGACTCGGCCACCGTCACCGTGAACAGCGCCGGTCTGACCATCCCGGGATCCACCTTTGCGGGGTTTGAAATGCGGGACAATGACGACACCATCGGCGCGCTTTTTGGCAACGGCACAGTGGGTCTCGGCAGTGCGGTGCTGACGGTTGGCAGGGGCAATTTCACCGGCGTCATCGAGCAAGGCACCATCGGCGCCGCACTCGGCGGCCAGCTCATGAAAAACACCGCCGGCACCCTCACCCTCGGCGGGGCCAATACCTACACGGGCAAGACCACCGTCACCGGCGGTATCCTCGATGTCTCGGGCAGCATCGCGAGCTTGATCATTAACGTCACCGGCGGCGACTTCATCGCGGGTAAAAGCGGAGCCATCCCGGCGGCTGCCGCCGTGACGGTCTCGACGGGCGCTGGGTTTGAATATCATGCCGTGGCGAACACCTCGCTGGCCGTTGGCTCGCTGGTTTTGAACAGCGGCGCGGGCACGACCATCGGCGGCTCCATCGGCTCGACGCCGACCGGGGCGAAGATCAGCGTCACCGGCAATGTCACGCCGACGCCGGGGGCGATTAAGGTTAATGTCTTTGCCGTCAATGGCGTGGCCACGGGGGCGGCGGGCATCTACACGCTGCTCACCGGCGGCGCGGGCAGCACCTTGAACGTCGGCACGGTTTACTCCCTCGGCACCGTCTATAACGCGACGAACTTCACCGTCGGTGCGCCCACGGCCACGGCCACGGCCATTACCGTGCCGATCGTCGCGGCGACGGCGCTGACCAATGCCTTCTGGGTGGGCGGGTTGAGCGGCAGTCCGAGTGTCTGGGCCGCCTCCAATGGCAGCACCGCGAGTAACTGGGCCTCGGATAACATCGGCACGCCCACGCCGCTCGTCCCCGGCGCGGGCACGGCGGTCTTTTTCTCCGCCGGTGCCCCGGCCACGCCCACCGACCCTGGCAGCATGACCCTCGGGTCCAGCATGTCCATCGCCAGTCTCACGATCAATGCGGGGACCTCGCCGGAGACGCGGGCGGTCACCCTCAATAACACCGGCGGGAGCACGCTGACCCTGGCCGGTGCCGGCGGTCTGACGATCAATGCCGGCGCGGGTGCTGTCACCCTCAACCCCAATCTCATTCTCGGTGCCAGCCAGACTTGGACTAACAACTCCAGCAACCCTTTGACCGTCGGCGGTAACATCAGCAACGGAGCCAGCGATCTGACCGTGACCGGCTCCGCCAATACCACCCTCTCGGGTGTCATCGGCAATGGCTCGGGCGGACTGACAAAATCCGGCACTGGCACCCTGACTGTTACCAACACCAACACCTACACCGGCGACACCTTCCTGAATGCGGGCTCGCTGTTTGTGGACAATCCGATTGTCAATGGGGCCGGTCAGGCGCTGGGACTCGGTACGCTGCACATCGCCGGTGGCACCACGCTGGGCAGCCATGTGAACAATACCCGCGACCCAATCACTGGCGCCTCGATCAATGAAGTCATTCCAAATTCGGTGCAGGTCGCCGGCGATTTCACGATCGTCACGCCGGTGGATGCCATAAACCCGTTGCGCGACAACAAGCGTCTCTTGTTCAGTGGCAATATTGACTTGCAGGGCGGCAGCCGGACCATCACCGGCACAACGCCATTCGGACTGATCGGCTTCTTCGGTGCCGTCAGCAATGGCGGCGTCACTCTCGCCAACACAGCTCCGACACTCTTCACCAACTTCCAGTATGGCAGAGGCGATGGCACCGATGTCGCCAATACCTACACCGGCCTCACCACGGTCAATAGCGGGGTTTTGCTCACCATGCAAAAATTGCTGCCCAGCGGTTCCATTGATGGTGCGATCGCGGGCGACGTGCTGGTGAATGTCGGCGGTTCAATTCTTTACAATGAATCGAACCAGATCGCCAACACCTCTAACGTCACCATTCATGGCACTGGCCTCACTGACTCGTTCGGCAACCGTATAGCCGCACTGGAACTTCAGGGCAATATCGGTGGCAATAACGATACCATCGGAGGGCTCTTTGGCGACGGCACTGTGGGTCTAGGCTCCGGCTCCCTTACTGTGGGTGCGGGCAATTTCAGCGGCGTGATCGGCGACGGGGCTAAGGGTGTAGGCGGCACGCTCACCAAAAACACCACCGGCACCCTCACCCTCAGCGGCGCGAACACCTACACCGGCAATACGAACATCAACAACGGCACCCTTGTCCTCAATGGCTCGGTGCAAAGCCCCACGGTCTTCGTGAACTTCGCCGGCACCCTCATGGGCACGGGCACGGCGGCGCACAATGTCATCAATGCGGGTGTCTTCAGCCCCGGCAATTCGGCGGGCACCTTTCACATCGGCGGGAATTTTCTCCAGACCGGCGCGGGCACCACGGTCATCGAAATCGGCGGGGCCGGGGCCGGCGAGCACGATCTCGTGACCGTGGGCGGGCAGGCTTTGCTCGATGGCACGCTGCGGCTCGTCAAGCTGGGCAACGCACGGCTGAAAGTCGGCGACAAGGTCACTTTCCTCACCGCGCAGGCCGGCGTTTCGGGGCAGTTTCGGACCGTGCAGAACCCCTTCGCCACCGGCACCATCGCGAGCGCGAATGTCGTCTATGGGAGCAATGACGTTTCGCTGCAAATCCGGCAGGGTTCCTTTGCCGCGCTCGGCTCGCTGGTGAAGCTCTCGCCGAACCAAAAAAGCGTCGCCACCGAGATCGACCATGTGGTTTCCGAGCATGCCGGGAAAAAGCTCATCGCCTTTCTCAATGACGAACCGCTTGCGAACCTGCCGCACGACTTCGACCTGATCGCCGCCGAGGAATTCCAGTCCGTCTATTCCATCGGGCTCTCCCAAGCCAATGTGCAGACCGCCAACCTCCAGCGCCGCATGGACGACATCCGCTCGGGCCGCACGGGCTTCAGCGCCGAGGGCCTGTCCGTCTCCGGCACGGGCGAGCAGGAGCATGCCGCGGCCCTGCCCGCCATGCCGCCGCTCGCGGGGGTGAACGGCCCGACCGGCCAGGGCGGCAAGGAACTGCGCGCGCCGGAGACCCCGGCCCCGAGCGCGCCGGCGGACCCGCGCTTTGGCGCCTTCATCACCGGTGTCGGCGAGTTTTCCCGCGTGAGCGAAACGACCAACGCCAAAGGCTACACCCTCGCCACCGGCGGCTTCACCCTCGGCCTGGATTACCGGCTGACGCCGCAGATCACCGTCGGCCTCAATACCGGCTACGCCCGCAGCGGCGCGGACCTCGCCAATGGCGGGCGCGTGACCGTGGATGGCGCGAAGCTCGGCGTCTATGCCACCTATTTCGACGAGGGCCTCTACGTGGACGCCGCCGTGCAGGGCGGCTACAACAGCTACGACACCCGCCGCAGCGCGCTCCAGGGCACGGCCACCGGCAGCACCACGGGCGGCGAGGTCAATGCGCTCATCGCCACGGGCTTCGACTTCACGAGCGACGCCCTGCGCATCGGCCCGACGGCGAGCTTCCAGTACACGCACATCGGCCTCGGCAGCTTCCGGGAAACCGGCTCGCTCGCCCCGCTCAGCTTCGGTTCGCAGGGGAACGATTCCACGCGCACGGCCATCGGGATGAAAGCGGCCTACGAATTCCGTCTCGCGAGCGGGGTCGTCGTGCGGCCCGAGGCGCGCGCCGCGTGGCAGCATGAGTTTGCCGACATCGCCGACGCCATCGACGCCCGCTTCGCCAATGGCGGCGGCACCGGCCTCACCGTCCACGGCGCGGAGACCGGCCGCGACAGCGCGCTCCTCGGCCTCGGCGTGGCCGTCCTCTGGAACGACCGCACCTCCGCCTATCTCTACTACGACGGCGAAGTGGGCCGCGCGAACTACAGCTCGAACAACGTCTCCGGCGGGATGCGGATGGCGTTCTAGGTTTCGAGCATCAGCTTAAAAAAACCTCCGGCTCTTCCTCTTCCTCTTCCGCCTAATCTTCCTCCATTCAGGAGGAGGAAGAGGAAGAGGAAGAGGAAGAGGACGACAAAATCCCATGCCCGTCCGCCTGCACAATACCTACTCGCGCCAGCTCGAGGATTTCACCCCGCTCGATCCGGCGGGGAAGCGCGTGAAGATGTACACCTGCGGGCCGACGGTGTACAACCACGCGCACATCGGAAATTTCCGCGCCTACGTTTTCGAAGACCTGCTCCAGCGGCACCTCGAAGCGCGCGGCTACGAGGTCGAGCGCGTGATGAATCTCACGGACGTGGACGACAAAACCATCCGCGGCGCGCGCGCGGCGGGCCGCCGGCTGGCCGACTTCACGCAGGTCTATAAGGACGCCTTTTTCCAGGACCTCGAGACGCTGCGAATCAAGCGTGCGGGCCATTTCCCCGCCGCCACCGAGCCGCGTTTCATCGCGCGGATGATCGCCATGATCGCGCAATTGGAGGAGCAGGGCATCGCCTATCAGGCCGAAGACAAAAGCGTCTATTTCCGCCTCGCGAAATTCCCCGCCTACGGCGCGCTCGCGCATCTCAATCTCGACGAGCTGCGCCCGAGCGGACGCGTGAACAGCGACGAGTACGAGAAGGAAAACATCGGCGACTTCGCGCTCTGGAAAGCGTGGGACGAAGCCGATGGCGAGGTGCGCTGGGATTCGCCGTGGGGGCCGGGTCGGCCCGGCTGGCATATCGAGTGCAGCGCGATGGCGACCGCGATCCTCGGCCCGGAAATCGACATCCACTGCGGCGGCGTGGACAACATTTTTCCGCATCACGAAGCCGAGATCGCGCAGAGCGAAAGCTGCACGGGAAAAAAGTTTGTCCGCACCTGGATGCACTGCGCGCACCTCATGGTCGATGGGCAGAAGATGTCCAAGTCGCTCGGCAATTTTTATACATTGCGCGACCTGCTCGAGAAAGGCTTCACCGGCCGCGAAATCCGCTACGCCCTGCTCACCGTCAACTATCGCCTGCCGCTGAACTTCACCCTCGCCGGTCTCGACGCCGCCCGCGCCGCGCTGGGCCGCATCGACGAATGGGTGAAGAGGATTTCAGATTTCAGATTTCAGATTTCAGATTTGGATGCCGCCGCCGCGCCGGCACCGCTCGCCGGGCATGTGGAGAAGTTTTTCGCCGCGCTCGACGAAGACCTGAACATCTCCGCCGCGCTCAGCCACCTCTTCGACCTCATCCGCGAAAGCAACGCCGCCCTCGACCGCCGTGCGCTCACCGCGGAACAAGCGTCCGCCTTGCTCGCCGACTGGCGGCACCTCGATTCCGTCCTCGCCTTTCAGCGGGAAAGCGCCGCCATCCCTGCCGCCGTCGGCGCGCTCGTGGAGCAGCGTCAGCGCGCGCGCGCCGAAAAGCAGTGGGCGGAGAGCGACCGGCTCCGCGACGAAATCGCCGCGCTCGGCTGGATCGTGAAGGACACCAAGGACGGTCCCAAGCTCACGCCGCGCTGAGCCGCCGGCGCGTTTGCGCCGTCGAGAAAGTTTGTGACTTGCCGGCGAGCCCGCTACAACCACGCGCCATGACTTTCGCCCCCGCCGATTACCTCGACCTCAACCACACGGAGCACCGGATGCTTTTTGAAAACTCCGCGAATGTGTGGGACGCGCTCAAGCAGATCACCAGCTACCTGCAGTTCCGGCTGAAGCCCGCGATCAATGGGCGGCTCGTGGGCAAGCCTTTCATCAGCGGCGCGGTCTTCGTGGGGAAAGGGACGGTCATCGAGCAGGGCGCGATGATCAAAGGGCCGGCGTGGATCGGCGAGGGGTGCGAAATCCGCAACGGCTGCTATATCCGGGAGAATGTGATCGTGGGCTCGGGCTGCGTGCTGGGCAACTCCTGCGAGTTCAAAAACGCGATCATTTTCGACGAGGCGCAGGTGCCGCATTTCAACTACGTGGGCGACTCGATCATCGGCTACCGCGGCCATCTCGGCGCGGGCGTGATCCTTTCCAATGTGAAGCTCGACCATAGCGAGATCACCATCCCCACGCCGGAGGGGCTGGTGCCCACGGGGCTGAAAAAATTCGGCGCGATCATCGGCGACCGCGCGGAGATCGGGTGCAACTCGGTGATCAATCCCGGCTCGCTGATCGGACGGCGTTCCATCCTCTATCCCGGCACCGTCTGGCGCGGGATCGTGCCGGCGGAGAGCATCGTGAAGACGACGCAGGAGCATCGCATCCTCGCGCGGCGGGACTGAGGGGCGGGCTGAAAAGTCCTCTTCCGCTTTTGTCTTCCTCTTCCGCTTCCTCCTAATCTTCCTCTTCGTCGGTGGGAGGAAGATTAAGCGGAAGAGGAAGAGGAAGAAATCGCAGACATGCTCTGCGGGCTTGCGCTGCCGCGGGGCGTTTGCAACCTTCCCCGCCCTATGCCCAGCCCCGCCGAGATCACGCCCGCACCGGAACCCGGATTCGATGCCGAAGTTTTCTGGATCAAACACAAGACGAACGTCCTGCGCTTCGCCGCGCTCTTCGTCGTGGCGCTGGCGACGTGGGCCGGCTCGGAGTGGTTCCGCATGCAGAAGCTGACGGGCGCGCAGGATCTGCTCGCCGGCGCGAAGTCGACGGAGGATTTTCAAAAACTCATCGCAAAATATCCCGGCACCGCCGCCGCGGGCAACGCCCACCTTTTGGCCGCGGCGCAATTGCGCAAGGACGGGAAGCTGGACGAATCCTCCGCGCTGCTCCGCGCCTTTGCGGAGAAGTATCCCGATCACCAGATGATCAGCGGCGCGTGGACCAGCCTCGCGGCGAATCTCGAAGCGCAGGACAAGACCGACGACGCACTGGCCATGTACCAGAAAGTCTCGACGAGCTACGCGACCAGCTTCAGCGCCCCCGTGGCGCTCATGGCGCAGGGGCGTCTGCTCAAGGCCAGGGGCAAGACCGAGGAGGCCGGAAAAATCTACGAGCAAGTGATGACCCGCTACGCCGAAACCCCCGTGGCCCAGCAGGCCGCGCAGGAAATCAAGCAGCTTAAGAAGTAGCCTGGGCTTCAGCCCAAAGTCGGCAGCGCGTTTGGGCTAAAGCCCGAGCTGCTTTTCCCTGTCCGCCTTCACCCGAGATGCGGGCGGGTTGCCGCCGGCGCTCCGACGGCATCAGTGCCGCGGTCAGTCTTTCGGCGCAGCGGTGACGGGCCAGCCGGCGGCAAAGACGCGGAGAATGCCGCCTTGGCGCGCACCTTCGAACGGGACGCTTGGCTCGATGATGATCCGCGTCCCGCTGCAACCGTACGCGACCATGGAGATGTTTTGGTTATCCGTCAGCCGGGCCGGCAGCGCGGGCGCGCTGGGGTGCAGGGTGTCGTCGGTTTGGACGAATTTGATTTCCTGGCCGGGTTTGAAGTTGTCGTCGAAGAGCTGTTTGAATTCGTTACGATGGGTTCCGTTGAGGAGCGTGACGACGAGCCTTTTGCCGTCCACGCGCTCGATCCACGCAGGCAGGCCGCGCTCTTTGAGGAAGGCGTCATGCTTTGCGCGCTGCCGGGCGGTGGCGGCCTTGTGGGTCTCGGTGCCGACCCAGATGTCGGTGCAACGGCCCCGGCTGGTGGCGGTGCGGCCGGTGAGATTGACGAGCAGTTCATCGCCGGTGGCGAGGTCACTGAGCTTCGCGGGCTGGTCGTCTTTCCACACGCGCGTGGTGGTGTCGGTGGTGAGTTCGCTGTGGCCCAGGTCGGGCGGCTGCTCCATGCGGTTTCTGTCGTTTTCCACCTCCGGGATTTTCCAAGCGACGAGGAGTTTGCCTTGGTCGGGCTTCGCGGCTTCGAGGCGGTAGGTGAGCTTGTCGCTGGCGAGGCGGGTGTATTCGTCGGTGATGACGCTGGCCTTGGTGAATGCATCTTTCTCGTCCGGGTGGAGAAAGAACTGGCAGCGTGTCCCCAGCGGAAAATCGCGCAGATCGGCCTCGGCGTTGAGCGCCATGACGGAGCCGAAAGGCAGCAGCGTGAAATCCACCAACTCGCCGGTGCGATCGGTGCGGAACTGTCCGGTGCGTTGGAGAACGTCCACCTTCACCAACTCCCCACTGACGCGGTGCTCGGAGAGATACGGCGGAAACTCGCCTGGCTGGAGCTGATACCACGGCAGGTGGGCGTTGCCGAAGTCGGTGCGGAAGGGAAACTGATTCGCCTCGGGTCCGCTTGGGTTGACGCCGGGCGCTTCGCTATAAAGTCCCTCGCCAAATGGCATGTCCGCGATGGGCCAGGATGGGTGGACAAAGATGCGCACGACGCGGCCTTTGCGGAAGCCTTCGAGCAATAAGTCCGGTTGAATGATCCATCGCTCGCCACTGCACCCATAGTTATCCACCGGCACGCTTTCGACGGACTGCACGATGGCTCCCTTGTTATCCACGGGCGGGTTGTAAGTCCGCAGTTCCTCATTCGCTACCGCGACGGAGACGCGCCGATGTTCCTTCGCCCATTGCTCTGGAACGATGCCTTCGTCCTTGAACAAAGCGCGCACACCGGCTGGGTCGCCGAAGAATGTGACGGTAAGCTTCTTGCCATCCACTCGGTCAATCCATGCCGCCAGACCGCGCACTTTGAGAACGGCGTTGTGCTTCTTCCGCTGCTCCTCAGTCGCGGCGGCATCGGCGTCGGATTCCGCCTGCACGGCGGCGGCTTTGGTGAAAGCGCCCGTCGCATCTTGATACAGAAAAAACTCGCAGCGCGCCCCGAGTGGAATGTCCCGGAGATCGGCCTCCGCATTGCGATAGCGGACGGCGGCGAATGGCGTCAGCGTGAAGTCCACTAACTCGCCGCCGCCCTCCTTCCGAAACTGTCCCGTGCGATGAATGAAGTCCGCCTCGACCAACTCACCACTCACGCGGTGCTCGGAATGCAGCGGCGGAAACTCGCCGGGCTTGAGCTGATACGGCGCAGGCTCGGCGGCGTAGTGAGTCAGCGGCGAAAGGAGGAGCGCGGCCAGCAGCCAGACTCTCATGCCAGCACTTCCGAGACCGGCCCGAGGCTATCGACGAACTTCTCCGCGTTCACTTCCATCTTCTGCATCATTGTGAGCATCAGGTTACTGAGCCGCGCCTTCTCATCCTTCGGCTTGCCGCAAAGGCTGCGCCATTCGTCATAGTCGAGTTTGTAGTTACCGCCCTGCGGCTGGTTGTAGTCGATGTGCTGCCCGTGGTTCAGCCCAAGGCCGCGGCCACCGGCGAGCAGGATGGGTAGGTTACTATTCGAGTGGCTATGTCCATAGCTCATGCCACTGCCGAAGAGCACCATTGTGCGGTCGAGCAGCGGCGTGTCGCCATCCATCTCGGTTTTCAACTTATCGAGGAAATACGCGAACTGCTGCATGATGAACGCGTCGCTTTTCGCGAGCCGCGCGAGCACTTCCGGATCGCCGTTGTGATGCGAAAGCTGGTGGCGCGATTGGGTGATGCCGATCTCGGGAATGGCCAGCCCGTTGCCCTCGCTCCCGCTCATGTAGCTCACCACGCGCGTCATGTCCGTGCGCAACGCGAGCACGATGAGGTCATACATGGTGCGGTAGTATTCGCCGGCCTGCGCCTTCGAGACATTGCGGTGGAAAGGTGCGGCATCCACCTTCGGCTTCGGCACGTCGAGCCACGCGTCGAGGCGCTCGGTGCGCTGCTCCACATCGCGCACCGAGTGGAGATATTCATCAAGCTTCGTGCCGTCCTCCGAGCCGAGCGCGAGGCGCAGCGACTTCGCCTCATCGAGCACCGCATCCAGCACGCTACGGCGTTTGTTCAGCCCCGCGCGCTGCGCCGGAATGCCGCCCGGCTCCTCGCCGAAAAGTCGATCAAAGACATTGCGCGGATTATCTTCCGCCGGCAGCGGCACGCCATCGCGGGAAAAGGCGAGCGTGCTCGAATTGTTCGGCTGCCCGGTTCCCGAGCTGATCGACAACTCCAGTGAGCCGAAGCGCGTGTGCTGCGACGTGACCTCCGCCATGAGCTGATCGACCGAAATGGTGTTGTGATACTGCCGCGCGCTCTGCGCATCGATCTTCGCCCCCGTGAGCCACGTATCCGCGCACACATGCGCCTGCCCGAGCCCGTTCGGATGATGCAGCCCGCTGAACACCGTGAACTCCTCCCGATGCGCCTCCAGCGGCTTCAGCGCCGCCGACATCTCATAACCGCGCCCCGGCTTCGTCACCTGCCATGTCATCCCGTTCACGCCATTCGGAATATAGACGAACACGCTCCGGCGCGGCTTCGCCACAGCATCCGCGGCGCGCAGCGGGATCATCGCATCGAGCAGCGGCAGCGCCATCGTCGCGCCCAGCCCGCGCAGGAAGTGGCGGCGGGAAAGGAGCCAGCGCTGAGAAAGAATGTTGCTCATGGTCGTCGGATCAACGCTCCTGAAAGAAATCGCTTAGGGCGAAATTATTCAACGAACGAAAGCTGACAGTAGCTCCGCACGCTCGCTAAACCGCGAGTCACCCGGATATTTTGAATGGGCGAAGTAGCACGATGTAGCAATTTCACCTCCGGGAACAAAAAACGAAACGCCGAAAGCCATCATGGAGAAAGCAACCAAACGGAGACATGATCCGTCATCCAAGCACCCGTCCCGATTTGGCGGTCGTGCGACTGCGGTTGGGGTCGGCTATGAGGCGCAGGTTGCTGCGAGCATCGCGACGAAGATGCTCGGTGGTGATGGCTGCGTGGTTTGGGACGGCATCGATGGTGGAAACATCATCGCCATCACCATGCAGGACTCGGAGCCGGTGGATGATGTGGTCGTGACACTGCGCGGGGAGCCTTCGGCAAAAATCTTCATTTCCGCGAAGCATCGGGCAGGAACGATTGCGCTCACCGCGAAAAGCGCAGCCTTTGCCGAAGTTGTTGCTTCGTTCGTGCGCCAGTTCTCGCGGCTCGCGCCTTCGCATCGGCAGGCAAGCCGCCTCATGTGGGCAGTGCCGTCGTCTGCGGGTGCTGGCATGACGCGAGATTTGCTCAAGGTGTTGGACACCTTCAGAGCAGATGATAGCGCGAGCCTGGCTGATTTCCTGAGACGTCGGCAAACGCGGGAGCGCAAGGCGATGGAAGCGTTGCTGGCCCAAACCAAGCTCGCTTGGAAATCGGCCACGAAGAAAGCGCCGATAGAGGACCAACTGTGCGAGTTTTTGCGGATGGTCCATGTCGAGGTCTTTGATTTCGGCGTCGATCTCCGGCATGAGCGAACGGCAGAGGAGATCATTCGGAATTTAGTGGCCGCCGAACCGAGCCAGTCGCGCCGGATTTTTGGGAAGCTGCAGCGCCACTTCGATCAAGCCAACCGACAAGGATTGCGCACGACGGCTGCCTTGCTCCGGCAGATGCTTGCGGCGGAAGGCTTGAAGCTCAAAACCTCCCCGGCCTTCGCGGACGATGTGGAACTCCTCAGGCGACTCACGATCCGCAATCTCGCCCGACTGAAAGACCATACCTTGCTTCGATTCGCGACGGCGGAGATTCACATCGCACGCACGGAAGAGCTGGCGGCAATGGTCGCGGCGGCGAAGCGAGGGCACCTCCTCGTCACTGGCGAGCCGGGCTGTGGAAAGAGCGGGCTGACTCATCCACTGGCCGAAGCGCTGTGCCGCGAAGAAATCCCCGTCGTTTTGCTGCTGGCTGAGGAGGTCTTTGGCCGGGACTGGAAAGGCGCGGCGAATCTGCCGGGGCTGGCCCGCGCGCTGGATGATGTGCTGGCAAATTGGCCCGACGGCGCGAGGGGCGTGCTCATCACCGATGCGCTCGACGCGGTGCGCGATGTGGAGACGCAACGGATGTTGCGCCGGCTGCTCCAGGACGTGCAGCGGGGAACGTCCGGGTGGACGGTGGTGGCGAGCGTTCGCGAGTTCGATTTGAAGCACGGGCGAGAGTTGCGCGAGGCGTTTCCCGGCGATGGCGTTGCCGGGCACTCATCGGGCGAGTTTGCGGGCGTCGCGCATTTCCATCTGGCGGGCCTGGCCGAATCCAAGCTCGATGAACTGGTCGCGCGGGTCGCGGACATCGGTCCCTTCATCGCCAGTGCCCGAAAGAACCTCCGCGCTGGCGGCATTCATCGCTCGCCGTTCTTTCTGCGGCTCGCTGCGGAGCTTTTGAAAGACGGCGTTTCCCCGGCGCGGCTCGCCGATTGGAGCAGCCCTGCGGTCTTGCTGCGTCGATTTTGGAAAGCGGGCGTGATGGACGGTGCCGGGGCAAGCCATCGGAAGGTTGCGCTTCAGTCGATTTGCAGCCGGATGACGCAGCTCCGCAGCATGGCGCTTTCGGTGCAGGAGGTTTCGCTCGGTGCGCCGGAGCTTGATGCGATCGACGAGCTTCGCAGTCGTGGCATTTTGCAGTCGCCGGTGCTCCGGCACGGCAGCCCGGCGGGCGAAGACGAGCTGCGCTTTTCCCACCACTTGCTCCACGACTACGCCATCGCCCGCTCGTTGATTCCTGCGGCGTCTTCACGATTCGCAGACTTTGCAGTTCGTGAACCGCTGCTGCCGATTTTCTATCGCCAGAGTTTCTTGTTTGCGCTGGAAGAGTTGTGGGACGGCCCGGATGGGCGCGATGGCTTTTGGAAGGCGGCGCTGAAGATGGAGAGCGTGGCGCAGTTGCACGGCATCACCCGGATTCTCGCGCCGATCCTCGCCGCAAGACGGGTGGACACATCGGCGGATTTAGACCCGCTCTTTGCCGCCATTCAGGCCGCGACGAGCGATGACTCGCCCGCGGAAAAAGCGCTCCGGCACATGGCGTCCGGCCTGCAGGATGCGGACAGCGATACGATTCGCGCGGGTGCCGGTGCGTGGTGTTCCTTCGCGGCGAATCTGTCCCGGCTGCTTCCGAGCCGCGCGTCTTTGGAAACGCCCATCGTCCACATCCTCGCCCGGCTCAATGTGGTCAGCAGTTCGTTCGACCCCGGCCAACTGCGCGAACTCAACACGGCGGCCCGCGGAGTGTTGGCGCATCATGTCGCGAAGGAAGTTTCCAAAGGCTGGCGCTATGCCGGGCTCACGGCGACTGAGACTCTGTGCCGGACGTTCACGGTCGCGCCGTCCGAGAGCGAGGCTGCGCTGCTCACAATGCTCACGCCGCGGCGACTGGCCGGCTTTCCGCACTGGGATCTTTTCGATTTCGCGCATCAACTCAAACACCTCGGCAGCGATGGAGACGCCGTGGTGTTGCAGCTCTTTGAGGCGGCATTCTCGACGGAGCCGAAACCGGGCGAGTGGGAAAACTTCGGCGGCGCAATCATGCCGCTGCGCATGCAGAACAGCGACAACTGGAACAGCATCCAATACTCCCTCTCCGAATACTACCAGAGTCGCGCAGGCACGAACGCTGGCTTGATGACCGACATCGCCTGCATCGCGTGGAACGCCGCCGTGCGCAGGCGCAGCGAGCGGCGCGAATTGGGCGGGAATGTCATGGCGACAATTCGCTTTCGAGGAGTCGAGTGTGAACTCGTCGAGGACTACGGACACATCTGGGGACGCAGGCACGAGCACGAGGAGAGCAGCATCCTCACACGGCTCGAGACGCTGCTGAATGAATGGGCCGCTGCAGGAGACACAGAGCGACTGCGCCTCGCACTCGACCACTTCGCGGCGTGCAACCGGACATCGCAGATTTGGATGCTGTTCATGGAAGCGGGTGCCAGGCATCCCGCCACGCTCGGCCGCGAGCTGGCACCCGTGCTCGACGAATCGCTTTTCCTTACCCATTCCGACTACTGCTATGGCGGAACTTTGCTTTTCACCGCGCTGCACAAATCGGGCGACGCCGCGCGGCGCGAGCGGCTGGAAAAGCTGGCTCTCGAATTGCCGCAAACCGCCCGCTTTCTCCACGATGAACCGCGCGAGCCGATGCCCGGCTGGCTGGAGTATTCGCAAAACAAACTGCTCGGTGCATTGGATGAAGCCGACATCGTTTCGCCAGCCTTTCGGGTGCTGCGAAGTGAGCGCGCCGAACAAGCACCGCTTCCCGTGAATCGAGAGCCGGAGGGTATCCATGTCACCTCGCACACATATTCAGACGAGGAGGCGGTCGAGAGGCGAGGCATCAGCTTGAAAGACCGGGCCAACGCGGAGCTTTTCCAGCTTCGCGAGGCGCTCAAGCCATTCCGGGAGCAGGACGGCGGCAAAGTCGAAGTCGGTAAGATCGAGGAGCATTGGGCGGTCATCGGGCGGTGCGAGCGCGCCTTGCGTCGTCATCGCAAGAAGCAGCGCGAGATGGCTGACGAGCTTTGGGGCCATCTGGTCGGTGCGTGTGAGAGCGTCGCCCGCCACGTCGATTGGCCCGCGACGAGCGAGCGGTGGAAAACCATCCGCCGCATCTTGCTGAAAGCGTCCACCGACCCATCGCCCAAGGCATCCGAGAACGAGGACGCGAAGGAAGACCGGTGGCCGAGTTGGGGTTGGCCTGCGCCGCGCATCGACGCCGCGCGTGGATTGCTGCTGCTCGTTTACCGAATCGGACGAACCGACCGAGCCGTCTCCGCAGCTTTGCTCAAGCTGAGCCGCGACAAGTCGCACCCGCTCCGCTTTAACATGGGCGACCGTCTCGCCGCGCTCGAACAAGCCGCGCCCAACCTCATGTGGCAGCTCATTGACCGGTTCATCCGCTACGAGCGCAGGTTCTCGGTGCTGGAAATGGTCGTGCATTCGCTCGACCGGCTTTGGTGGCGCTCGTCGGATGCAGTTAAGCCGCGGCTGTCACGAATCGCCGAACGCGCGATGCAAAGCGCGCCCGATGAAAACCACATCCAGGAGACGCTGGCTCACACATACTTGTTCCGTTACCTGCGAACCGGTGACTCGGACTGTGAAGCGTTCATCAACCGCCTCATCGCCGAATGCGACCGGCACCGCGCCAGCCACGTACTTCTCGCTCAACTTCACGAATGTCGCGCAGGCGGCTGGCTGACAGTCGGCGATGCCGTCAAGGTCGTGGCAACCGACGAAACCGTTCGCCAGCGCACATGGGCTTTCTTTGCCAAGCTGCTCGCCACCGTGCAGGCGAAACTCCGGCACCACAGGAAACGCTGGCAGCAACTTCATGCCGCAGGCCAGCCCGAGGCCGAAGCGGTGACACTCACTCAGGAAGCCATCAATCGCAGTACACAGCTTGTGGATGGAATTGCGATGCAACTTTATTTCGCCAGCGGTGCCTTCGCAGACAAACAGAACAAGGACGAAGACCATTTGACCGAGCCTCAGAAACGACGGTTCTGGACGGAGTCGGCGGACATCTTCCATGCGCTGTCGGCAGAAATTCACCCGCACACCGCGCATCAACTCGTGCAAACTCTCCATCACCTGCTCCCATGCTCGC
Organism: Chthoniobacter sp.; assembly: GCA_043779205.1. GTDB lineage: Bacteria > Verrucomicrobiota > Verrucomicrobiia > Chthoniobacterales > Chthoniobacteraceae > Chthoniobacter. The sequence goes on along the minus strand of JAYWEP010000105.1, from coordinate 16,377 downwards.
CCCGCGAAGTCTTCCTCACCGCCACAAGAGCGATCACTTCGAGTGCTGCCGCCGGTTATCAGCACGAATCGCTAGCTGTGGGCGAGGTGGTGAAACTCATCCAACGGGCTCTCGCCGATCACCGTGACATTTTTCAAAGCGTGGATGGCCGGGAATCCGACTGCCTCGCCGCGCTGCTCAGCGTGCTCGATCTTTTCGTCGAAGCAGGCTGGGCCGAAGCACGACAGCTCACGCACCGGTTGGAAGAAATTTACCGATAGGGAGGGCTGTCTCCTTTCGGTATCCAGCAGTCAGTTGGCGAGCTTTGTCACCGTCACGCTCTGGATGTAATACTTGTTGAATTTGTTCCCGTCGGAATTGAACGAGAAGTTGTAGCCCCAGAAATTGACGAACTGCGCATCGTCGATCTTCCACTTCACGGTATGCCACTCCTTGTTATCCGGCACGGTGTACCAACTCGGGCCGCCTTTCAGCCCGCTGGTGGATTCGTATTGGAGATTAAAGCCCGCGTTGTCATTCGCCTCATTGCGGCGGACGACGGCGGTGATTTCGATAGGCGTGGTCGTGTAAGACAGAAAGCCGGGATCGACGACGAAGACATTGCCGCCGGGCACACTTCCGGCCCGCGATCCGCCGCCGTAAGCCACGACCGCCTCGGCCACCGCGTTGCCCGACATGGTGTGCAGACCTTTTTCCACGTTCCTTTCGCCCATCGTGACGGAAACCGATTTTGCGCTGGCATAGTCACCGCCCCAAAGGAATGGCTTGCTCTTGTTAGCCTGAGCCTGCGCAACGATGTTCGGCGGCACACCCAGCGCCAGGATCGGGGCGGTGGTTAGATCATAACTATCTGCATTAGTAACTTCGCCGGTTAATGGGTTCACGATCTGCACCGACTGGCCGAACTTTACCAGGTCAGGCGTACCTTGTGGAGCCCAGGCCGCGAGGACGGTGCCCTTGGCGCCTTGGAAGACAAAGCCGTAGTCTTTGCCATTGAGCAGCACCCAGCCGAGATAAGTCGGATGCTGTCCCAGATGCCGGATCATTTGGGCCATGGCCGTGTAAGCAGGGCGCGGAGTGCCGTCGCGCTTGAGCAAACCCATCGGCCCGCTGTCGCCGTCCATGCCTTCAAACCACTGGATGCACGCGACTTCCTGGGCGATGCCCATGCTGTAGGCTTTGACCAATGCGTGAGCTTGCACATCCAGGCCTTTCTTGGCGTCGCACCCTAGCTCGGTGAAAATGATCGGCACGTTCACCTTGGCTGGATCCTGGGCAGCCAGCATTTTTCGCACGGTGGGAACGATGTGCATGTAAACGGCCTCCGTTCCCACGTTATCGGCGATGCCATTCAGAACTTCGTAAGGATGCAGAACGATGTAGTCGTAATGGCCCTTGGCCCCCGTCTTGATCGTCTGTTCGAGATAGTTCACATGATTGGATTTGGCGGCGAGACCTACGAGACAAGTGGGATCTGCCGCCTTGGCCGCGTCATAAGTGCTGACCATCAGCTTGGCATAATCCGCGGGCGTCTGATCGCGGCCGGTGCCATTAGGCGGTTCATTCCACACCTCCCAATACTTCACCTTCGCTTTGCAGTGCTTCACGATTTCCGAGACGTAGTTGGACCAGGCCGGAAGATTGTTGACCGGCAAAGTGCCTGGCTTGTCCTTCGCGTTCCACCGGACGCCACCGTAAAGAAGACCGCCGAATTCAAAGTGCTGGTCAGTCAGATAAGCCATCTGCTTGTCCAACACCGTCCACGTCCATTTTCCCTCTTCGGGTTCGACGTCTCCCCATGTCGTGCGGGCGGTGCGCATGACATGGAGGCCGATCTCAGCCATCTGCGGAATCCACTTTTCGAGTTCCTGCGAAGTTTGATTGCAGGCTCCGATGCCAAACGGGCTCATCGTCCATCCGTTCGACTGAGCGGGCGTTCCCGGTGCGGATTCCGCCTGTCCGGCGAGCGGAAATGCGAGCGCAATGATCGCGCCGAGGCCGCGCAGGAAAGGGCGGCGGGAAAGGACGATGCTCATCGATGGAAGCGGGTGGCTGGTGGTCGCTGCGGACTACTTGCACGCTGGCAGGTTCCCCGAACATTCGGGGGGTGACGCGAAACCATCTGGTTCTTCATTCGGCGGTGATGCGCCATTTTCCCCAGAGCTTGGGCGTCAGCTCGGCTTCGCTGGGCACATCGGCGGTGATGGCCGTGGCCTTGTTCGACCAATAGACGCGCTGGGTGGTTTGAAAGTTGGAGCCGCGCAGCACGCCGAGGTCGGCGCGCAGGATGTCTCCGGGCTTGGGCTGACAGCGGAGCGTTTGCAGCGGGATGCTGATCTCGAAGTTGCCGCCGCCATCCGTGGCGAAGGCGACCTGCGCGGTGACATCCTCGACGGTGTCGAGGGTGATCGTGCGCCACGGGCTGCTGAAGGCGACGGGCTGCGCGGTGCCGGCCACCTTGGCGCGGTAGAGCATGGCCCGCGGCTTCCCTTTCACGAGCGTGACGAGCAGGCGCTGATCGGTATCGGTCTGGAGCATGAGGTCGAGACAGCCGCCAGTCTTGAAGAGCGCGTTTGGCGTTTCGCCGCTGTTGTTGAGCAGTTCCTTTTCCGTCGTCCGCCAGGCGGCGAAGAGGCGATCGCCACCCACACAGGCGGCGGCGCTGACTTCATAAGGCCGCGAGTTGCTGTCGAAATTGGCCCTGGTTCCGCGGCGATCGATCACCGCCCAGTCCGTGGCCGCGGGCCAGTCGTCGAGGCGTCCATCCACCGTCGGGGGATGCTGGCGCAAAGGGACGCTGAGCGTTCCGCTGCCGCGCGCTTTCTGCCGGGCCGTCTCCGCGCGGGCGAACCAATCGCGGGCGCGATCGAGGTCCGCGGCGGTGACCGTCAGCGTTTGTTCCGGCAGCCGCTTGATGGAATCGAGGCCATCCACGCGCACGAGACTGGTGCGTGCGCCATCCACGAGGAAGACGCGGCCGTCCGGCGTTTGCGTGATGCTGGGCCAGAAGTTTTCGTCGTGCAGCGAGACATTCGTCACATCCATGTCGCGCACCGCCACGGGTGCGGCCCAGTTCGGACGCAGGCGGATGTCGTGGAAGAGCGTGGCGACAAACAATCCATCCGCCGTGAAGAGATACATGTTTCCCATGTTGCCATTGACGCAGAAGAGCGGGCCGGCCTTGCCCGGTGGGTTCACCCATCCGCCGAGCAGCCGCGTGTGCCCGACCACCATGCCGGGCTGATCCGGCACCGCAGATTCGTGGCTCGCGTGCAACCCCGGCCACGCGCTCGGATAACTCCAGCGCGGTTCGCCGCGGAACGTCCCGCCAAGACCGAACGGCGAAAATGGTTCGACGGCATTCGTGTTCACCGTCCACCCGCTCGCGTCGGCCAGTGCTTGATCGCCGCCGCTCGACTGCGGCTGCCCGCCCGCGGGGCCGAGTTTCTCCGGCTTCGCCAGATCGTAGCTCGGCGCGCCCCTGGCATCGAAGCTCGCCGGAGCAAACCGCGCCGTCGTGCCAGCGAAGCGCGCGACGAGGAACGACAGATCGTTCATCACCGTCACGCCGCGCGCCTCGCCTTTCAGCATGCGCACTTCGCCGGGCTGCGGGCGTCCGTCGCTGTTCGCGTCAGTCCAGGTGAAAGTGGCGAGTTGTTCGGGCTTCGGATTCTCGTCCTCGGGCTTCGTGCCTTCCGGCCAGAGCGCGCGGAATTCCGGCGTCCGCAGCACCGCCCACGAATGCGCATTGCCCAGCGCCGCGACCAGCCGCACGGCCTTGCCATCATCGCTCCACACAAAGGCCGCGTCATCGCCGCCGGTCGGATTGTGCGTGTAGCAGCTCGTGAAATAGCGCGCGCCTTTCCGCGCCTCGGGATACAGCGGCGTATCCGGCGAAAAATGTCCGCCTTGTGCCTCCATTAACGGCTCGGGGCGCGCGAAGACGCGCACCAGTTCATCGCGGCCCGTTTTCCAATCGAGCCGGAACTCCAGGCCCTTGTAGAAAAAGCGCGAGGCCTCCTGCGGATCGAGCGCACCACCGCCGCCGTATTCGGTCGGGCCGTAGAACGCGCGCACGAGTTCGCCCTTCGGCGTCCACACGGAAACGCGGCGCGGCTGGTTGTCCGCCTCGGCGACCCACAGCCGGCCTTGCGAATCGAGCGCGAGGCCGTTCGGGTTGTTGAGGTGGAGCGGATCATACAGTCCGACCGCCGGCACGCCCGGTCTGCCGACGACGCGGAGAAGTTTGCCCGCAGGCGAAAAGACTTTCACCTGATGCGCCGCGCCGCGGTCGCTGATGTAGAAATTCCCCGCCGCATCCGTGAGGACGTGGCGCGGGTCTTCGAGGCCGCTCGCGATGACCGTCTCCGCTTTGCCCAACTCCGCTTTCGCGGCGGCAAAGCGCAGCAGCTTTTTCCCGCTCAGCACGAGCAGGCGGCCCTGCGCGTCGAAGGCGACGCCACGCGGATTTTCCACCGCCGCGCGACCGCTGATCGCGCCCGCCTTCGCCTCGACGAAAAGCAATTCATTCTGCCGCACGAGTGAACCGACGAGCACGCCATCGCGCGCCGCGATGCCGCCGAGGACGAAGATGCGCTCGCCGCCATCGAAGCCTTCGAGTTTTTCCGCAGTCGTCTTCTTCGGCTCGTCGCCGAGCTTGCCCTTGTAGATCGGTTTGTCCTCGAGTTTCGCGGTCTTCGCCGTGAGGCGCAGTTCGCCCTCCCACACCGAGCCGACGTAGCACAGATGCTCCGCGATGGCCGCGCTGCCGCCATCCACGGCGAGCGTCGGCGCGCCCGTCCAGTTGCCACCGACCCAGCCCTGCCCGCCGACTTTCGTCGCGTCCTCGCGCAGCCATTGCAGCCCGTGGCCGCCCTCGGAGACTTGCGCACCCATGAAGACGAGCGGCTGCCCGTCCGCCGTGCGCGCGCCCGGCACGAAGGCCATGCTCGTGGGCGGCGTGTGATTGGTCATCCAGCAGCCGGTCTTGTCCGCCGTCTCCCAAGCGGGTTTGCCGGCGCTATAAACGCTCATCTCGTAGCGCAGCTTCACCGGCTTGCGCCACAGGCCGCGCACCTTGTAGCTGCCGGGCGCGACGGGTCGCGTGGGGATATGGTAAACGCCGTGCCCCGCTGCCGCGGGATCGCGCAGCAGATCGTCGCTGCCATCCCACCACGCGGTATTTTCGCCTGCGGGAAAAGGCGTCTCGCTCACGAGATTCCGCACGCGCTGGCTTTGCGTGTCCTCGATCACCAGCGTCACCAGACCCGCCTCGGGCAGGTGAAACTTGATCGGGATCGGCGGCGGCTCCTCGACGACCTTCGGCAACACCAGCGTGGTCAGCGCGGTGTCGCGCAGCGGCGAAAGCGCGAGCACTTCGCCGAGCCACGCGCGCCGCCCTTCCTTCACCTTGTCGGCGAGGTGCGAGTGCGTGGACTTCGCGCCGCCGGTGATGCGCAGGCGCAACGCGCGCGTTTCCACGACCTGGCCAAACTCCAGCCAATGCGGCGCGAGGGGCAGGGGATAGAGCGCATCCATGTCGCGGCGCTGGGCGATTGGGTGCCAGCTCGCCGCTGCAGCCTCGCGGACGTTTTCCTCCGCACTGCCGGTAAAGGCATCCACTTCCACCGACTGAAAACCGGTCCACAGCAGCGCGAGCCCGCTCAGGCGCACGGGTTGCGGCCAGGTCAGCGTCACGATCTCGGGATGCTCGGGCGACATCGGCAGCGCCGCGCCCTTCTCGCCATTATCCCACGTCTGCCAGGTGCGGTTATTCGATTCGTCCACCAGCTTCGCCGACACATCGTCGCGCGCGTTCGACTGCGCGAGCGCCTGCGGAGCCACATTGCCCCAGCGCTCCGCCACGACCCACACGCCGCCGAGCCAGCCCGCCATCTCGCGATCGCCCGGTGCAGGATCATGGCTGAAACGGAGCGCGCGCGTCTGCGTGCCCGCGGGCAGGATCCAGACGCCATAGCCGTCTTCATCCACCTCCGCGCGGGAGGATGCCGCGCCCACGAGCCGCTCCGCCGGCAACCACTGCGCATCGTCCGCGAGATTCCCAGGATAGGGCGTGCCCGGCTTGAGCACGCTCAACGTCCCGCCGCCCCGCGTCAGCACCGTGCCGACGGCGACCGGTTCGGCAAACCCGATGCGCAGATGGCGCGTCGCCGGTTCGCGCCCTTCGCCAAACTTCACCCCGCTCCACTCCGGCCGGCTGTCCCGCGTCCAGGTCACGTCCCGCGGGCCGCCTTTGGCTGCCGTTGCCGGGATGGCGGTCTCCGTGCCCGCGACCCATTGGGCAAACGCCGCCTCGTCGAGCAGCGCAGCGCGGAGCGGCGTCGGAGCGGGAGCGGCTGACTCCTGCGCGACCATGATGCCGGGCGCGAGGAGCGTGAGGAGAGCGGCGAGACGCAGGAGTGAAAGAGGCATCGGAGTTTTGGGGTAATGAGGGAGCGCATTCGACTTCGCCGCGGCTGATGTGGATCAGCTTTCGGCGAGCAACCAGGCCGTCAACGCTTTTGGAAGAGATCGCTGAGCACGAGATTCTCGATGAGTTCCGGCAGGCGGTAGGCGCTGGCTTTACTCTGCTCGGCAACGTGTGTCAGCAATTTGCAGTCGGCGCGATTGAGAATTTAGGAAAACGGGGGGGCGAAGGGAGGAGCCCGCAGAGCAAAAGAATTCGCAGCGGTGATTTTGCGGAGATACGATTGCCCATTGAATGAACGACGATGAGCAAACCCGATAGCGACCGGCCTCGCTTCAGTATCCGCACCGGGCAGTTGATACGCCGGTGTCTGCGCGGCTGCCGGTATCGCGACGACCTCATCGTTGACGATTATTCGCTCGCGTCGGAACGCACTATTCCCGTCGTTACTTTTGCGCACCATCCGCGCGATGCGCGTTCGTCCTGCATCGCCTTTCTGCCCGAGTTGCGCACTCCGAATGCCGACCTCGGTGCATTGCGCGAATTGGGCGTGCCGCTGGCATTCCTCGTCGGATCGGGCGCATGGGAGATGTGGTCGCTCCGCGGCGACGGCCCGCGGAAGGAGCGGCGTTTGGACGCGGATAAGGTCGAGCGATTCTTCGACGACAATAAAAACGACTTCGCACCCGGCTCAGTTTTTCGCGCGAAGACCTGGGCGCGGGCGGAGGGTGCGCGGCAGCTCGATTTCGTAGATACGGGATTACTCCCGCTCGTGGAAAAGGAGGCCGGCGCGCGGTTGCGGCAGCTTTTCGAGGAGATGCTCGGACACACGCTGGACGCGCTGGGTTTGAAACCTGCGGACATGAGCGAAAACGAAACGCACTGGCTGGTGCGCGCGAATTTCTGGCTGCTCGCGGGAAAGCTCATGCGCGACAAGAGCGTGCCAAAGTTCACGCGGTTGGATTTGCACGACGTGCAGAACGTCTTTGACCGCGTGGCCGACCACTACGCCGCGCCACGCATTCGCACGAATGGACGGCTCAAGGCGCTGCGCGGTGCGGCGGATGTGGCGGCGAAATTTTCGTCCTTCCGCAGCATCAGCACGGAAACCCTGGGCGCACTTTACGAGGAAGCTTTGCTCTCCCCGCGCACGCGCAAGCTCCTCAGCGTCCACCGCACGCCCACGTATCTCGTGGACTACATGCTCGCGCGGATGAGCAGTTGGATGGAGAAAGACATCGGCATCGAAAACTGCCGGATCTTCGAGCCCGCGTGCGGTCACTCGCCATTCCTTGTCGGCGCGGTGCGGCTCTTGAGCGAGCTGCTGCCCGAGCGCATCGCCAGCGACCAGAACGCGCGCCGCAAATTCCTCCGCACCCACGTCGCCGGCTGTGATCGTGACGCCTTCGCGCTCGAAATCGCGCGCCTCTCGCTCACCCTCGCCGACATCCCGAATCCGAACGGTTGGCGGCTCGACCCGGTGAAAGACATGTTCGACGGGGATTACCTCGCCAAGAATATCGCGGCGAACTCCGTCATCATCGCCAATCCTCCATTCGAGGGCATTGAGATTTCCGACAAGGAGCGCGCGTCCGGCGACCTTCGCTATGCCCGAAGCGGGCAGGCAGGCGAGCTGTTGCGGCGCATTGTGAATCACGCGGCTCCCGAAAGTCTGTTCGGCATAGTCGTTCCGCAGGCGATACTTGATGGAGCATCATTCCGAAGGCTTCGGAAAGACCTGCTGGCGAAAATTGATATACGAGAGGTCGTCACTTTCCCCGACAACGTCTTCAAGTTTGCAAAGCCGGAAACGGCCATTCTTTTCGGGAGAAAATTGCCCGACGCTCAACGGGGTTCGGACACGTTCAAGTTCCGCCGCATCCTCAAGCCGGATATGAATGCGTTTCGGAACGAATGCCGGGTGCCGACTGGTTTTTTGCTATCGCGGGCTGCGGTGATTGCACACAAGCGGCATCGCCTGGTGTTTCCTCATCTCAACGCGCTCTGGATAGCTACTGAACACTTTGGCCGAATGAAGGACATCGCCTTCGTCTCAATCGGCTTCTATTTTTATCCTGAAAAGGATCCTCTCTATCCGAAAGGCGAGGTTCAAGTATCGGACAAGGAACTCCCCGGCTTCCAACTTGGTTTCTTGCTCGCCGAAGACTCACCTGATTACCACCTCGAGCCCAAGATGGAGTGGCTGAACCAACAGCCGGAAATCATCGAACGGAAGTGCGGAGGCACCGTGCTGAATCAACCTCAAGTGCTGCTGAACAAAGCCCGGGCGAGTCGTTCCAAATGGCGACATAAGGCGTTTATTGATTCCGTCGGCAGACCGTTCACTGACCGCTTTATTTGTTTTCGTCCGCTCGGGGCGATTCCCATCAAAGTCTTGTGGGCGCTTGTGAACTCCCCGTTTGCGAACGCCAATACGTTTGCTGATTCCCCTAGGGCGGACTTTAGCCCCGCAAAATTGGGTGAGATGCGCGTCCCGAACCTCGCAGGGCGCGATTTGAAACCGCTTGATGCCGCCGTGCGCACCTACCTCACCGCCGCCCGCGCATTTTCTGAAAGCCAGCGCGGCACCGCACCCGCACCGAACCGCCGCACGAAGAAGCCATCCGCCAAAGCCGCTACCGATGGCGCGCAGCTCGCGCTCGACGGAATCAGCGTTGACGAATCGCAGGCCGTTGACACAGCTCGCGAGCGTCTCCGCACGCTCCATTGGCGCGTGGATGCCGAGGTCTTGAAGCTCTACGCGCTGCCCGCCGAGCTTGAGCGTGAACTGCTCGATTTCTTCGATGGTGTCCCGCGCGTGGGCGTGCCCTTCGAGCAACGCGGCTATATCCCGCTCGCCTTCCGCGAAACGCAGCGGCTCGATGAATATCTCCGCATCACCGACGAGTGGGAGCAGACCGACGACCGACGCTGCCAGCTCGTCGAAAAGCGATTCCGGGGCGGTGGCCGGACTGCGGCGGAAAATGCCGAGTTTGCCGAATTGCAGCGGCTCTATGACCTGCGCCGATGCTATTGCCGATGGATGCGAACCGGCGATGCGCATACTCCGCTCATTGATGAAGCGAAGCTGCGTCAGCTTCAGGCGGAGGACGCATGGCGCAGCTACGGCGAATGAATCTTCCCGCGCCCTTCGCTTATCCATCAAAGCCGCACGTCCGCCGTCACGGCCCGGAGGGATATTCCCGATACGGCCAATACCGCAACTGGCTCCGCGATGAGTTTTCCTTCCGCTGCGTCTATTGCCTTCGCCGCGAAACGTGGCTGGTGCTGCGAAAAGATCACGAACTGGATCACTCTCTGGCGAAGAGCAAACACCGCGATATGGCCCGCGATTACGACAACCTCGTCTTTGCCTGCCGCAATTGTAACGGCACAAAAGCCGCGATGAATCTGCCTTCTCCTGAATCCATCGCCTACGGGGATTGTCTTTTCGTGGACGAGCATGGGGACATCCACGCTAAAAACGAGACCGGTGAGGAAATGATCGAATTGTTGAGATTGGATGGCTCTGACTACGCCGCCATGCGCCGCCAACTCCTCGAGACAATCAGCGAAAACCAACCCGGCTCGAAGACGCTGAAATGGTGTCTCGGCTATCCCGACGACCTGCCGAATCTTTCTGCTGAAAAGAAGCCGAAAGACAACCAGCGTCCCAACGGCATCCGCGAATCGCACTACGAGCGAAGGCAGCGCGGCGAACTGCCGGAGTATTACTGAGCGAGCGCGCCCAGACTTGGATTCTGCATTGGCTACCTTTTCTGGAACAAATCGCTGAGCACGAGATTTTCGATGAGTTCAGGCAGGCGGTAGTCGTTGGGTTTGCTTTGGTCGGCGATGTTCGTGAGTTGTTTGCGGTCGGCGAAGGTCATGCGGCGGCGGAGGGCGTAGGTGGCGAGTTTTTCGGTGAAGGCGGCGGCGAACTTGTTGAGGTCGGCGACCATTAGTTTTTTCAAGCCGGCGGCGTCGGCGAATTTGCGTCCGTCGGGGAGTTCGCCGCTGGGGTCGAGCTGGGGATTTTCGCCTGCGCCGTCGCGGACGGCTTCCTCGGTGCGCCAGTGGCCGATGGCGTCGTAGTTGTCGAAGGCGAGGCCGAGCGGGTCGATTTTGCGATGGCACGCGGCGCAGTTGGCGTCGTCCTTGTGCGCCTCGAGTTTGGCGCGAAGCGAACTCTTCGGCTCGGTTGGCGCGCTGGTCTTGATCGCGGGCACGTTCGCGGGCGGCGGCGGCGGGGCTTTGCCGGTGATGGATTCCAGCACCCATTTTCCGCGATGCACGGGCCGGTGCCGCGTGCCGTCCGAGGTCAGGCTCAAAATCGCCGCCTGCGTGAGCAGTCCGCCGCGATGATCGTCGGGCTGCAAGGCGGTGCGCTGCATCGTTTCGCCATGCACGCCGGCGATGTCGTAATGCACGGCGAGGCGCTCGTTGAGCATCGTCCAATCGGACTCCAAAAACTCCCGCAGACCGAGATTGCGCTCCATGACTTCGCGGAAAAACGCGGTCGTCTCGCCGATCATGCTTTTCTCCAAATACGCGTCGTAGTCGGGATAGATTTTCTTGTCCGGCTCAAACATCCCGACGCGCCGCAATTGCAGCCACTGGCGCGGGAACGAGTCCGCGAAGGTGAGCGCGCGCGCGTCCTTCATCATGCGGCGCACCTCGGCGCGCAGCGTGTCGGGCTCGTGGAGTTTGCCGGTGCGCGCGAGGTCGAGCAGATGCTCGTCGGGCATCGTGCTCCACAGGAAATACGAAAGGCGCGAGGCCAGCTCCCAGTCGGTGAGCCGCGGCATCGGCGCTGCCGGCGAGCCTTCGACGAGGTAGATGAAACTCTGCGAGCACAGCACCGCGAGCAGCCCCGTCTTCACCGCCGACTCGAAATTGTCGCCGAGCTTCTGCGCGTTCTCGACGAGCGCCACGAGCCGGTCCACCTCGCCCGTTTCCACCGGACGCCGATACGCGCGCGTGGCAAAGCGCGACAAAATCTCGCGGGCATACGCGAGGTCTTTCGTCGCGGTTTCTCCGGCGAAAAAGATGCGCCGGTGCGCGGGCGTGGGCCACGAGTCATGCACGGGGCCCTCCCATTCGATCCAGTCCAGCAGCAGCGTCGGCATGAGCGGCTGGCCGTCATCGTCCGTGAGTTTGATCTGCCACGGCAGCCGCGCCTTCATCGTGAAGAACGGTTTTGAGTTCAGCGGACGCGAGGCGCGCTCCTCGGGATTCGGCCCCGGCACAGCGTTCACGAGCCGGATGAGATGCGTGCCCGCGGGCAAGTGAGTGCGGAATTCCAGCGTCACCGGCGCGTCCTCCGGCGCATCCACGTCCTGTTCGAAAAGCGTCCGGTTCAAATCCGCCGCGTAAATCCGCAGCCGCGCCGCGCGCCCGCCCGCGGGTCGCAACCCGCTGACCTTCACGCGCACCGCGTAGTCCCCGGTCGTCGTCACTCGCAGATCGTGCGCGTCCAGCGCGCCGTTGTTTGGCACGATGTCCATGCGCACTTTGTCCGCGATTCCTTTCGCCGCCAGCGCCTCCGTCACATCGCCGCGCGAACGCTTGTCCGCCGCCGTCCAGCGCGTCACCTCCGGCTTTTTCTGCGGCCCGAGCGCGAGCACTTCATTGAGCACCGTCTCTGCCGCCGCGAGATATTTTTCCACATGCGCCGGCGACAGCGTGAGCACCGCGCCCAGCCGCTCGAAGCCCTGCCAGTCAGGATCTTCGGGCAACCCCGCCGGATCGCTCGCGTCGTAAGTCACGCCGAGCAGATCGCGGATCGTGTTCGCATACTCCGCGCGCGTGAGCTTGTGGAAAGTGACCCGCTCCGCCGTGGCCCCGCGCGCCGCCTCCGCTTCCGTGAGCTGCGCCGCGATCCACTCCACCACGCGCGCCGCCTCGTCCGCCTTGGGCTGGTCTTCATCCTCCGGCGGCATCTCCGCCGCACTGATCCGGTCCATGATGTCCGCCCAGTGCATCGCCACTGGCGGGGCCGCAAAATCCCGCGCCAGCGTATCCATCCGCAGATCGCCCTTCTGCTTTTTCCCGCCATGACAGCGCGTGCAATGCTCCTTGAAGAACGGCTGCACCGTCCGCTCAAACTCCGCCGCCGCATTCGGCGACTCCGCAGCCAGTCCCGCAGCTCCGCGCAGAAAAGCGGTGGCACCGATGAGCAGGACGGCAGTTTGAAACAAGCGAGGCATGGATGAATGAGGACTCAGATGAAACTCCACGACACAAGCAATTGGCAGCCGAACCCTTGGAATAAACCTGTGCTCGCGGGGCAATTCGTGGTGGTAATCCCGGACTCCTTCGAGGCCGTCTCATGAACTCCACCGTCCGCTTTTTTCCCGCCCGTCTTGTCCGCCTCGCCCTCGCGCTGGCACTTTCCGCCGCCGGCCAGTTCCGCGCCGCTGCTGCGCCACCCGCAGGCCTGCCCACGATTTTTGTCTGCGGCGATTCGACGAGCAAAAGCTCCGCTCCGATCCAGGGCTGGGGCACGCCGATCACCGGCTATTTCGATCCGGCCAAGGTGACAGTGAGCAATGAAGGACACGGCGGCAGATCGAGCCGCACTTATTACGACGGCGACTGGCCGCAGGTTCTGCCGAAGATCAGGTCAGGCGACTATGTGCTCGTGGTTTTCGGCATCAATGACGGCACGACGCTCAACGGCATCGGCGACGAAACGCGGGAGGTCGCCGGGCAGACCGAGCACACCTATGGCTGGTACATGGCGAAGATGGCGGCCGATGCTCGGGAGAAAGGTGCGCGCGTTTTTCTGCTGACCGTGACGCCGCGCGACATTTGGACGAATCCGAAGGCGAAATTCAAAGACGCCGAGATCGTCAGCCAGGAGGCGGGCTACAATCCCAGCGAAGACAAAATCGAACGCGGCACCGGCGGTGGGAAATACACCCAGTGGACGAAAGAAGTTGGCAAGAACCTGCATCTGCCGGTGCTCGATCTGACCAATCTGCTCGCCGACAAATACGAAAAGATTGGCCGCGAAAAAGTCATGGTGAACTACAAGGATCACAACCACACCTTCCCCGCCGGCGCGGACATCGTCGCCGCCTCGATCGTCTCGGGTTTGAAGGCATTCAAGAACAGCCCATTCACCGTCCTGCTCTCGGACAAGGGCCGCGCGGTCGAAACCGCCGACGCGAAATACACCGCCGAAAATAATGCCGCGGCCCGCTGAACCCTGCGCGCCCGCCTTTCCTCATCCCATGAAAATCCTCACCGCCCGCCTGCTCTGCGCCCTCAGCCTTTGCGCCGCTGCATCCGTTTTTGCCGCCGGCAATCCGCCCGCCGCCACGCCGCCGCCACTCACCATCAGCGACGTCCCGCGCCACACCCAGGCGGGGCCGCCGCCCGCTTCCGGCAAGGGCATCCCCGCGCCCTTTCCCGCCAATGCCAGGCTGCCGACCCTCTGGCTCATCGGCGATTCCACCGTGCGCAACGGCACGGCGGGCGATGGCGGCAACGGCCAGTGGGGCTGGGGCGCACCGCTCACCGCGTTTTTCGACGCCGCGAAAATCAACGTCGTCAACCGCGCCGCCGGCGGCACGAGCGCGCGCAGCTTTTATGGCGCGAATTGGAAAGACCTCGTGGCGCTGATCAAAAAGGGCGACGTCGTCATCATGCAGTTCGGGACCAACGACGGCGGCAATCCCGCGACCTCCGTGGGCGACTTGCGCGGCGTGGGCGACGAGACGCAGGACATCACCAACCGCGCCGGCCAGCCGGAAACCGTCCATGCCTACGGCTGGTATCTGCGGCAGATCATCCGGGAGACCCGCGCGCGCGGGGCCGTGCCCATCGTCTGCTCGCTCATCCCCCGGAAAACCTGGGAGCCCGACGGCCACCTGCAGCGCGCCAGCGCCAGCTTTGCCGGCTGGGCCGCGCAGATTGCCAAAGCGGAAAGCGCCAGCTTCATCGACCTCAACGAATTGATCGCGCGCCAGTACGACGTGCTCGGAAAAGAGAAAGTCGATCTCCTCTACCATCCGCAGCCGACCGCCGAAAACCCGCGCGGCGAACACGTCCACACCGGCTGGGACGGCGCCGTGCTGAACGCCGGCATCGTCGTCTCCGGCCTGAAAGCGCTGAAGGACAATCCGCTCGCACCGTATTTTTCGGAGCGCGCCAAAACCATCGCGCCTGCCGCGGAACTGAAGCCCGGCAACTGAGCGGCGGTGGCGGTTCGCCACCTCACCGATAAGTCATCCGCGTGACCTCTTGCAGGTCAGCGGGGCAACGCTTTATCCGCTTCGGCGAGCATCACAATATTGCTTGCCGTCAGATGAAGGGCATACGCAACGAAGTGCCTGGGAATTTCGATAGTCTCTGCTCCCGCTCCGTGGCCGCCAAGTTTGTTGCGCACTGTCGGCACTCCCGCTTCGAGCGTCATTCTAAGTCCGGTAAGATGATTTTCGAGGAAGACCGGGATTAACTCGTTCTTAATCAAAAGCGCGATGAGCGGAGATGCGGTCGCCTTCGCTTTATCGAAAGTCCAATTGCGCCCCTTGCATATCACCTTCATGACGCTTTCAAAGGCCTTGCACGCATCAACCAACGCCTCAGCAAATCTGCAATGTCGGTAGTGCTCATATGCACCACGAAACTCTTCGTTGGCGTTGTGAAAGCGAGACTCTCCCAAGACGATCAGCGCTGGTTTTACCGCTTCAGTATGAAGAAGCTGAGAATCGCAGCGGATGACCTGGTAGTTTTCGAGTAGATAACCGAAGCCGTCTTCTTGAAATCGCTGATTCAATTCCTCAAGTGCGGCCTCCAATGTTACCTGTCGCATGACCACTTCGTCATCGTAGTGAGCGCCAATACGAAGCAACTGCGACATCGTTTGAAAAACGAACTGTACAACCGTCAATGAGTCATCGACGGTCTTGCACGACAGGAACCACTCCTCCACTTCGGCGCTCGCATACTGCTGCTGCCTGCCGAGTGAAAACACACGATATTCGCGGCATAGCGCGTCTCGGACATACCGAAATACGGCCTCCGCGAACTCTCCGTTGAAAAACAGGTCTCGCCAGATGTGAACGACTTGGACCCGGAGCCCTTGAGTCATTTCAGTGTACTGATAGACATCGGGCACTTCGCCCCTGAGCCGCTTCATTTGCTTAAAAAAGAGATCGTGAATCGCCATAGTTTGCCCGTTTCCAAACTGAATGGGCATCCGCAGCCTTACTCCGACGCTCTCGACCGCGCGAGGCGTTTTCGGCGTCCGCTTGCGCCATACCCTCCAATGCCGACCCGCTCTCCTTGCCTCATCGCCTTCGCTCAACGAAAAAGCCTTTGCACCGGTTAATACGCAGACGTATAAAACCGCCGCGCCGCGTCCGGCGTATCCTTTCCCGCATGAATCTCCCGCATCTCCCCGCGCTGCGCCGCGGCAAACCCTACGCCAGCCTCGACACCGTGGAGGTGCTCAATCATCGCACCGGCGAACCCATCGCGCGGGTCTCGCAGGTCGGCGCGGGCATCCTGCGGAAAGACCTCGGGCGGATCGGGGAGGCGCGGGCGGTGCTGAAGAAGTTTTCGACCGAGGAACTGATCGCGATTTCGGCGAAGGCCGGGGAGTTTTTCCTCAATGGCACGCTGCCTTTTGGCGACGGCGGGCACGGGCAGAGCGCGGATGATTACGTGCGCACGCTCAGCGCCACGAGCGGCCTGCCGCATGTCATGGTGCGGCGAAACATGGCGAAGATTCACTTCGCGCTGACCAATGTCCGCACGGTGCTGAACGGCCTCACGCGCGGGCTGCCGCTCGACGTGCTCGACCGCGGCTACGGCGAGCAGAGCGGCGCGGCGGTCTCGTATTACCCGACCACGAACGCGCTCGGGCTGGTCATGCCGAGCAATTCGCCGGCGGTGAATTCGCTGTGGCTCCCGGCCATCGCGCTGAAGACGCCGGTCAT
>JAYWEP010000104.1:0-3911 GCA_043779205.1 Chthoniobacter sp. | reverse complement strand
GGCGGACGAACAAGCGCGTGAGCAATGCGAAGCTGCGCGCGAGCGGGTGGCGGGCGCGGTATCCGTCGTTTTTTGCGGCTGTGGAGAATGATCCGGGTTTGCTCGCGGAGTTTTCTTCGTCGCTGTAGGGGAAGCTGACAGCTTCCCCTACAGCACCGCCGCGAACTCCGCGAGCAAACCCGGATCATTCTCCACCGCCGCAAAGAACGACGGATACCTTGCCACCCACCCGCTCGCGCGCAGTTTCGCATTGCTCACGCGCTTGTTCGTCCACCCGCGTTTCCGGTTTGTGTCGATCGGCCCGCCCGGCGGCAGCGGACGCGCGAATCGCCGCGCGAGCCATTCGTAAACCGCACGCTGCGCCAGCGGCTCGTCGTCGTTCACATTGAAAATGCCGCGCGCGTTCGCGGTCACGAGATGCACCAGCGCGGCGGCGATGTCGTCGCGATGCACCTGATTGATCCACTTCGCCCCGTCGCCCTCGATCACCGCCTCGCCCGCGAAAAACTTCCGCAGCAGCACCGACCGACCTGGCCCATAAATCCCCGCCAGCCTTGCCACCAAGCCATTCTGCGCGACGACCCACTCCTCCGCCTCCCGCAGCAACCGCCCCGTCTCGCGCTCCGGCTCCGCCGCACTTTCCTCCGTCACCCACCCGCCATCCGTCTGCGCATAGACCGACGTGCTGCCCGTGAAAACCAGCATCCCCGGCGCGAGCACCTCGCCCAGCGCCCGCGCGCCGCCGAGGTACACCGCGCGATACTGCTCCACCCCTCCGCGCCCGGAACTCGCGCAATGAATCACCGCGTCCGCCCCGCGCAATTCCCCGCGCGCCGCCAGCGCGGCACGATCCGTGATGTCGCACGCGACGACGCGAAAAGTCTCGCCACTAAGCGCCGCCGCCGATTCCGCAGAATGCGTCACGCCCACCACCTCCCAACCCGCGCCCGCGAAAAGCCGCGCCGTCGCCAGCCCCGTGAACCCGCATCCGGCAATGACGACCTTGCTCATCGTCCCGGCACCACCTTGTAAATCCGGCAACCCAGCGCCGGGACAGCGAGCACGGCTTCCGGCTTCCCCTCGCGCCAAACCACCGCCGGCGCAGCCTCGCCCGGCAGAGCGTTCATGCACTTCAACGTCTGCCCCTTGGCGAGCAGCGCACTCCCGCCCACCGCCAGCGGCATCGCGTGCTCTTTCACCCGCGTCTCCGCGGCCCGCGCGCCATTCGCGTTGCCGGCCACGATCACCGTCTGCGCCGGATCAATCACGCCGTCCTTTTCCACATAGCGTGCGATGCAAAAAATCCCGTCATCCTCGCTGCCTCCGCTGCCATCCACCCACAGCGTCGCGCTGCGTCCCTCGCGCAGCGCAGGCAGCTCGCGCCGCAGCCGGATTAACGGCCCGAGCGCCGAACTCTCCGCCGCCGCGATCATCTTCCCCGCGTCCGTCCCGCGCGGCCACAGCGTCCGCCGCCCGGTCTCGCCATCCTTCCCCACGCGCCCGTCCGCGTCTTCGAGCGCGACCTCGGTGCCGTAGTAAAGACACGGGATGCCTTCGAGCGTCAGCATCATCGCGTTCGCGAGCGTGTTTTGCGCCGCGCTGATGCCCGCCACGCGGAAGCGGTTCAGCCCGTCATGATTCTCCACAAAGTTCACCAGCTTCCGTCGCGCGGGCAGGCCGTCGAGGCCCGGCGTCGGATTGAAAGCCGCCGACTCCGGCCCGATGTCGCCCAGCATTTTTTCCAGCGCCACCGCTGGACGAAACCCGCCATCCTTGTGCCGGAGCCACTCGCGGGTCGCATCGCAGCATTGGAAATTCAGCACGCTGTCCAGGCACGGCGCTTTGTTCTGCGGAAAATCCGCGCGAAAAGTGTAGCGCCCCACGGTCTGCGGATTGCCCGAATAAACCTCCCCGAAGAGCAGCGTCCGCCGCGCCTTCTCCGGCCCGAGCCGCGTCCGCAGCCGCGCTGTGAACGCATCCCAAAACTCGCGATGCACATGCTTCACCGTGTCAATCCGCAGCCCATCCACGCCCACCGTCTCGAGATAGAACGCATAGATTTCCACGAACTCATTCACGATCGCATCGAAGTGCGCGCCCGCCGGATCGGTCCACACATCGCGCAGGCTGAAAAAATCGCACATCACCTCCTCGCCATCATTCGCGCCGAGCGAGCCGGGGCTCATACCCTTGCGCCCGTAGCTGTCGAGCTGCGCGAGCACGCCAGTCACCGCCACCTTTTTTCCGAGCACCGTCTGCGGCCCGTCCGGCGCGACGCGGCGCTGATTCCACGCCGGATGATCCGCCCAAGTCGCGCCCTCGTGAAAGCCGTCGCGCTGGTACGGCGGAATCCACTCCGCCTGCCCGTCGTCGTGCCCGTTGTGATTTTCGTCGTAGTAAAAAACCGGCCCCGCGTGATTGCAGACCACATCCTGAATCACCTTGATCCCGTGCGCGTGCGCCAGCGCCACGAAGTCCCGGTAATGCTGCATCCGCCCGTTGCGTGAATCGGCGTAGGCCGTCTTTCCATCAAGGCTCCGCGCGCTCGTGAGATGCGGGTCGATGTCCAGAAAATCCTGCGCCCAATACCCGTGATAGCCGGTCTTCGCCCCGCCGAGATCGAACGCCGAATTCCACACATTCCGCACCGGCGGCGTGATCCACAGCGCCGTCACCCCGAGCTTGTCGAAATAGCCCGCGGCAATCGCAATTTCCAGCCCGCGCAGATCGCCGCCGTGGTAGCGATTGATGTCCCGCTGCGCCGCATCGTAGAGCGCCGGATCGCTCCCCGCTGGCACATCGTTCGCCGGATCGCCGTCGAGAAAACGATCCGTCAGCGCGAAATAAATCACGTCATGATTCCACGGCCGGTCCAGCGGTTCAGCCGCCGCGCCGAGCGTCAGCGCGACGGCGATGAGTGCGGAAAAAATGCGCGGCATGCCCGCGATCAAACCGCGCCCCGCACCGGCGGGCAAGACGCATTGACGCGCCCGCCGCCGTCCCGCGAATCTCCTCCCATGAAAGCCCTCGCCGCCCTTCTCGCGCTCACCCTTTTTCTCCCCACCCCGCTCCCCGCGCAGGACGCCGCGCCCGCCGAAATCCACGCCCTGCGCGACCGCCTGCTCGATGCAATCAACAAAGCCGACTTCGACAAAATGACCGCGTGCCTGCACCCGCGCGCCGTCATCACCTACCAAAACGCCGAAGTCGCCCGCGGTCGCGACGGCGTGAAAGCCTTCCAACTCAAAATGACGGCCGGCCCGGAAAAAATCATCGAGAGCTTCCACGCCGACGTGAAGACCGACGACATCACCCTCCTCCCCGGCGGCACCACCGCCATCGCCACCGGCAGTTCCGCCGAGACCTGCAAAATGACCCGCGGCCCCGACCTCACCCTCGACGCCCGCTGGACCGCCACCCTCGTGCGCGCCGACGGCCAATGGCTCGTCGCCGCCCTGCATTGCTCCACCGACCTTTTCAAAAGCCCCCTCATCGCCGCCACGAAAAAAGCCGGCGTCACCGCCAGCATCGGCAGCATCATCATCGGCCTCATCGCCGGCTGGTTCCTCGGGCGGAAACGGGTGTTTTGAGCGCGGGTGGCGTACGGGACAAGCGGCGGCAGGTGCAACGGGCTAGGTGGCGCCATTGCGCGGTGGGGAGTGGCGGGTTCACGCGCCGCGCACTGGTTTCAGGCAGTCCAGCCCCTCACACGAAGTTCAGCTTCCCCGCGCAAAAACGGCGTCGCCAAGTCCTCAACTTCGCAATGAGGGTGAACCCGCCGGCTTGACTGAGCATCTTGCCCGTGTCGTATGCGCGCCACACCATGAGCGACGCCCTCGATTTCGGTGAAACCTTGCGGGCCAGACGGATGGCCCAGGTGGAGAACGATCCCACCTTCTCCCTGCGCCAAG
>JAYWEP010000103.1:0-30241 GCA_043779205.1 Chthoniobacter sp. | reverse complement strand
CGACGGGCGGCATGACGAGGCGCTGCTCAGCGAGATTTTCAGCCACGAAGGCATCGGCACGATGGTCTATTCCAACGAGTACCAGCAGATCCGCCGCGTCTTCAAAAAGGACGTGCGCGCAGTCATGGCGCTGATCCGGCAGTCGGTCGATAACGAAGAACTCGTGAAGCGGACGCGCGCGGACATCGTCGCGCATCTGGAGGATTACTGGGTGCTGGAACTCGACCGGAATCTCGTCGGCTGCGTGGCCGTGCATGTCTATCCCGAGCAGCAGATGGCGGAACTCGCGTGCCTCTACGTGAGCAAGACCCACGAGGGCGCGGGCCACGGGCGCAAGCTCATGGCCTTTGCCGATCAGCTCGCGGCGGAGAAGGGGATGAAGCAGATCTTCGCGCTCTCGACGCAGGCGTTTAATTTCTTCCAGCAGAAAGGCGGCTACGCCGAGGCGACGCCCGACATCCTTCCTCCCGAGCGGAGAAAAAAGTACGACGCCCACGCGCGGAAATCGAAGGTCATGGTGAAGGCCGCCACCCCGGCGGGCGCGGCGGAAACTTCGCGCGCTTAAAAGCTCGCGATTGCCGCGGGCGAAGCTGTCTGCTTCCCCTACCGCTATGCACAACCCCTGGCTCATCGACGGTCTCGTCATCCTCGCCTACTTCGTCGTCGTTATTTCCATCGGCCTGTACAAAGGGCGCGGCGAGACCTCGATGGAAGGCTTCGCGGTCGGCGACCGGAATATCCCGTGGTGGGCGGTGCTGGCGTCGATCATGGCCGCGGAAGTCAGCGCGGGGACTTTCCTCGGCACGCCCGGCGAGGGCTACGGGCTGCGCAATTTCACCTACGGCCAGCTCGCCATCGGCACGATCCTCGCGCGCATCGTCGTGGCGTATCTTTTCATCGGGACGTTTTACAAACTGCGGGTCGTTTCGATTTACGAATTTCTCGAAACGCGCTTTGGCCGCTCGACAAAACTCACGTCATCCGCCGTCTTTCTCCTCACCCGGATCCTCGCCAGCGGCTCGCGCATGTTTGTCCCCGCGATCCTGCTCGTGGGCGCGTGGGAGCTGATCCGCGACATGCACCCGAACCGCGCGGAGACGCTCTGGCTCTACGTCGGCGCGGTGGGCTTCCTCGTTTTGATCACGGCGATTTATACGACTTTCGGCGGGATCAAGGCGGTGGTGTGGACCGACCTGCTGCAAGTCTTCCTGATGTTCGGCGCGATGATTTACGCGATGTTCACGCTCTGGCACGCGGTCGGCGGATGGGGCGTGGTGAAAACGATGGCGGTCACCGCACCAGTCGATGCGGAGGTCGTGGAGGCGCGGACGCAGGTGCTTTTGAAAACGGCAGGCAAGCCCATGACGGACGAAGAAGCGCGGGAGAAGGCGCAGGAAGAGGTCGCTAAAGATTCCGCGCGCATCGCCGAAACCGCGCTCGATTTTTGGGACACGGGCATCGAGAAAAATCCGGCGGAACGCGCGAGACTCGGTTTCTGGGGCAACGTGAAAAAGGTGCTCGAAACGGAATACACCGTCTTCACCGCGTTCCTCGCCTCGGTCTTTGTGACCATGGCCACGCACGGCACCGATCAGGACATGGTGCAGCGGATGCTCACCGCGCCGGACATCCGCCGCAGCCGCCGAAGCCTGATTCTATCAGGCTTGGCGGACATCCCGGTGGCGCTCAGCTTCACCTTCATCGGGGTTCTGCTGTGGGTTTATTACCATCTCCCCGAGCACGCGGCGCAGCGGCCCAGCGGCGATTATTTCGTGAACTACATCCTGCGCGAACTTCCCACCGGCATCCGCGGGGTGATGGCCGCGGGCCTTTTCGCGACCGCGATGGGCTCGCTCAGCACCGCGCTCAACGCGCTCGCGACCAGCTTCACGCGCGACTTTTACATGGGCATTTTCCGGCCCGCCGCCACGCAGCGGGAGCAGATGGTCGCGGCGCGCTGGAGCACCGCGGCCTTTGCGCTCATCCTCGCGGGCGTCGGCGTCGGCACGGCATGGGTGAAGCTCACGCATCCCGAAATCCGCATCATTCCGATTGTGCTCGGCTCCTTCGGCTACACCTACGGGTCGCTGCTCGGAATTTTCCTCGTCGGCATGACCACCAAAGGGCGCGGCTCCTGCACCGGCAACCTGCTCGCGATGCTCGCCGGTTTCATCGTCGTCGCCATCCTCAGCAATCTCCTGAACGACGTGGCCACGATGTTTGGCGGACGCCTCTACGCGAAGCCGCCGTGGCTGCCGGTCATCGAATTTCCGTGGCGCATCGCCTTCGGCACCGTGGTCACCTACGCGCTCGCGGTCTGCTTTCGCACGTCGGAGGCGCAGATGGAAACGATGCGCGCAGGCATCGCCCGGCACGCGTAGAATCGCGCATCGGCTGGGAACGCCCGTCCCATCAAGGCTTCAATGAAAAAAACGGATTTGTGGAAAATAAATGTCGGTCATTTGACGGGAATTTTCTTGGCGGTCGGGAGGGCCGAAAATAGTCTCACGCCGCACGGCGGGAAGGAGTCCGACCCACTGTGAATAACTTGTGAACAAGAACCGAAAACTTAGCCCCGCTGAACAAAACGCCGCCTGCGCACAGGGCGGAGGGGCGGCGTGCCTTGGCGATGCCGATAAAACCTGTGTTCCACGGTTTTACCTACGGCAAGATTCTAAGCATCAGTATCTTATGCTTTGCGCGACTTCGCCGGGAGCGAGCGATTTTTCGCCAGCCGAGCGCCGATGATGACCCTTTCGCCGGTTTCGCGCCGGTTTTTTCCCAACCCAAGAACACCCGCATTGACTGTGGATAAATCCCTGAAAACCGCCGATTTGAAACCGATCTGGGCCGCCATTACCAAGGCCCTCAAAGCCGATGTCAGCGGCGATACTTACAACCGCTGGTTCAAGGACATCGCGCTTGTGGAACTCGATGCCACGCAGCTCACCCTGCGCGTGCCGAATAACATCTATCAACTGTGGATCGAGACGAACTACATCAGCCTCCTGCGCGCCGCCGTGCTGCTCGTCCTCCAGGAAATGCGCGAGATTCGTTTTGTCCTCGCGGACGCCGGCGAAACGCCGCCGCCCGAGCCCGCCGCCGAGCCGTCGGCGAAACCGCCCGCGATCGAGTCGTCCGTGCCCGAGGCGGCCGCCGCCAACGGGATGAACCCGCGCAACACGTTCGACGGTTTCGTCGTCGGCACGAACAACCAGTTTGCCCAGGCCGCTTGCAAAGCCGTCGCGGATTCCCCGGCGAAAACCTACAATCCGCTCTTCATCCACGGCCCCGTGGGGCTCGGCAAAACGCACCTCATGCACGCGATCGGCCACGCCATCGCGGCGAAGAAAAAGACGAAAGTCGTGTACATCACCAGCGAGGCCTTCACGAACGAGTTCATCGACGCGATTCAAAACAACGCGCTCGTCAAATTCCGCAAACGCTACCGGCAGGCCGACGTGCTGCTCATCGACGACATCCAGTTTCTCGCCGACAAGGAGCGCACGCAGGAGGAGTTTTTCCACACCTTCAACACGCTCTTCGACGGCCATAAGCAGATCGTGCTTTCGAGCGACCGCCCGCCGTCGGAAATCGCGAAACTCGAAACGCGCCTCGTCTCGCGTTTCGAGTGGGGCCTGACCGCCGAGTTGCAGGCGCCCGATGTCGAGACGCGCACCGCCATTCTCCGCAAAAAAGCGCTGAGCCTGGAGATCAAAGTGCCGAACGAAATCATCGTCTTTCTCGCGGAGCGCATTCGCTCGAATGTGCGCCGGCTCGAAGGCGCGCTGATGCGCGTGGCGTCCTACATTTCGCTGCACGACGGCCGCATCCCGACACCCGAGAAGATCGAACATCTGCTCCGCGATATTTTCCACGAGGAAGCGCGGCGCGCGATCACCATCGACCAAATCCAAAAGCGCGTGGCGGAGCATTTCGACGTGCGGCTCGCCGACATGACGAGCAAGCGCCGCCCCGCGAACATCGCCTTCCCGCGGCAGATCGCGATGTATCTGGCGCGCGAGCTGACAAAGACTTCGCTGAGCGAAATCGGCGAAGCGTTCGGCGGGCGCGACCACGGCACCGTGCTCCACGCGCACCGCCTCGTGAAAGGCCGGATGCTGAAGGACGACAAGACGCGGAGCGTCGTTTCATTCCTCGACAACCAGCTCACGCGCTGACCGCGCGGGCACACAATCGGCACCGCGCGCGGGAAAAGGATTGCGCCGCCGCGGGCAATCATTCATCTACACCGAACTCCACTCCCTATGAAATTTAGCGTCAGCAAAGAGAAGCTCCTCGCAGGTCTGCAGACCGTTCAAAACGTCGTCAGCACCCGCACCACGCTCCCGATCCTTTCCAACGTCCTGCTCCGCGCGGATGACGGCAAACTGCATCTCACCACGACCGATCTCGATGTCGGCGTGAGCGGCGGCATCGATGCGCAAATCGACAAGCCCGGCGCGACCACGCTGCCCGCGCGGCGTCTGGCCACCATCGTTCGCGAGCTGCCGGCGGCCGAAGTGCAGATCGAGATCGATTCAAAAAATGTCGCCTCCATCCGCTGCGGCCAGAGCTTTTTCAAAATCCTCGGCCTGCCCGAGGAGGAGTTTCCGCCGCTGCCGAAATTCGAGGACGCCAAGATTTTCACCCTCAACCAGCAGGCTCTGCGCGACGCGCTGAAAAAAACCAGCTACGCCATCTCGACCGACGAGACGCGCTACGTGCTCAACGGCATCCTGTTTTCCTTCAAGGAGAGCAAACTCACCATGGTCGCGACCGACGGACGCCGCCTCGCGCTTGTCGATCTCGAGGTCGAGTTTCCGCGCAGCCAGGAGGTCGAGATCATCGTCCCGACGAAATGCGTGACCGAACTCGGACGTCTCCTCGGCGACGAGGGCGATGTGAAAATGAGCGTCGGCGAAAACCAGGTCGCGTTTGAAATCGGCGGCACGCTGCTCGTTTCCAAGCTCATCGAAGGCAACTACCCGAACTACCGGCAGGTCATCCCCGGCGACGCGAAAGAGCGCATCACCCTGGAGCGCGAGACGTTCCTGAATGCGGTGCATCGCGTCTCGCTGCTTTCGAGCGAAAAATCGAACTCGGTAAAGCTCGTCTTCTCCAAAAACAACATCGAAATCGCCGCGAACACACCCGATGTCGGCGAGGCCCGCGAGTCGCTCGCCGTCGCTTACAAGGGCCGCGAATTCTCGATCGCCTTCAACCCCGAATTCCTCCAAGCCCCGCTCCGCGCGCTCTCGAATGACGAGGTTTATCTCGATCTCATCGACGAGATGAGCCCCGGCGTGATCAAGATCCAGAGCCCGTTTCTTTATGTGCTGATGCCGATGCGCATCAGTTAGCGCGATTTCGGTTTGCGCTTTTTTCTTTGCGGCCTATCGTCCCGCTCCCTTCGCCGAAAAGTCGGCGGTTAAAGAATTTCATTAGCTCACGTGGCGGAATGGCAGACGCGTACGGCTCAGGACCGTATGGGGAAACCCGTGGAGGTTCGACTCCTCTCGTGAGCACTTTTTCTGGGGTTTGAGGCCGAGTTGGGTTCGCGCCGCGCCGAAGCTCGTGCGGCAAAAAAGCGTCCGGCCCTGCGCCGCTGTAGGGGAAGCTGTCAGCTTCCCCTACAGCGGCGCGGAGCCGGACGCTTTTTATGGAATTGCTCTACGCGACGCTCGCCAGCGGCTCGGCTTTTTCCATCGCCTGGAAAATGGCGCGGCGCAGGTCGGCCTGGCTGACCGGTTTGCCGAGGACGAGATCGACGCCGGGAGGGCAGCCGCCGAGGGCCAGCATCTCGTCGCCGAAGCCGGTGAGGAGCACGACCGGGGTTGCGGGAGAGAGCGCCTTGATGGCACCGCCGAGCTGGATGCCATTCATCATCGGCATGGATTGATCGGTGATGACGAGGTCGAACTGGCCGGTGCGGAAAAGCTCGATCGCCTGGTGGCCGTCGGCCGCGGAGGCGGTGGTGTGGCCGTCGCTGGCGAGGTGCTCGGCGAGGAGTTCGCAGATGATGTCCTGGTCATCGACGATGAGCACGCGGAGTGTCCGATCAAGGCGCTGGACGACGGGCGCCGCAGCTCCCTCGCCGGCGAGGGTGGACGGGAGGTGGATGGCGAAAGTCGTGCCGACGCCTTTTTCACTCGCGATCTCGATGGTGCCGCCGTGGCGCTGGATGATGCCGTACACGACCGCGAGACCGAGCCCGGTGCCGCCTTCGCCCTTGGTGGTGAAGAAAGGTTCGAGGCAGCGCTCGCGTTCGCTGTCGGTCATGCCGATGCCGGTGTCGGTCACGGTCAGCGCCACGCCGTCGGCCAGCGGGGTGGTGCCGATGGTGATGAGGCCGCCCGCGGGCATGGCATCGACGGCGTTGAAGATCAGATTTGTCAGGACTTCGCGCAGTTCGGCGGCGTTGGCGGCGACGAGCGGAGTCTCGCGCAACTCGGTCTGCACGTCGATCTGCACGCCTTCCGCGAGGCCCCGGCCTTTCCACCGTGGCGCGGTCAGCGAGACGACTTGCAAGGCGATTTCGTTGAGATCGACCGGGAGGCGGATTTCGTTGTTTTCCGCCGGGCGGTAAAAATCGCGCAACCGGCTGACGACGTGGGTGGCGTCCTGGGCGGCGGCGATGATGTGATTGAGATAGGTCTGCTCGCGCGGCGAGCCGTGCTCCTGGAGCCACGGGAGGAGCAGTTCGCCGTAGCCGAGCATCATGGTCAGGGCGTTGTTGAAATCGTGCGCGACGCCGCCGGCCATCATGCCGAGCGCGCGGAGCCGCTCCTGTTTGACGACGTGCTCCTGCGTGGAGCGGAGTTCGTCCACAGCTTCCTCCAACCGCGCCGTCCGCTCCCGCACCTGGTCTTCGAGGAGGGAATTCTGCCGCTGCATTTCCAGATGCAGAAAACGGGTCTCGAGCAAATTCCTGATGCGCAGGACGACCTCGCTATGGTCGAGGGGCTTGGTGACAAAATCTTTCGCGCCATTGGCGAGCGCACGGCGCTTGGTGTCGGTGGTGATGTCCGCGGTCAGGACGAGAATGGGCAGGTAGTCCTCGGCGGAAACCGCGGACTTCAACTGCTGCATGACCGCAAAGCCGTCGAGATGCGGCATGTTGAGATCCAGCAGCACGATGTCGGGCTCGAAATCGAAATACTGCGTCAGTGCCTCGCGCGAATCCGTGGTTCCGCGGACGCTGGTGCAGCCGGAAATCTCGAGGATGCGTTCGAGCAGGCGGACGTTCGAGGGTTCGTCGTCCACGATCAGGATTTTGGCCCGTGTGAGATGGTCTTTGGTCATAGGCGACAGCCCGCGCGCCTGGTCAGAAATGACCGGGAACTGCAGGTTGCATTCGACATTCCGTAACAAGCAAATGATATGCCTTGGCGATGAACTTATCACTGATGAGACAGGGTTTACGATGACTACTCAGGAGACCAAGGGGCAACTTGTGCGGGCGATGTTTTCCGCGATCGCCGGGCGCTATGATCTTGCGAACCATTTTCTCAGTTTTGGGCTGGATTTTTTCTGGCGCCGCCGGGCCGGCCGGATCGTCCGGGGCTGGCAGCCGGAGCGCATTCTCGACCTGGCGACGGGCAGCGGCGACCTCGCGCTTTCGCTCCACGCGGCGTGCCCGGAAGCGCGGATCGTCGGCGCGGATTTCTGCCTTCCGATGCTGCTCATCGCGCAGCGCAAAAGCCTCGGCAATCTCGTGGTCGCCGACGGGATGGCATTGCCCTTCGCCGATGGCACGTTCGATGTTCTCACCGTGGCTTTCGGTCTGCGCAATATGGAGTCGTGGCCCGGTGCGCTCGCGGAAATGGCGCGCGTCCTCAAGCCGGGAGGACATCTGCTGGTGCTCGATTTTTCCGTGCCTCCTGTGCCGCTGCGCTGGGCCTACCGCCCGTATCTGCACCACGTTCTGCCCCGGCTGGCCGGGTTCCTCACCGGGGAAAAGGCGGCTTACGATTATCTCGGCGATTCCATCGAAAAATTCCCGTCCGGCCCGGCGATGTGCGGGCTGATCGAGGGTGCGGGTTTCGCCGATGCGCAATGCGAGCGGCTGAGCGGCGGGATCGTTTCGCTCTACACCGCGCGGCGTCTGTAGGGGAAGCTGTCAGCTTCCCCTACAGACGCGCGGCGCACTCAGTTCGGCACCGGTGGTGGTGGGACCGTCGGTGGAGCGGGCACCGCGGGCGTCTCGGCGGATGGCGTGGCGGCGGCGGGAGTCGGGGCGGCGGCGGGCTTGTCGATGATCGGCAGCTCGAAGGCCGTGAAATCGGGATGGCTCATGGCGAAGCAGCCGGTCATGCCGTCGGCGGCTGCGGCGTGCAGGCCGTTGGGCGTGGTCGTCCCGGCGGCGAGCGCTCCGCCGGTGTTGGCGGTCGTTTTGAAACTCACGCGCAGCACCGGCTTGTCGAGCCCGTGCTCGGGTTTCACCGCGCCCAGCCAGCGCACGGCGCGCAAGGCGGCAAGCGTGTTCACGAGCGATTGGGTGTTGGTCTGGTTGACCTTGCCGTCGCCTTTTGCGAGCGCCCATTTCTTGTCCTTGTCGCGCTCCAGGGTGAGCGTCGGTTGGCCCTCGCGGACGATCTCCACGCTGCTGATTTCATCCGCCTTGTTTTTGTAAATGGCGAGATCCTGCCACTGGAGTGGGTCGGTCATGGCGAAATCGAGAACCGTCTTCGGCACGCTCACCACGAAAGGCTCGTCGTCGAGTTTCGCATAGACGGTGTCACCCTCAGTTTTCCCAAAAAGCACGCTGACGATGGGCCGTTCGCCGGCCTTGGTTTCGGCGGTGTTTTCCGAGGCGTAGGAGCTGAGCGTTACTTTCGCCGCTGGCTGATCAAGCCCGTATTTCGGCAGTTCCGTGGCCACGTCGGCGACGAAGCCGGCGACCTGCTGGCCGCGGAGTTCCGCGAGCAGGCGCGTCGCGGATGCGGCATCGATCGGCTGATCCTTGTCGCCGACTTTGCGCACCCACGATTCGCCGCTGCGGGCGAGGACGATTGTGGACTTGTCCGCGCCCTCGATGGTCATGCGGTCCACGATGTCCGCCTCCACGCGCAGGAGGCTCTTGTCGCGCAGGTCGTTCGGCTTCGTGTCGAGCAGTGCCGCGATGGTTTTCGGCACCACGCACACCGCGTCGCGTGTCGAGAGTTTGACGTAGATTTTCTCCTTCTCCTTCTCCATTTCCGCGCCGATTTGCAGCACCGCCGGCTGGTCGCTGCCCTCGGTGAAAAGCGCGACCGTGCCGCGCGGCTCCTGCAACCCGTAGGCGGCGAGGTTGGCGGCATCGGCGGCGAACGAAGTGACCTGCGCGTTGGCGACCTGCGCAATGAGGTCGTTGATCTTTTGGTCATCGCCGCGCGCTTTGAGCGGCTTGGCGAGGAACCAGTGCTGGTCCTTTTTGGCGAGTTCGATTTCACCCGCGGCGGTCTTCACCGTGAGCTTGCCGACCTGCGTGGTGGCGATGCTGGTGAGCCGGTGGTCGCGGAAATCGTCCGCCTTTTTCGTGACCTGGGTTTTCAAATCGTGCCCGATGACGTGGACGATATTTGAGCCTTCCACCCGCGCGTAGAGCCGGCCTTCGACCGCGGCGTCCTTGCCGAGGAGCACTTCGACCGGCTTGGCACCGCCGCCAAAAGTCACCCGCATCTCGGAGCTGGCGAGGCCGAATTCCTTGAGCTGGTCTTTGGTCGCGCCTTTCTCGTCGCTCGCGAGCGCCTCCGAGCGCAGTCCTTCCGCCGTGGTGAAAAGCTGGTTCACCGCCATGGCGTCCGCGTGATCCTTGAGCGGCTTTTCCATGAGCCACGCGCCGTCCTTGGCCTTGCGCAGCTCGATGGTGGTCTCGGTGTTTTTGATGGTGATCGCGTCGATCCTGTCGCGCTCGAATTGCATGACCCGCCCGGCGTTTTCCGCGGCGTTCTGCGTCGTCGGCAGCTTGTCTTCCACGAAATAGATGAAGCCCGCGATGCCCAGGGCGACGAGGAGCAGGAGGAGAGTGTTTTTGAGTTTCATGTGCAGGAAAAAGCAGGCGGTCTAGCTGCGGCGCTGCCACCAGTTCAGCAGCCCGAAAAACGCGACGATGCCGGGAATGATGGCCATGACGGCGAGCCCGATATTGCGGAGCTGTTTGTCATCGAGGCTGAGGGTGACGTTCTTCTTTTCCTTCGCTGGGATCCCGATGAGTTCCTCGCGGTCGAGCAGCCAGTTGAGCGCATTCACGGCGAGATCGATGCAGACGCCTTCCGCCAGGCGATGCGCGTTGTTGCCAAGCATTTCGGCATTGCCGACGACGATGAGGCGGGACGTTTCCACCTTCACGCGCTCGTCCGCGACGCCGCCTTTCTCCACGGCGAGCGCGAGGTGCAGCGGACCCATGTGATCTTTCTTGGGATCGAATCCCGCCTGCGTGTCGTCGCCGGACAGGTCGGTTTCGCCCCAGAAACCCTCCACGGATTCGAGCAGCGGAATGATTCGCAGTTTGGCGGTCTGTTCCTTCGCCTTGTCGATTTGCAGCGACTCCGTGGCTCCGAGCAGCCGCTTGCTCGTGCCCTCGAGATCCTTGGTCATCTTCGTGTGGCTGTTCACCACGACGAAGCCGGCGTCTTTGATCGTGCCTTTCGTGATCTTGGGATTTCCATTTTCGTCCATGCCCATGAAGTTGCCGAGACCGATCACGCGGTCTTCCTGTGGCACGATGCCTTGTTCATTAAGCCACGCGGTCAGGCGCGGGGTGCGGGCAAAGGGGTTGAGCAGGATAAAGACGCGGCCTTTCTTCTCCCAGAAACCATTGAGCAGCTTCATCTCGACCTCGGAGAAGTCATACTTAGGCCCGCAGATGATCAGGCTGCGCGTGTCTTCGGGAATGGCTGTGACATTGAGCAGGTTCAGCGTCGCGGATTGGATGTTCTGGCGCTTGAGGCTTTCGGCAAAGGTCTTCAGGTCGGGGCTGTTGATGTCGGGTTCGCCGTGGCCGCCGGTGAGATAGATTTTGTTTGGCTTGCCTTCGGTCAGCTCCAGTAACTCGCTGGTGATGGCTTGCTCGCCTTTGAAGGCCTTGATCCGCGGCTGGGTCTGGCCGGTCATCATCATCATCTGGTCGGGCTGCTCGACATCGACCATGTCCGCGGCGTTCACGAATTTGCTGCGTCCGTCGTAATCGAGGATGAGGATGCTCTCGTTGGCGGCGAATTTGTATTTCGTCTGGAGTTCCTGCGCGCGGCTGAGGCTGCGGTAGGGGTCGATGTACTCCACGGTGAATTTCTTCTTCGAGGCAATCTCATACTCCCGCATCAGCGCCTGAAGGTCGGGGACGATCTCCACCGCGCCGGAGAAAAAGATGACAGCGCGCACCGGCTTCTTGAGGTGGGAGAGCAGATTGGTGGTCTGCGAGCTAAGGGCAAACTTCTTGTCGCGGGAGTAGTCCCAGCGCTTGAAATGGCGGAAGCTCAGGTAGTTCAGCATCACGATGATGGTCGTGACGACGAAGAGCTGGATGAGGACGTTGAGGCCGATCTGGAAGCGGTGGATCTTCACGGATTTCGGCGCGGGAGTTGAGGATTCGGTAGCCATACGAGTAAAAGTCAGGCTTTCCACTTCCGAAACTGGAAGACCTGGAGGGTGAAGAAGAGCACCAGTGTGGTCATGGAGACATACCAGACGATGGCGCGGGAATCGATGATGCCTTTGGAGAAATCCTGCATGTGCTGGATCGTGGAGATATAGGAAAACATGTCTTTGATCGCGGGCGCGGTGAGGTTCATGACTTCGGGCAGGAAGCCGACAAAGAGCAGGAGGGTGATGGTGGTGAAGGAGATCGTTGCCGCATTGATCTGATCCTTAGTCAGGGCCGAGGCCAGGCAACCTACCGAACTGTAGAAGGAGCCAATGAGAAGCAGCAGACCATAGGTGCCCCAATAGGCTCCGGCGGCGTTCGCGGCGGTCTTGCCGGTGATGTATTGGAAGACGGCAAAGGAGCAAAGGGTGGGGGACCAGAGGATGCAGTAGAAGATGAGAACGCCGAAGAACTTGGCGAGGACGACCTGGGAGTCTTTGACCGGGGCGGTGGTCAGGGTTTCAAAGGTGCCCATGCGAAACTCCTCGGAATAACTGCGCATGGTGATGAGCGGAAAGCTGAGGATGAAGGGGAACCAGAAGATTGCCGGGGCGAAGAAGGCTTCGACGATGGTGATCTCGGTGGGGTAGCCGTTCATCACGTTGATCTGCATGTAGAAATTGTAGCCTGAGAGAAAGAGGAAGTAGAACAGGACGACGTAGGCGATCGGGGAGTAGAAGAAGGACTTCACCTCGCGGGAGAGGAGGGTGAGGAAGGTTTTCATAGGTGGATGGGAAAGTGTGGAGGTTGGATACCGTGTGTCTTGCAAAACTCTTCCTCTTCCTCTTCCTCCTTAATCTTCCTCTGCTCGGTGGTGGGAAGAGGAAGATTAGGAGGAAGAGGAAGAGGAAGAGAGTTGGTTAGCTGTCCGAGTGGGTTAGCTCGACGAAGACATCCTCCAGCGTGGGGCGGCGGCGGGTGAGTTCGCGGACCTGCCAGTGCTTCTCGGTGGCGAGGCGCATGGCTTCTTCCGTGGGGTCGGCGTTGGCGTCGAGCTTGAGCTGGAAGGTGCTGGTGTCGCCGTCCTTTTCCTCGGTCACGTCTTTGACGCCGGGGAGTTTGCTGAGCAGTTCGCGGCCATTGGCTGCGCCTTTGGCCTCGAGGCGCATGCTGCCGGCGGCGCGGTGGTTTTTGAGGAGGTTTTCGGCGGTGTCGTCGGCGCGGATTTTGCCTTTGTGGATGACGATGACGCGGGAGCACATGATCTCGACCTCGGGGAGGATGTGGGTGGAGATGAGGACGGTGCGTTTGCCGCCGAGATTTTTGATGAGTTCGCGAACCTGGCGGATTTGATTGGGGTCGAGGCCGATGGTGGGCTCGTCGAGGATGAGCAGCTCGGGGTCATGCACGAGGGCGTCGGCGAGACCCACGCGCTGGCGGTAGCCTTTGGAGAGCGCGCCGATGAGCTTGCGCTCGACATCGCGCAGGCTGCACAGCTCGAGCACGTCGCCGACGGCCTGCTTTACTTTGCCGCCGGCGACGCCTTTGAGGTTCGCGCGGTAGCGGAGGTATTCGCCGACGCGCATGTCGGTGTAGAGCGGGGTGTTTTCCGGCAGGTAGCCGAGGCGTTTCCGCGCTTCGAGGGATTGCGCGAAGACGTCGAAGCCCGCGATGCGCGCGGTGCCGGAGGTGGCGGGCAGGTAGCTGGTGAGGATCTTCATCGTGGTGCTTTTGCCCGCGCCGTTGGGCCCGAGGAAGCCGACGATCTCACCCTTCGCGACGGCGAAGTTGAGCTGGTTGATCGCGGCGAAGCCCGCGTAGCGTTTGGTCAGGTTTTCGACTTGGATCATGGGAAAATTTTACTTGGCGATGAGCTGCACGGTTTCGCTTTGGCGGACATTGCGCCCATTGGCGCGGCGGACGATGCCGACGGTGAAATCGACCGCGGAACCGCTGTCCACCGCCTTGAGCAGCTCTTCGACTTGCTGGACGGACGCGACTTCGTACCTGCCAACCTGCGTGATGACAAGCCCCTGTTTTACGCCCGCTTTTTCCGCCACGCTGTGCGCGTCCACATCCGCGACGAGCACGCCGGTGCCGGGCTCGAAGCCGAGCGTTTCCGCGAGCTTTGGCGTGAGGTCTTGCAGCGAGAGGCCAAAGAATTTCCGCGCCCTCGCCTTGGCGTCCTCGGCTTCTTTCGCAGCTTTCGGGTTGGCGGCGATTTTTTTGAAATCGGTCACGCGCTCGCGCACGATCTCGCCGGGAATGGCGAAGCCGAGCCCTTGCGTGGGCACGCCCTGCGGGGTGTAGGCCATCTTCACGGAGCTGACGCCCACGAGTTTTCCGCTGAGGTCCACGACCGGCCCGCCGCTGTTGCCGGGATTGATCGCGGCGTCGGTCTGGATGAGCCCTTTGTATTCCGTTTCGCCGAGCGCGACGGTGCGGTTTTTCGCGCTGAGGATGCCGCGGGCGACGGAGCTGCCGTAGCCGAGCGGATTGCCGAGCACGAGCACGGTTTCGCCGAGGAGATTGGGCGAAAGCGCGTCGAGATTGATGAAAGGGAGCGGCTCCTTCGCGTCTATTTTGAGAAAGGCGAGGTCGGCCTCCGTCGAGCCGGCGATGTAGCGGGCGGAATAGGTTTTGCCGTCGTTCGTGGTCACGGAAATTTTCAACTCCGCGGCGCGCTCGACGACGTGCTCATTGGTGACGATGTAGCCCGCCGCATCGACGATGAACCCCGAGCCGAGGCTCTGCACTTTCTGCGAAAGCACGCGCGGGCGGCGCATCGGGCCGCCGAAAAACTGGTTGAACAAGTCGTCGCGCGGATCGCGCACGGTGCGCTGGATGATGCGTTCGGTGTTGATGTTGACCACGGCGGGCATGGCCTTGGCCACGGCGAGGACCGAGGGCTCGGTCGCGGGATCGGTCTGCGCGCGCAGGCTGGTGGCCGCGGGGAGCGCGGCGAGGAGGAGGAGGAGTGGGCGGCGGGTCATCGTGGGCTTGCGGGCCACGTCAGACACGCGGGACGCCGCGCCGTTGAAAAAATCTTGCGGCCAGCAGCGGAGCCCTCCTGCCGCGCAAAATCCCTCGCCTTTTCCCCAAAGGCCCGCACCCTCCGCCGGTTCTCTCCGCACACTTCACCCATGAAACTCCGTCATCTCCTCCTCCCGCTCGCCCTCACCACCACCGCCGCCTTTGCCCAGGACAAACCCGCCGCCCCGCCCGCGCCCACTTTCGCCACCGTGCTCGATCACGTCGATCTCAAGGACGGCGACACCTTCGTCTTCCTCGGCGACTCCATCACCCACCAGTGCCTCTACACCCAGTACGTCGAGGACTTTTTCTACACCCGCTACCCGAAGACCCGCATCCACTTTCACAACGCCGGCGTCGGCGGCGACCGCGCCTCGGATGCCCTGCTGCGCTTCGACGAGGACGTGGCCGCCTACAAACCCAAATACGTCACCATCCTCCTCGGCATGAACGACGGCGGTTACCGCGGCTTCGACCAGCCGACCTTCGACACCTACTCCGCCGGCATGACCACGATCCTGGAAAAGATCGCCGCCCTCGGCGCGACCGCCGTGCCGATGACGCCGACCATGTTCGACTCCCGCGCCAAGCGCGCGCACAACGACAACGCCGAGCCCCGCAACTCGCTCTACAACGGCGTCCTCGCCTTCTACGGCGCGTGGCTCCGCGACCAGGCCGAACAGCGCGGCCTCGGCTACGTGAACATGTGGACGCCGCTCAACGACCTCACCCTCGCCGAGCGGAAAAAGGACGCGGCTTTCACCATGATCGGCGATGGCGTCCACCCCGGCGCGGCGGGCCAGTGCGTCATGGCCGTGGCCGTGCTCAATGACATCGTGGCGAAAAGCAGCGTCTCCGCCATCGTCATCGAGGAGAAAGACGGCAAGCTCGACGCCAATGCCAACGGCGGCGTCATCGAGGGCTTTAGCGCGGGCGAAAAGATCGCCTTCACCTTCACCGCCGGGCGCCTCCCGTGGGTGCTCCCGCCCGACGCCGCGCTCGGCTACAAGCTCACCTCCGCCGGCCACCGGCTGAGCAATGAAAAGATCAGCGCCCGCGGCCTCAAGGCCGGCAAATGGCAGCTCTCCATCGACGGCGCACCCGTGGGCACCTACACCGCCAGCCAGCTCGCCTATGGCGTGGAGCTGGAGGAAAACGACAAGACCCCCGAGTACCAGCAGGCGCTGAAAGTCGCCATGCTCAACAAGCAGCGCAACGACACCGCCTACGGTCCCATCCGCAACGAATACGCCCAGCTCAAAGGCAAGCGCCGCGACCTCCAGAAAGCCGAGGACGCCAAGGCTCCCGACTTCGACGCGAAGAAGGCGGAGTACGACACCTACTACGCCGCGATGAAGGCCAAAGTCGCCGACCTGCTCGCCAAGGCCGGCGCGCTGGAGGACGAAATCTACAAAGCCAACCAGCCCGTGCCGCATAAGTACGAGCTGGCCCTGGTGCCGTAGGGGGAAAGGCGGAAGACGGAGGGCGGAAGGCGGAAGAGGGGAAACGCTCGACATCCGGCGGACGGGTCAGCCAACCTCCGCATGCTCGCGCCCGGCGCGCGCCTCGTTCCGCCTAAACCATCTTCTTCCGCCCTCCGCCTTCCGCCTTTCCCATGCTCAAACTCCTCTTCCTCGGCGACATCGTGGGCGAACCCGGACGCCGCGCCGTCATCGACGTGCTGCCCAAATGGAAAGAAGCGTGGGGGCTGGATTTCATCGTCGTCAATGGCGAGAACTCTGCCAACGGGCGCGGCATCACCCCGAAGATTGCCGTCGATCTGATGCGCGCCGGAGCCGCCGTCATCACCACCGGGGATCACATCTGGGACCAAAAGGAAATCCTCCCCTTTCTCGACAACGAACCCCGGCTCCTGCGCCCCCTCAACTACCCGCCCGGCACGCCCGGCGGCGGCTCCATCGTCCTCGAAACGGCGAAGGGCAAAATCGCCGTCGTCAATGTCCAATGCCGCACTTTTATGAATCCGCCGCTGGAAAATCCCTTCCTCGCCATGCGCGATGAAGTCAACCGCCTCCGCGAGGAGACCCCCGTCATCCTGGTCGATTGCCACGGCGAGA
Source organism: Chthoniobacter sp. (assembly GCA_043779205.1). Taxonomy (GTDB): domain Bacteria; phylum Verrucomicrobiota; class Verrucomicrobiia; order Chthoniobacterales; family Chthoniobacteraceae; genus Chthoniobacter. The sequence goes on along the minus strand of JAYWEP010000103.1, from coordinate 13,564 downwards.
CGACCTCCGAGAAAATCGCCATGGGCCGCTATCTCGATGGCCGGGTCAGCGCCGTGCTCGGCACCCACACCCACTGCCAGACCGCCGACGAGCAGATTTTCCCCGGCGGCACCGCCTACCTCACCGACGCCGGCTTCTGCGGCCCCACGGAGAGCTGCCTCGGGCGCGAGCTGCGGCCCATTATCGACCGCTTCCTCACCGGGCGACCCATCCTTTTCCCCATCGCCAGCGGGCCGGTGGGGCTGCGCGGCGCGCTCGTGGAGATCGACGAGAAAAACGGGCGCGCACTCTCGATCACCCGAGTAGCCGAAAGGTGGGAGCCGCCCGCACCGGCGGCGGACGCGGCGAAAACTGGCGCTTTTTAGGCAGGAAACGGCCCGGTCAGGGTAAAATCGACGGCTGACGGGTGCCAATCAGCCACGGAGAGCAGCGGTAGGGACGGCATTCCGTGCCGTCCGCGAACGGGTGCCGGCTCCCGCCGCCTCGCTGACGCTCGCCCGGCGGACGGCACGGAGTGCCGTCCCTACCCGGCTGCGCCGACTTTTTCGACGCCCTCTTGGGAAAACGGCGGACTCAACCCGGAGCGGCGGTCTGCGCCCGGCGCGCGTCAGCCGTGGCGGCGCACGCGGCCGGGGGGAAAGTGGGACTTGCCGCCGGGGCGGTTCGCGCGGACTTTCGCGGGCCGCCGCCCGCGGCTCCCGCGCCCCCTTTTCCCATGAATACGCCCCCCCGCCTGCTGCCCGCCCTGCTCGCCGCCGCCGCGCTCTTTTTCCCCACGCTGCTCGGGGCGCAGGTGGAGGACGCGCCGCTCGCGTCGGTGCCAATCCCGCCGCCGACGGTGACGACGCTGCCAGCTTCAGCCATCGGCTTTACTTCGGCGGTCCTCAATGCGCTGGTGAAAGGCAATGGCTCGCCGACGACCTATGCTTTTGACTGGGGCATGGGCGCGGCGCTGGATCAGGCGACGCCGGGGCAGTCGCTCGGCAATGTGAACAGCACGCAGGTGGTGAGCGCGTTGCTGCCGGGGCTGGCGCTGAATACGGATTACGCCTTCCGGGTGCGGGCGACCAATGCAGGCGGCACGGTCACGGGCTCGACGCTGACTTTTTCCACGCCGCCGCTGACCATCGGCTCGGACGGGCGCTCTACGCTGGTGGTGGGCAAGACGTGGACGCTGGGGCGGGAGTTCATCATCCCGGGGGATCTGATCGTCGAGGGGACGCTGGCCCCGAATGGCTGGAAACTGACGGTGCTGGGGACGGTGACGGTGCGGCCGGGGGGCGCGGTGGTGAATCCGAATGGCAAGGTGCGGGCGTTCTTCCGCGACGGGCCGGGGAGCGCGGGCGTGGTCACGGATCTCGCGGCGCTGGAGACGCTGGCCGCGTTCGGGCTGGTGGGGCAGCAGCCGATGGCGGCGCTGCTGGATGGCGGGGATGGGTGGATGTACGGGACGGCCGCATCGGGTGGAAAGTCGGGCGCGGGCGCGGTTTTCCGCGTGCGGCGGACGGGGGAGGCGGAGGTGCTGGGAAATTTCACGGGCGCGGATGGGAGCGCGCCGGAGAGTGCGCTGGTGGGGTCGGCGGCGGCGGGCATCTATGGGACGACGACGGGGGGCGGGGCCGGGGGAAAGGGGACGATCTTTCGGGTGTACCCGACGGGGGGCATCGCCAAGGTGGCGGACTTCAACGGGACGAACGGGCGCGCGCCGTCGGGCGGGCTGACGGTGGGGCCGGATGGGCTGCTCTACGGAGTGGCGAGCGGCGGGGGGACGCTGAACTGGGGAACGATTTTCCGGGTGACGGCGGAGGGGACGATCGAGAAGCTGGCGGACTTCACCGGGCCGAACGGCGCGGTGCCGCAGGGCGCGCTGCTGCTGGCGTCGGATGGGGCGTTTTACGGGGCGACGACGTACGGCGGGACGGCGCAGACGGGGCTGATCTTCCGCTTTACCCAAGCCGGCGGACTGGTGCCGCTGGCGAGCATCACCGGGACGGCGGGCGCGTATCCGCTGGGCGCGCTGATCGAGGGTGCGCCGGGGGTTTTTTATGGCACCTGCTACGCGGGCGGGGTGAATGGGCTGGGGTCGGTCTTCCAGTTCGGCGGCGGCGGGTTGGCGCTGCTGGCGAGCTTCTCGACCGCGGTGGGCGAAGGGCCGATGGGCTCGCTGGCGCGCGGGGCGGACGGAAATTTTTACGGCACGACCTACTCGGGTGTGGGGAGTTACGGCGCGGTCTTCAAGGTCACGGACGCGGGCGCGCTGACGCGGGTGACTGCGGTCACCAACTCCAATGGCACTGGCGCGCACCCCGGCGCGGGGCTGCTGCGCGGGACGGACGGGGCGTGGTACGGCGTCTCGCAGGATGGCGGGTCGGCGGGCCGCGGGGCGGTCTTCCGGGTGCTGCTCACGGGGGTCATGGAAAATGTGGCGAGCTTCACGGACACGGCGCTGCCCTCGGGGCTCACGGTGGGGCCGGTGGACGGGCAGCTTTATGGAACCACGGAGCGGGGCGGAGCGACCGGCTCCGGCTCGGTCTTCGCGCTCGCGCCGCGGACGCCGCCGGTGACGCTGGGGAGTTTCTCGCCGGGCTACGGGCAGGCTCCGCAGGCGGGCGCGGGCGTGGTCTTTGGCAGCGATGGGACGACGCTCCAAGGCACGGCCGCGCTGGGTGGACGGGGGCAGGGGGTCGTGTGGAAACTGCCCGCGGGCGGGGCGCTGTCGGCCCCGGTTTCTTTCGATGGCGTGAATGGCTCGTGGCCGCTGGGCGGGCTGGTGCCGTCGGGCGACGGCGGGTTTTACGGGACGACGGCGGCCTTGGGCGGATCGGGCAGCGTGTTCAAGGTCACGCCCGCCGGGGTGCTCACGCCGCAGGGGCTCTTCACCGGCCCGAACGGCGCGGCTCCGCAGGCGGCGCTCGTCGCGGATGGCACGGGCGCTTTCTACGGCACCACCCGCGCGGGCGGCTCCGCCGGGCTGGGCACGGTGTACCGGCTCACGCCGGGCGGCGGCGTGGCGGTGGTCGCGGAATTCACCGGTGCGAATGGCGCCGAACCGCTCGCCCCGCTGGTGCGCGCGCCGGATGGCACCTTTGCCGGCAGCGCGCGCAGCGGCGGCGCGAATGGCTTGGGCGCGCTCTTTGCGGTCACGCCGGGCGGGGCGGTGGGCACGCTCTTCGGCTTCGCGGGCGCGGATGGGCAGATGCCGCGCGGGCCGCTGCTCGGCTCGGGCGATGGCGGGTTTTTCGGCACGGCGTCCGGCGGCGGAGCATTTGGCAAAGGGACGGTCTTTCGCCTCGGCGCGCTCGGCACGATGCAGGTCCTCGCCCACCTCACCGGCGACAATGACGGCGGCGCCCCGAGCACCGGCCTGACCGCCGCCGCCGACGGCTACCTCTACGGCTCGACCGACGCCACCCTCTTCCGCGTGCCCTTTGCGCCCAGCGCGACCACGCTCGCCGCGACCGGCTTCACCCCCGTGCAGACCACGCTCCGCGGCGAGATGCAGCCGCGCGGCCTGCCGACCACGGCGACCATCGAATGGGGCACCACGCCCGCGCTCGGCAGCACGCTCGCGGCGGGCAACTCCTCCAGCACGAGCGCCGCGCCGGTGTCGGCCACGCTCGCGCTCGCCGGCGGCGCGACCTATTACTACCGGGTCAAAGCGACGAACGTCATGGGCGTGAAGCAGGGGTGCGTGCTCAAGTTCAAAACCCCGCCGCTCACCGCCACCGCCGGCGGCTACACGCTGCCCGGCGAGACGGTCTGGACGCTGCCCGGCGACTACACCTTTGCCGGCAATCTCACCGTCTCCGGCACGCTCGACACCGCCGGCCAGTCGCTGACCGTCCTGGGAAAACTCACGGTCAACGCGACGATCCTCAACGCCACCGGCGTGATCTCCTACCTCGACCGCGCCGGCAACCTCCCGCCCGGCGCCCTCCGCCTGCTCGGCAGCGCCGCGCACGACCTCGCGGACCTCGACGGCGACGGGCTCTCCAGCCTCATGGAATTCGCGCTCGGCACGAATCCCAGCGTCCTCTCACCAAATGCGCTGCCCGTGCCCGCGATGGTCGGCGGCTTCCTCACGCTGACCTACCGCACGCCCGCCGGCATCGGCGGCGTGCAGGTCATCGTCGAGGTTTCCCACGACCTCACGAACTGGTTCGCCGGCCCCGGCTTCACCGCCGTGACCAGCGACACCATCGCCAATGGCGTGCGCACCGTGAGCGTGCGCGACGACCAGGGCGGCGCGCTGCAATACATGCGCCTGCGCGTGACGCGCTGAGACGCATCCCATTTTTTAACGCAGAGGCGCAGAGGCGCAGAGATCGCAAAGGTTTTCTTCACGCGACCAAACCCACCGCACGGCAATTGATTTTCTGCGTCCTCCGCGTCTCTGCGTCTCTGCGTTAAAAACAAAACGCCACCGTCCGGCGAAGGCGTCGCCCTACGCCCCCACTTCCGCCCGCGCCTCCGCCGCCAGCGCGGTGGAAAGGTAGCGCTCGCCCGTCGAGCACGCGATCGTGACGATCAGCTTCCCCTTGTTCTCCGGCCGCTTCGCCACCTCGATCGCCGCGACCACATTCGCGCCCGTGCTGATGCCCACGAGCATCCCTTCCTCCTTCGCCAGCCGCCGCGCCATCGCGAAGGCATCGTCATTCGAGACCTGCACGCACTCCACAATCTGCGCGTTCCCAGCGGCGTCCTTGAGGTGCAGATTATTCGGCACAAAACCCGCGCCTGTGCCCTGGATTTTGTGCGGCCCCGGCTTCACCGGCTGCCCCGCGAGCGTTTGCGAAATGACCGGCGAATCCTTCGGCTCGACCGCAATCGCCGCGAACGACGGCTTGCGCGTTTTCAACGCCTCGACGCAGCCCGTGATCGTCCCGCCCGTGCCGACCGCGGCCACGAGAATGTCGATCTTTCCGTCCGTGTCCGCCCACAATTCCTCCGCCGTCGTCTTCCCGTGGATCGCCGGGTTCGCGGGATTGTTGAACTGCTGCGGCATCCACGCGTTCGGCGTGTTTTTCACGAGATCCTCGGCCCGCGCAATCGCCCCCTTCATCCCCTCCGCACCCGGCGTCAGCACGAGCTTCGCCCCGAGCATCGCGAGCAAAGTGCGCCGCTCCACCGACATCGTCTCCGGCATCGTGAGGATGATTTTGTAACCCTTCGCCGCCGCGACAAACGCCAGCGCGATGCCCGTGTTCCCGCTCGTCGGCTCGATGATGACGGTGTCCTTCGTCAGCACGCCGCGCTGCTCCGCGTCCTCGATCATGGCCATGCCGATGCGGTCTTTCACCGAGCCGAGCGGATTGAAAAACTCGCACTTGAGCGCGATCGTCGCGTCGAGTCCGGCGGTCACTTTGTTCAGCTTGACGAGCGGCGTGTGGCCGATGGTTTCGACGATGTTGTTGTAGATTTTGCCCATGGTGTGCGTGCGGTGGTGGAGGTTGGTGTTGGTGAAAAAACGGGCCGCCTTTCTACAGCCGCGCCGTCCGCGCGGGCAAGGGAGATATTGCGGCGCAAATGCCGCGCAGTTTCCGTTTGCCTTGCGAAAAGCGGATGCTACTTCTCCCCACCCGCAACCCAAACACAACACACCATGGCCGACCTCCTCAACGCTCAAGACATCAAAGACTGGCTCAAAAAACTCCCCGAGTGGGACTACGAAAAGAAGCACATCGAGCGCACTTTCGAGTTCGACGATTTCTCCCAGGCCATCGAATTCGTCAACGGCGTCGCCGAGATCGCCGAGGAGGACGACCACCATCCCGAGATCGACATCCGCGATAGCAAAGTGCGCCTCGCGCTTTCCACGCACAGCGAAGGCGGCGTGACCGACATGGATTTCGAGGTCGCGGAAAAGATCGACACGCTCGTCGAATAGCGGATGCCCGCCGCGCCCGATCCTTCGCTCGCGCGGATGGTCTTCTGCGCGCTGCTCGTGCTCCTCTTCGCCGCCGGCGTCTGGGGCTACATCGAGTGGCGCAGCGCCGCGCCGCCGCCGCCGAAAGTCGAGATGCCCGGCGCACCGGCGCGCTAGTTTTTCCCGATGCCGAATCCGCCGCTCTTCATCGCCCCGTCGCTGCTCGCCTGCGATTTCGGGCGGCTCCACGACGAGGTGCGCCGCGCCGAAGCCGCCGGTGCCGACTGGCTGCATTGCGATGTCATGGACGGACATTTCGTGGACAATATTTCCTTCGGCCCCGCGTTCGTGGACGCCGCGGCGAAAGTCGCCACCGTGCCGCTCGACGTGCATCTCATGGTCGCGCAGCCCGGCCGTTATTTTCCGCGCTTCGTGAAAAGCGCGCGCCACATCACCGTCCACGTCGAGGCGCAGCACGATGTCGCGGAAACCCTCGCCGCCGTCCGCGCCGCCGGCTGCACCTGCGGCCTTGCGCTCCGCCCGGCGACGCCCTTCGAGGACGTGGTTCCGTTCCTCGCGCAAATCGACCTGCTCCTCGTGATGACCGTCGTCCCCGGCTTCGGCGGCCAGCCCTTCATGTCCGAGATGATGCCCAAAGTCCGCGCCGCCGCCGCCGCCCGCGCCAGTCTGGGCCTTGGTTTCCGCATCGAGGTCGATGGTGGCATCACCGCCGAGACCGCCCCCATTTCCATCGCCCACGGAGCCGACACCCTCGTCGCCGGCACCTCCGTCTTCGCCGCGCCCGACATGCCCGCCGCCGTGCGCGGCCTGCGCGGGTAGCGCACGCGCCCCGCGTGCTGTGTTCGGCGCCCTCGCCGAACACCGGCGGCAGATGAACGCGGAGAATCGGCGAGGGCGCCGATTCCAGCACGCGCGGCGCGTGCGCTACCCTACTGCGCGCTCGTCTCCCGCACTTCGCCCGCCTGGAAATGCGCGAGCGCCTCGCCGACCAGAAACAGCGACCCCGTGATCAGCGTCCGCCTTTCCATCGAGCCCGCGATGCGGATCGCCGCCGGCAAATCCCGCACCGCGATGCACTCCTGCCGCGGCGCGCTCTGCCCGATCGCGCGGCAGATTTCCTGCGTCGTCGCCGACCGTGGATTCTGCACGGGCACCGCGAGAATGCGTCCCGCGATCGGGAGCAGCGCCGCGCAAATCCCAGCCACATCCTTGTCCTGCAAAATGCCGAGAATGAGCGTCGCGCGCTTCTCGCCAAACATCTCCCGCCACGTCTCCGCGAGCCGCCGCGCCGACGCCGGATTGTGCGCGCCATCGAGGACGAAGCGGGGCGCGAGCTGCTGAAACCGCCCCGGCCACTCCACGCTCCGCAGGCCCTGCGCGATGGCTTCGCCGGAAACATCGAGCCCCGCGACTTCCAGCGCATGCACCGCCAGCGCCGCATTCCAGCGCTGATGACTGCCCGCGAGCGCGATCTCCAGCCGCCGGAGCGGCGTGACGACAAGGTTCAACTCCGCCCCGCGCCACATCGCGATCTGCACGATCACCACCCGCACTTCATCCGCCTGCGGCCCCGTCACCACCGGCACCCCCCGTTTGATGATCCCCGCCTTCTCGATCGCGATGGCCGCCAGCGAATCGCCGAGCCACTGCTGATGATCCATGTCGATCCGCGTGATGACCGTCACCGCCGGCGTCACCACATTCGTTGCATCCAGCCGTCCGCCCAGCCCGGTCTCCAGCACCACCACCTCCGCGCCGCGCCGCTGAAACCACGCCAGCGCCAGCGCCGTGGCGATTTCAAAAAAGGTCGGCGCGTGCTTCCATCCCACCGCCAGCGCGCGAATCTCGCTCAGCCCAGCCGCGACTTCGTCCTCGCCGATCATCTCGCCATCGATCCGCATGCGCTCCCGGAACGTCAGCAAATGCGGCGATGTGAAAAGCCCCGTCCGCAGGCCCGCCGCGCGGCAGCACGCATCGAGCATCGCGCACGTCGAGCCTTTCCCATTCGTCCCCGCGACGTGGAGAAACTTCGGCGCGGCCGGCCCGGAAACCCTGATGCCCAGTGCATGCACGAGCCGCCGGATGTTTTCCAGCCCGAGATGGATGCCGTGAAGCTGCGTGGCGTAGAGCCAGGCGACGGCCTCGTCGTAGCTCACTTTGCGGGTGCCAGGTAGCCGAGCAGATTGCCCAGCGTCTCGCGCATCTTTTTCCGATGCACGATCATGTCCACCAGCCCGTGCTCTTCGAGAAACTCCGCGGTCTGAAAATTCGGCGGCAAATCCTGGTGCGTGGTCTCCTTGATGACGCGCGGCCCGGCGAATCCGATCATCGCTTTCGGCTCGGCCATGTTGATGTCGCCGATGGTCGCAAAGCTCGCGCTCACGCCGCCCGTCGTCGGGTGGGTGAGGACGGAGATGTAGGGCAGCCGCGCCTGCGCGTGCAGTGCCAGCGCGCCACAGGTCTTCGCCATTTGCAAAAGGCTGAGCACGCCCTCATACATCCGCGCGCCGCCGGACGCGGAGACGATGATCGCCGGGATGCGTTCCTTCGTCGCGCGCTCCACGCAGCGCGTCAGTTTTTCGCCCACGACCGAGCCCATCGTCGCGGCGATGAAATTGAAATCCATGACCGAGATCGAAACGCGCTGGCCTTCAATCGCGCCGAAGCCGCTGATGACCGCGTCCTTCAAGCCGGTCTTTTTCTGGTAGCTCTTCAGCCGGTCCGTGTAGCTCGCCATGCCGGTGAATTTCAGCGTATCGACCGACACCATATTCGCGTCGTGCTCCTCGAAAGAACCCACATCCAGCAGCATCTCCAGCCGCTCGTGCGCGGTCTGCGTCATGTGGTGGTCGCACTTCGGGCAGACGCGGAAATTCTGCACGAGATCGAGGTTGTGAATCATCTCCGCGCAGCTCGGGCATTTCTGCCAGAGCCCCTCGGGGAATTCGCGCTTCTTGTCGGAGTGAAAGGATGGTTTGGAGAAAATACCCATGGGTCGGGAAGGTTGATGGAATCAGCCGCGGGCCACGGTCACGACGCGGACGGAGGCCGCGCCGGCCGCGCGCAGGACGCGCGCGCATTCATCCACGGTCGAGCCCGTGGTGAAGATGTCATCGACTAAAACGAGATGGCGGTTTTGCACGGCGGAAGTGTGTCGCACGCGGAAGGCGTTGCGCAAGTTTTCCATCCGCTCCTGCCGGTCGAGCCGCGTCTGCGTGGTCGTGTAGCGGATGCGCTCCAGCGCGCGCAGCACCGGCAGGCCGGCGCGTTTGCCGAGCAGTTCCGCGAGCACGTCGGCCTGGTTGAATTCGCGTTCGCGAAACCGCGCGCTGTGCAGCGGGACGGGCACCAGCGCACCGATGGGCTGCGCGCGGATGCGCTCGTCGTCGAGCGTCTCAGCCAGCCAGTTGGTGAGCGGGCGGCGGAGGTAAAAGTGGCGATCGTATTTGAACCGATGCACGAACTCCCGCACCACGCCGCGGCTGAGATAGCGCGCCACGGCGCAGTCGAAATGCAGCGTGCGATCCGCGCAATTCGCGCAGGTGAACTCGCTGCTGATGTCCCCATCGAACGGCTCCGAGCAGCGCCGGCAAAATGGAGCCACAATTTTTTTCGCCTGCCCCGCGCAGGCCGCGCACAGATGTACGCCGCCGTCCGTGTCCGCCCCGCAATTCGCGCAGTGCGGCGGATAGAGCAGCGAGACCAGCGCCTCACCCGCGCGCCGCAGTGTCGTGCCGATTTTCATACGCGAGCCAAAGCCGCACCGCACCCCACGCGAGGAGCAGGACAGCCACGGGAACGAGGCCGTTCTCGAAGCGGTCGCCGACCCACGGCAGATAGTCCGCCCGCAGCTTCGTTTTGACGGCGAATTTCGCCATCACGGAAAAACTCATCTTCACCAAAACCACCCCGGCATGCAGGCCGATGCTCATCCACAGCGCGCGCGTGCGCAGCGCCGCGTCGCCGCACAGCCAGCCGAGGGCGAAGAGCGTGGTGAAGCCGGCGAGCAGCGTCATCGGTTCGGCGAATTGATGGAAGGTGTGCGGGATGAGATCGAAGCCGGTGAGCCACCCGATGGGCTGCGGATCGTAGCTTTCGTCGGGCTTGAGAAAGTGGACGATGGCGAACAGCGCCGTGACGGAGAAAAGCGCCGCCGCCGGGCGGAGCGAGCGGCGCAGCAGGCCGAGGATGGCCCCGCGAAAAAGCGCCTCTTCAAGGAACGCAACGGTCGCGGCGGAGAGGGCGATGACGGGGATTTTGCCCCACGCGATTTCCGCGCGGAGGCGGTAAATGCCGAGGTAAAGATAAGCCGCCGCCATCAGCGCCACGGCGACCCCGGCGATGAGGAAGCCCGCGAGCAGGTGCTGCCGCCAGCGCGGGTCGGGCTCGATCCCGAGATCGCGCCAGCCGCCGATGCGCAGCGCGCGCACCGTGGGCCAAAGCAGAAGCAGCGCGGCGATGAGCGCGGCGCGGTTGAAGAATTTCTGGAACTTGAAATCCGCGAGCGCCGGAAAAACGCCGTGCCCCGCCAGCCATTGCGCCGCCCAGTAAAGCGGCGGCGCCAGCAGCGCGCCGAGGACGATGACCGCAGCGAGATAGCCGAATATTTTGGCGAGGTCTTTCAATGCCCGCGCATCTTTGCCAAAACCTCCGACCGCTCCACACCAAAACACGATGCGCAACACCCACGTTTGGAAAACCACCACCGCCGACGGCGAGAAACGCGAAGTCCGCGCCGAGAAATTTGGCAAGCGCTGGCGCGTGCAGGCGAAAGTCAAAGGCGACGCAGCGTGGACCTACTACGACGACCCGCTCGTCGAGGATCTGATCGAGCTGCGCGACGTGCTCTTCCGCAAATACCAGCGCAAGCATCTCTCCTACGAAGACCTCGCGGCGGTGGAGAAAATGATCACGGATCGCGGTGGTTCGTGGGAGGCGACGGCGGAAGATGAGACGGAGCAGTGAGCAATGAATGAGGAAACCCGTGCTGCGATCCGCGATGACAAGGCGCACGCGTGGCATCCGTTCACGCAGCATCAGGAATGGTGCGCGTCGGAGCATGAGCCACTGGTGCTTGTGGAAGGCGAGGGCGCGATGCTGCGCGACAGCGAGGGGCGGGAATACATCGACGGCAATTCCTCGATCTGGACAAACCTGCACGGGCACCGGCATCCGCGGATCGACGCGGCGCTCCGGGCGCAGCTCGACCGCGTGGCGCACACGTCGTTTCTCGGCTTCACGCATCCGCCCGCGGCGCAGCTCGCGCAGGAGTTGGTCGCGCTCTGGCCGGCGGGTTCGCTGACGCGCGTTTTCTTTTCCGACGACGGCTCCACGGCGATCGAGGTCGCGTTGAAAATGGCGGCGCAATTCTGGCAGCAAACCGGCGAGCCGCAGCGCACGCGCTTCGTCGCGTTTTCCGGCGCGTATCACGGCGACACCATGGGCGCGTCGAGTCTCGGCGGCATCCCGGCGTTTCGTGGAAAGTTTTCCGCATGGCAGTTTCCGGCGGAGCATGTCGCGTCGATGGAGGAACTCGAAGCGCGCTGCGGCGGCTGTAGGGGAAGCTGTCAGCTTCCCCTACAGCCACCGCCTGCGCTTGATCCCGCGACCATAGCCGCCGTCGTTATTGAGCCGCTGATCCAAGGCGCGGCGGGCATGCGGCTCTGGCCGCGCGGGATGCTCGCGGCGCTGCGCGCGTGGTGCGATGCGCAGGGCGTGCTGCTCATTCTCGATGAAGTGATGACGGGCTTTGGCCGCACGGGGACGATGTTCGCCTGCGAGCAGGAGGGCGTGATCCCGGATTTCATCGCGCTCGCGAAAGGGCTGACCGGCGGCTACCTGCCGCTCGCGGCCACGCTCACGACCGAGCGGATTTTCTCCGCCTTCCTCGGTGGTGCGGAGCGGACGCTTTACTACGGCCACAGCTACACGGCGAACCAACTCGGTTGCGCCGCAGCGCTCGCGAATCTCGCAATCTTCCGCGAAGAACAAGTGCTGGCGGGGCTTCGCGGGCAGATCGCGCATTTCACCACGCTGCTTGATGGGCTGCGCGCGCTGCCGCAGGTGGGCGAGGTGCGGCAGTGCGGATTCATCGCGGGGATCGAGTTGCGACAGGAAAACGGTGAGCCGTTTCCGGCGGAGCATCTGACCGGCGCGCGTGTCTGTCTCGCGGCGCGGAAGCATGGGCTGCTGACGCGGCCGATCCGCGATGTGGTGGCGCTGATGCCGCCCTACTGCATCACCGACGCGCAGCTCGCGCAGGCGGTGGACGCGATCTCTTTGGCGATTGGCGAAGTGTGTGCCGGGAGCTGTAGGGGAAGCTGACAGCTTCCCCTACAGCTCCCGCGCGACTCGCGCGGAGATTTACGAAATCGAAACAAGGCTCTAAATTCCATTCCCATGAAAACCACCGCCCTCTTCTCCGCCATTGTCGCGTTCGCCGCGCTGAGTCAGTCCGCTTTCGCGAAAATCAAAACCGAGACCGTCGAATACAAGGACGGCGACGCGGTGCTCGAAGGCTTCCTCGCCTACGACGACGCAAGCGAGAAGCCGCGGCCCGGTGTGCTCGTGGTTCAAGATTGGACGGGTGTTGGCGACTATGTGAAAGGTCGGGCGAAACAGCTCGCGGAACTCGGCTACGTGGCGTTTTGCGCGGACATCTACGGCAAGGGCGTGCATCCAACCGACCCGAAGGAATGCGGTGCGCTGGCGGGGAAATTCAAGGGCGACCGGCCGGTGCTGCGGTCGCGCGTGAAGGCGGGGCTGGAGCAACTCGTGAAAAATCCGCTCGTGCAAAAGGGCAAGGTCGCGGCCATCGGCTACTGCTTTGGCGGGACGACGGTGCTGGAGCTGGGGCGCAGCGGCGCGGAGGTGCAGGGGATCGTGAGCTTTCACGGCGGGCTGAGCACGCCGACGCCGGACGATGCGAAAAACATCAAGGCCAGGGTGCTCGTCTGCCACGGCGCGGATGATCCGTTTGTGAAACCGGATGAAGTCGCCGCTTTCAAAGACGAGATGGCGAAGGGCGCGGTGAACTACAAATTCGTGGCGTATCCTGGCGCGGTGCATGCCTTCACGCGGCCCGATGCGGGCAGCGACAACAGCAAGGGCGCGGCCTACAACGCCGCGGCGGACAAAGAATCGTGGACGGAGATGAAAGGGTTCTTCGCGGAGATTTTCGCGAAGTGAACTCCGGCGCGCAGCGCCGCCCTAAGCCGGCGGTTCCTCGCGCACAATGCACGTTGGCTCATCCGCATGGCGGATTGTGCCGAGCGCTGCGATGACCCGGTCTTTGTTGAAAAAGGCCAGCACTTGTTCGCGGGTCATGCCCTCCGTCTGGTGCGACACGGCTTCCTTCCAGCGGCGCGATTCGGCGACTGCATCAAAGGTCTTCGTCTTCATCGTTTTCATGGATCAGTTCGAGTGGAGAGATGATACGGGCGGGCGGATAACCCTGCAACAGGTTCACCGCGTTGAACCCGGCTTCGCGGCGCAGGTTGACCAGATGGTGAAAGTTCCAACTCCCGATGACCGCGAGGCCGTGAACGGTGGCGATGGCGACATGCCGAGCATCGTCCGCATTGGCCTGCTCCCCAAAAGTTGATCCAGGCGCTATGAGAGATTGGCGGCGCGATAGCGCCGCCGAACTCTCACCATGAAACGCAAACGACACACACC
>JAYWEP010000102.1:0-14195 GCA_043779205.1 Chthoniobacter sp. | reverse complement strand
ATCGCCGGAGTGGCGCGGGTGGTTTTCCTCCAGCACTGCACCTTCTGCATCAATTCGCTCTGCCACTGGATCGGCAAGCGCCCCTACTCCTCGCGGTGCAGCGCGCGGGATTCGTGGATCACGGCGGTCGTCACCTTCGGCGAGGGCTACCACAATTATCACCACGAGTTTCAGCATGACTACCGCAACGGCGTGAAACCCTGGCAGTTTGACCCGACGAAATGGATCATCTGGACGCTCAACGTCGTCGGTCTCGCGGACAATCTGCGCCGCGTGCCGTCGGAGAAAATCCTGCTCGCCGAACTCGGCGAAGCGCAGCGCCGGATGGAGACAAAACTGGAATGCCCGCACCTCACGGATGCCGCGCGCGCCTACTTCACCCGCACCTATGAGCGCCTCCAGGCGACCGCTGCGGAGTGGGCGCAGTTCAAGGCCGCGCAGATGGAAATCAACCGCGAGATGCTCGCCGAGTTGAGCGCGGAAGTCCGCGCCGCCCTCGCCAGCCTGAAGCTGCGCGATCACGAGCTGGCGGACGCCGCGCCCGCGGCGTAACCAGGCTGGCGGCTGCCCGCCGCATTTGGATTCCGATGGGTCTCCGCATTTCAAGCCTCGGTCGCTGGCTGGAGCCCTTCGTCTCCGGGCTGTGGATTTTCTTCCTCGTCTGGACGGCGTGGATCGCGTGCGTGTGGAGCTTTGCCCTCGGCGACGCCGCGCTCGCGCGCTGGATCGGCAATCGCGATCTGCGCGCCGGGCTCGGATGGCTGATCGCGGTGGGCGACATCGCGTGGATCACGCTCGCCGCGGCGAACATCCACCTCTGGCTCGCGGAAACCGAAGGGCTGTCCACGGCGCGGCGCTGGGCGCTCATCGTCGGCGGCGGGGCGGCGGCGCTCGGGGTGGTGAGCGCGTTCACGGGCTGGCCGCTCGGCGCGATCCAGTACTCGCGCCAGCTCGGAATGAAACTCGGGCCGCTGCCGCTCGGGCTGCCGCTGCTGTGGTTCGCGCTCGTCATCGGCGCGCGGGAAACGGTGCTGCGCTGCTGGCCGCGCGCGGGGCCGGGGAGGCTCGCGCTCGGCACCGGCGCGCTCGCGCTGCTCGCGGATGTGAATCTCGAACCCGTCGCCGCGAAGCTGCGCGGGTTCTGGTTCTGGCGTGCGCCGTTGGAAAATGCGCCGCCGCTTTTCACCGCGCCGTGGACGGGCTATGCCGCGTGGTTCCTTGCCGCCAGCGCCCTCACTTTGGCCCTGCGTGAGGAGCGCGTGGCCGCGGGCGCGGGCCGCGACTCCTTCCGCCCGGTGGCCATTTACCTCCTGCTCAACGCCGTCTTCCTCGCCGCCAATCTCGGACGCTTCCTCCGCGGCTGAAATTATTTCCTTCAAACAATTCGCCGGCCCCGACGATCATCCACGCACTATGCAAACGGGACTCTTCGCACTCATCAAACGCACCTTCCGCAGCCAGCCGGCCATGCACCCGGTCGAGCACGGCATGGCGCGGCGCTGGATCAAGCAGCGCCTCGTCGCCGTTTTTCCCGAACTCCGCAACAACCCCGCCGCCCTCGAACGCGCCTACCAGACGCTGAATCTGGAGCCGCGCCCCGGCCAGGGCGGCGACGAAGCCGAGATGGTCTTCGAGTTGCACGCTCCCGGCGAGTCGTAAAGGGCGGTGCATGCCGCCATGCCGGACATCCTCCTCGCCACGCTCAATGCGCGCTACATCCATGCCGCGTTTGGGCTGCGCTATCTGCTGGCGAATCTCGGCGAGCTGCGCCCGCGCGCGGCCCTCGCGGAGTTCGACATCAATCAGCGTCCGCTGGAAATCGTCGAGGCCATCGTGGCGCGCGAGCCGCGGGTGCTCGGGCTCGGCGTTTATATTTGGAATGTCGCGCCGACGACGGAAGTGGTCGCGCTTTTGAAACGGCTGCGCCCCGAAATGCGGATCGTCCTCGGCGGGCCGGAAGTGAGCTACGAGACGGAGGGGCAGGAAATTGTGCGGCTGGCGGATTACGTCATCACCGGCGAGGCGGACCTGAAGTTTGCGGAAGTCTGCCGCGCGCTGCTTGCGGAAAACGGGACGCCGCTGCCGAAGATCATCGCCGCCGAATTGCCCGCGCCCGACCGGCTGGCGCTGCCGTACGATCTCTACTCGGACCACGATCTCGCGCATCGCGTGCTCTACGTCGAGGCCTCGCGCGGGTGTCCGTTCACCTGCGAGTTCTGCCTTTCGTCGCTGGATATTCCGGTGCGCGCCTTTGCGCTCGCGCCGTTTCTCGCGGCGCTCGAGGGCCTGCTCGCGCGCGGGGCCACGCAGTTCAAATTCGTGGATCGCACGTTCAATCTGAACCTCCCGACCGGGCTCGCGATCCTCGAATTTTTTCTCGCCCGCTGGCGCGACGGGCTGTTCGTGCATTTCGAGATGATCCCCGACCGGCTGCCCGAGGCGCTGCGCGAAGTCATCGCGAAATTTCCGCCCGGTGCGCTGCAATTCGAGGTCGGCATTCAGACCTTCGACGACGCGACTTCGCGGAACATCAGCCGCCGGCAGAACGTGGCGAAGCTCGAAGACAATCTGCGTTTTCTCCGCGAGCACACCGGTGTTCACGTCCATGCGGACCTCATCGTGGGGCTGCCGGGCGAGGACCTGGCGAGCTTCGGGCGCGGCTTCGACCGGCTGCTCGCGCTGCGTCCGCAGGAGATTCAGGTCGGCATCCTCAAGCGCCTGCGCGGCACGCCGATCGTGCGCCACGATGCTGAGTGGCAGATGATCTACAGCCCGCAGCCGCCGTACGAGATTCTGCAAAACAAGCTGCTCGGTTTCGCGGCGATGCAGCGGATGCGGCGGTTCGCGCGCTTTTGGGATTTGGTCGGGAACAGCGGGAACTTCGTGGAAAGCGCGCCGCTGCTTTGGAGCTGCGGGGCTTCGCCGTTCGAGTCGTTTCTCGGGTTCAGCGATTGGATCGGAGCGCGGCTCGGGCGGCAGCATTCGATCGCGCTCGCGACGCTGTCGGAAAGTCTGTTCACCTGGCTCACCGCGGAGTGCGGAGTGGATCGCCCGCAGGTCGAGGCCGCCCTGCGCGCCGACTGGCAGCGTGCGGGGCGCAACGAACTCCCGCCTTTTCTCGAAAAGCCGCGCCCGCCGAAAGCCGTGCGCCGCAGCGCGCCGAAACGGCAGGCGCGGCACCTCGTCTGAAGCGGGGCGCGCCCGTCGCTTCCGCCACCTTTCCAAAGATTTTGAGCCTGATTCGATAACGTGGACGGCGGTGGGAAACGAGGGACAGGGAGGAAAAGCAAAAGGCTGGAGGGGAAGCTGGCAGCTTCCCCTCCAGCCATGAAGTTTGCGCGGCGCGCGCCGCGGTCAGAACGGGATGTCGTCTTCCGGCGCGTCCAAATCCGGGTCCGCCGGCGGGCGCGGGGGAGGGGATGCCGGGCGGGCGGCGGGACGGCTTTGCTGCGGACGCCCTTCGCTGCGGCTTTCGCTGCGGCCTTCGCCGTGCTCGCCGCCACCACCGCCGGCAGCGCCGCCTTCGCGAGAGCCGAGGAGCTGGATGTTTTCGCCGACGACCTTGAGTTTGCTGCGCTTCTGGCCGGTGGCCTTGTCGTCCCAAGTGTCGAGTTGCAGGCGGCCTTCCACAAAAAGCGGACGGCCCTTTTTGCAATACTCGCCGACGATCTCGGCGACGCGGCCCCAGAGGGTCACGTCGATGAAGGTGACTTCCTCGCGTTTCTCGCCGCTGTCGGTGGTGTAGTTGCGATTCACGGCCAGGCCGATGTCGGCGATGGCGGTGCCTTTGGGCGTGTACTTGATCTCGGGATCGCGCGTGAGATTCCCGATGATCATGACTTTGTTGAAGCTGGCCATAAGTGTCGCCTTTCGTTCCGGGGAGCGGTCGTTAGGCGACCTTCGCGGGCCGCGGGGTGCGCACGGGCTTTTCGACGATCTTCGCGGGCAGCCGCAGGTAGTTCTGGCGATAGACGGTTTCGTCGAGCGTGAACTTGGCGCGGAGCTTGGCGATGGTGTCCGGCTCGGCGCTGAAGATGAAATTCACGTAGTAGCCGCTGTCGAGATCGCCGGCGACGTAGGTGAACTGGCGGCGGTCCATCTTCTGGACCTGCTCGATTTTGGCGCCTTCTTTTTTGAAGTCGCCTTCGAGGCGTTCGATGACTTCTTTGGCTCCGTCTTCGTTGCCTTTGACATTGAGGACGAGGAGTCCTTCGTAGCGGTTTTTCATGCGTGGTCGGTTCTGCGGTTGGTGGTTGGTTTGGTGAGTTTAGTTAAAGGTGTTCATCGCGGCTTCGAGCCCGCGGGTGCGGAGGCAATCGACCGCCTCCACCGCGCGGTCGAGACTTTGCGCCAGCGCGGCCTTTTCCTCCAAGGCAAATCGCCCGAGGACGTGCCCGGTGGCCTCGCCCTCCGCCGCGCCGATGCCGACGCGGAGCCGCGGCACGGCCTGGGTGCCGAAGTGCTCGATGATGGATTTGAGTCCGTTGTGCCCGCCGGCGGAACCGTCGGGGCGCAGGCGCAGTTTGCCGAGCGGCAGGGCCATGTCGTCGAGGACGATGAGCATTTGCGCGGGGTCGAGCTTGTAGAAATGGCTGAGCGGGCGCACGGCCTGGCCGCTGAGGTTCATGTAGGTCAGCGGCTTGCAGAGCAGGAGGTCGCCGGCGCGGGCCACTTCGGCCTGCCAGCTTTTCTCGGTGCGAAATGCGGCGCGCTCCCGCGCGGCCAGGCGATCGACGATCATAAAGCCGACGTTATGCCGCGTGTCGCGATACTCGCGACCGGGATTGCCCAGCCCCACAATGAGGCGGATTCCCGATTGCTCGGCGTTCGCAGACATTCATTCACGCGCCCGGCAGGCCGGTTACTTCTTGCCGGCGGGCTTGGCGTCCGCGGCGGGTTTGGCCCCGGCGGCGGCGGGTTTGGCGGCGTCATCCTTCTTCTCCTTGAGGACTTCGGGCTGCGCCACTTCGGCCGTCGCCACGGGCTCGATTTCGACCTTCGGCGCGGCCACGCGGACGACCGTGAGATCGCCATCGGCCCGCGCGGTCACGCCGGCGGGAAGCTGGATGTGTTTGATGTGAATCGAGTCGCCCACGCCGAGCCCGGAGACGTCGATGCGGATGATTTCCGGCAGATCCTTTGGCAAGCACTCGACTTCGATGGAGTGCATGTTGATCTCGAGAATGCCGCCGAAATTCTTGACGCCGGCGGGTTCGCCGAACGGCTCGACGGGGATTTCCGAGTGCAGCATTTCATCGGCTTTGACGGCGTGAAAATCGACGTGGAGCACGTCGCGGCTGAGCGCGTCATGCTGCACTTCCTGGATCAGCGCGAGGCGGTTGCTCGTCGCGCCGCCGTCGTTGATTTCGAGATCGACGAGGAGATGCTCGCTGGTCGCGTGCGCCATGAGGCGGTTGAATTCACGGGCGTTGAGCGAGAGGCTGATGGGCGCATCGTGGCCGCCATAGACGACGGCGGGGACGAGGCCCTGGGCTTTGATTTTTTTGACCGCAATGCGGCCCACAGTGAGGCGCGGCTGCGCGGTGAGTTTGAGTTGTTTAGCCATAGGGATTTATATTTTTTCGGTTTCGTTGATGCGGAAGAGAGAGGACACGGATTCGTCGTCGTGAATGCGCCGGATGCCTTCGCCGAGCAGCTCCGCGATGCAGAGTGTGGTGATGGGAAAGCCGTCGGCGGAGCGCACGGGGACGCTGTTGGTGGTGATGAGTTCGGCGATGGTGGACTTTTGCAACCGCTCGATGGCGAGGTCGGACAGCACCGCGTGGGAGACGCCGGCAATGATCCGCGCCGCGCCGCGCTCTTTCAAAATCTTCGCCGCGCTGCACAGCGTGCCGGCGGTTTCCGTGAGGTCGTCCACGAGGATGACGTCGCGCCCTTCGACCTCGCCGATGACGTTCAGCGCCTCGATCTCCGTCGGGCTCTTGCGCCGCTTCGCCACGATCGCCAGCGTGGCATTCAGCGCCTGCGAATAGGCCGACGCCATTTTCAATCCGCCCACGTCCGGCGACACGACCACCGGGTTGACGATCTGCTTTGCCCGCAAATAGCGGATGAGCACGGGCGCGGCGAAAAGGTGATCCACCGGGATGTCGAAGAAACCGGCGACCTGCTGCGCGTGGAGATCCATCGTCAGCACGCGATCCACGCCCGCGGCGGTGAGCAGATTGGCCACGAGCTTCGCGGTGATCGGCACGCGCGGCTGGTCTTTGCGATCCTGCCGGGCGTAGCCAAAAAACGGGATGACCGCGGTGATGCGCGCCGCGCTCGCCCGGCGGGCGGCATCCACCATGATGAGCAATTCCATCAGGTTCTGGTTCGTCGGCGGACAGGTCGGCTGGACGAGGAAAACATCGCGCCCGCGGATGTTCTCGTTGATTTTCACAAAGGTCTCGCCGTCGGGAAAGGAACTCACCGTCGCATCCCCGAGCGGCACGCCCACGCACTCGCAGATGCGCTGCGCAAGCTGGCGATGCGCCGAGCCGCAGAAAATCTTCATCTCTGTTTGTGAGCGGAACATGGTTCGGGAAAAAGGGAGGGCGACTCTAGGCCGCTTCATTTGAAACACAAACGGAAAAATACCGCCGCATTTTCCGCCCGATTTCCGGCATTGGAGCAGGTGCCGAATCTCATGTGGCGATGACTTTTAGGAACCACGGATTGCACGGATGACACGGATTTTCAGAAAACCAAATCCGTGAAATCTGTGAAATCCGTGGTCAAAAAGCCGGCGGTTTGGAACTTCGGCACACCGTCTTGGAGATCGGGTCAGAACGGTGCGCGCGCTCGGAGGTCGCCAAAGATCCCACCCCGGCGCGAGAGAATGCTTTACACCCCGCCGCAAACCACCTACCACTCACGCCCGTCGGGCTCCCCGCCCGGCTAAAAAACCTAAAAACCAAGAAAAATACCTCATGAAAAAAATCGCATTCACCCTCATCGCCGGTCTCGGAGTCGCAGGCAGCGTCTTCGCCGGCCCGGCCACCGCCGGCAAAACCGACAAGAAAGTCATCGTTCCCGTGGAGCCCTGCTTCCGGGATCAGGAACTTCAGCTCGATGTCTTCGCCAACTACATGCACGGCACCCATTCCGCCGTGAGTCGTGACGACGGCTTCGGCGGCGGCCTCGGCTTGAACTACTTCTTCACCCGCTATCTCGGCCTCGGCGTCGATGCGAGTGCCAACACCCTCTTCCGAGACACGAAGGGCAATAACGAGCACGACGGGGTGTTCAACTCCACGGGCAGCCTGATTCTCCGCTACCCGCTCGAACTCGGCAGCCTGTGCCTCGCGCCTTACGCCCTCGGCGGCGGCGGCGTGCAGACCGGTGCGGGTTCGACGATCGGCATCTGGCATGCCGGCGGCGGCATCGAGTTCCGGGTCACACCGAAGATCGGTGTTTACGGCGAAGGCCGCTACACTTGGGCCAAAGAACACAACGAGGAAAGCTCACAGGCTCGCCTCGGTCTGCGTTTCGCGTTCTAAAGAACGTTCGCGCTTCATTTGAAAGACGCCGGGATGGAAACATCCCGGCGTTTTTCTTTTGGCGGGAAAGATCAGCGCGTCAGCCAGGGCGCGAGCCGCTGCTCGGATTCGGCGGTGAGGGCGACCGCAAACTCTTTGCCCGCGCGCATCCGCAGGCGGTTGCCGCGGGCGTCGAGGAAGCACAGCTCCAGACTGCGCGGGCCGGGGAATTGCGCGACGATTTCACGCACCGCCGCGAGGTCGTGTTCGGTGCTGCCTTGCTGGAAAGAGAGCACGACAGGCTTGTCGGCGGGTGCGGGTTTCTTGAGCGGTTTCACTTCGTTCGCGGAAAGCCGCGGCGCTTCTTCGCGGCGGTCGAGCCGGCCGGTGATGGTGACGACATTGCCGAGGACGAGATGCGCCTGCGACTTGGTGAAGGTTTCGCTCCAGATCATCACTTCGAGCGACGCGGTGAGGTCTTCGATCACGACCACGGCGAACGGTTTGCTGTCTTTCTTCGTAAACTTTTTGTCCACCGTGATGAGCGCGCCGGCGATGGACACGGTGCTTTTGTCCTCCTGCTCGCCGAGCCGCGCGATGGGCACGTACTTCCCGCTCTCCAGCGCCGGGCGGTAGTCGTCGAGCGGGTGGCCGGTGACGTAGAAACCGAGCAGCTCCTTTTCGTAGGCGAGCTTTTCCGCGGTGCTCCACGGCGGGACGCGCGGCGTGCCGCGCTTCACCGGCGCGGGTGCGGCGTCGAACGCGTCGAAAAGTGAAACCTGTCCCGAGGCGCGGTCGCGATGGGCGGATGCGGCGGCGGCAAACGCGCCTTCGATCTCGGAAAAGAGCGCCGCACGCTCGACGCCCATCCAGTCAAACGCGCCGCACTTCACGAGGCATTCGAGCGATTTCTTGTTCAGCTTTTTCGAGTCGATGCGCCCGCAGAAATCCTCCAGCGACTTGAACGCGCCGCTGCGTGCGCGCTCCGCCACGGCGGATTCCATCGCCGCCTCGCCCACGTTCTTGATCGCCGCCAAGCCGAAGCGGATCGAGCCGACGTGAATTTTCTCCAACGACGCCGGAACCTGCGCGGGCTCGGCTTCCGGGCGGAGCTTCGCGAGTTCCTCAAATGACATGTCCGAAAGATCGGGCTCCTCATCCCCGACCAACGCCTCCACGTCAGCCGTCGCCGTCTTTATTTTCCGCGCCGCCTGCGCCGCCGCCACGCCCGCCGCGCTCACTTCTTCCGGTACAAATTTCAGCCCGCTCTTGTTCACATCCGGCGGGAGGATGGTGATGCCCAGGCGGATGCACTCGTTCACGAAAATGCTGATCTTGTCCGTGTTCGCGACCTCGTTGCTCATCACCGCGGCCATGAACTCGACCGGATAGTTCGCCTTCAAATACGCCGTCTGGTAGCTCACCCACGCATACGCCGCCGAGTGCGAACGGTTGAACCCGTAGCCCGCGAACTTCTCCAGCGTGTCGAAAATCTCGTTCGCCACGTCCTCCTTGATCCCGTGCAGCGCCGCCGCGCCCTCGCAGAATTTGATGCGCTCCTTGGCCATTTTCTCCTTGTCCTTCTTGCCCATCGCCCGCCGCAGCAGATCGGCTCCGCCGAGCGTGTAGCCGGCCAGAATCTGCGCCGCCTGCATGACCTGCTCCTGGTAAATGAGCACGCCGAAAGTCTCCTTCGTCATGTCATTCAGCAGCGGATGAGGCGCCTTCACCTTGGCCTTGCCGTGCTTGCGTTTGATGTAGTCGGGAATCAGATCCATCGGCCCCGGCCGGTACAGCGCCAGGATCGCGTTGATGTCCTCGATGTCCGAAATCGCGAACTGCCGGCACACCCCGACCATCCCGCCGGATTCGAGCTGGAACACCGCGATGGTTTCGCCGCGATTCAGCATGTCAAAGGTCGCCTGGTCATTGACCGGCACCTTGTCGATGTCGAAAGCCGGCTCCTTCTGCCGGATGATCGCGACCGCATCGGTGATGACGGTCAGCGTTTTCAACCCGAGGAAATCCATCTTCAGCATCCCCAGATCCGTCAGCGGCCCCATCGCGTACTGACTCACGATTGAGCCGTCATTCGCGCGCGTCAGCGGGATGTATTCCGACAAATCGCGATCGCTGATGACCACGCCCGCCGCATGCACGCCCACGCCGCGCGTCAGCCCTTCCAGCGTCGTCGCGTATTCCCACATCTGCTTCGTCGCGCTCTCCTCCTCGACCGCTTTTTTCAGCTCGGGATTCTTATCAATCGCCCCGGCTGTGTGCTCCATCGCCCCGGTGTCTTTGTTCTTCTTGTCCAAACCGGCCAGCGTGATCCCCAGCTCATTCGGGATCATCTTCGCCAGCCGATCCGCGTCGCCATAAGGCCAGCCCAGCACGCGCCCCACGTCGCGCACCACCGACTTCGCGCCCATCGTGCCAAAGGTCACGATCTGCGACACCGCGCGCTCGCCGTACTTGTTGCGCACATACTCGATCACCTCGCCCCGCCGGTTCACGCAAAAGTCCACGTCGATGTCCGGTGGGCTCACGCGCTCCGGGTTGAGAAAGCGCTCGAAGAGCAGCTTGTAGTGGATCGGATCGATGTCGGTGATGCGCATCGCGTAAGCCACCATCGACCCCGCCGCCGAGCCGCGCCCCGGCCCCACCGGGATCCCGTGCTGCCTCGCCCAGTCGATGAAATCCCACACGATCAGGAAGTAGTTCACAAACCCCTGCGACTCCAGCAGACCCAGCTCCCGCTCCAGCCGCTCGCGGATCACCGTGTCCTCCATCGCCCTCTCCCCGTAGCGGTCGATCACACCCTTCGCCACGATCTCGCGCAGATAGGCGTTCTGCGTCATGCCCTCCGGCGGCGTGAAGTTCGGATACTTCGGCACCCCAAACTCGATCTCCACATTGCACCGCTCCGCGATCGTCAGCGTGTTCGCCACCGCCTCCGGGTGCGCCGGAAAAAGCGCCGCCATCTCCGCCGCCGTCTTAAAGTACAGCTCCGGCGTGTACTTCATCCGCCGCTCATCGGTCACATTCGCGCCCGTGCCGATGCAGATCATCACGTCATGCGCCTCGTGATGCGCCCGCTCGAGAAAATGCACATCGTTCGCCGCCACCAGCTCCAGCCCCAGCTCCTTGCCGATCCGCGGCAGCGCCGCGTTGCACTTGAGCTGCGCCTCGATCCCGTGATTGTGCATCTCCAGGAAAAAATTCTCCGCCCCCAGGATGTCGCGATACTGCCCCGCCAGCTTCACCGCCTTCGCGTAATCGTCCCCCACAATCGCCGCATTCACCTCCCCCTTCAGACATCCGCTCAGCCCGATCAACCCCGCCGAATGCTGCGCCAGCAATTCGTGGTCGATCCGCGGCTTATAATACATCCCGTCCAGATGCGCCGCCGAAACCAGCTTCACCAGATTCGCATAGCCCGCATTATCCTTCGCCAGCAGCGTGAAATGAAACGCCGTGTCCCGCCCATTCCCCGTCCCCCGATCCCGGTGCGAACCAGCCGCCATATACACCTCGCACCCGATGATCGGCTTCACCCCGGCCTTCTTCCCCTCCTGGAAAAACTCGATCGCCCCGAAAAGATTCCCGTGATCCGTGATCGCCACCGCCGGCATCCCCAGCGCCTTGGCCTTCTTCATCAGCTCCGGTATCCGCACCGCCCCATCGAGCAGCGAATACTCCGTGTGCAAATGCAGGTGAACAAACGAATCGGACGACATGCGGGCAAGTTCGCGAAACGCCGCCCGCCCCGCAAGCGCGCGCTCCGGTCACAGCCAGAATTTTACCTGGATGCAGACCTGAAACCGCTCAATGCCAGTTTCCGGGATTGCCCATTCCTGGGCCGATCTGTCTAGCGCATCCGCCGATGGTCATCACGAGAGACGCGACCAAAACAGCCCAGAGCACCCTTAACCAGACGAGTGGCAAAGTTTCTCGCAAGAACGCTCCGAAGAAGAGCAGCAACCAAAAAGCCACATGGATAATCACCATCAATTCCTCCTGATGTTCGTTGGGATTTTCGGAAACCGTTTCGAAAAAGCCGATAATTCCCAGCGGCGCTCTCATGAGCACAATGGGCACGAACAGCGCTCCTGGCCCGAGATAGGAGATAGAAAAAAAATAGGCTGCGAACGGGAGTGAAACCCAAGACGCGGCGTGTCGGAGAAAACTATCTGGGGGTTTAGGGGGGAATTCCAAAGTGAACTCAGCCTAGAACCAATGCGCTGGGCCGGTCAACGTCCGACCAGCCGGAGTGAGCGCCAACGGCGCGCAGACAAGCCAGCCCAAGGCGTTGCCCTGGGCTGGCTTGTCGCCGGGTCTTTGGCCCCCTGACCGGCGCGTGTCACTAACCGGCGTGCGCTACTGGTTTCACGCGGCTTGGTAAATGAGCGGTCGATAGTGAGGCTCAGGAATGGGTTTGTTTTCAGCGTGCGCTGCCTCCAGCCACGCGGCCTTGGCTGTTTCGAGTTCGGCCAGCGCTTCCGCACGGGTGGCCCCGAAAGCCGAGCAGGCTTCCAAATCGGGAATATCGGCGATGTAACCGCCGTCTTCGTCGCTGTAGAAAATATTGACGTGGTAATCTTTCATTCTTCGGTGGCTTCCAGCGTGAGGTTATGCTTTTCGACGAGCTTGAGCAACTGGCGGATTTGATACCCTTTGGCCTTGCCGCCGACGTTTTGCAAGTTCACCAGTTGCGGCACACCGGGGCGGGAAAGGATATAATGACTGCCGCTCGTGCGGACGTGGTGAAAGCCAAAGGCTTCCGCCAATTGCAATGCCTCCGAAAACCGGAGGTTCGTCGGGCTTTGCAAAGCCTGGCGGAGCAGCTTGCGGGGATTCACATGTCGGCGATACGGAACACGACTCACCGCCACAAGTTTTTTCTCGCACTGAAACCCGAGGCCTCCCGCGCGAGTTCGATTCTTGAAAGATTTGCCGCACCCGCCACGTTCCCCTCCCGCGCAGACGATTCCCTCGTGCCGAAACTCCGTTTCGGCACGCACTGAGGAGGGGAACTCTGTTCCCCACGGAGGGGGTGTCGGCGGGCGGGGCGCACCGGCTCCCGCCCAGGGAAACACCCCGCCCACGCGAAACGGAGTTTCGCCCGTCAGCGCGTTCCGAAACGGAGTTTCGGAACGAGAGCTGGAATTCACACCGCAACCGGCATGGTGACCAGCGCGCTTTTCTTGGGCAGCGCGCGTTTGGCGTGCTGGCTTTCCGCGATCTCGTCGGCGACCAGCCGGGAAAGTTCGCGATAGACCTTTTGCTCGTCGGAGCCGTGGCAGACGCCGCCGATGAAGAGGTCGGGGCAATAGCCGACGAAGAGCCGGTCGGCTTCACTCCATTGCACGAATTTCAGGTAGTCGGTTTTCATGGTTGCACTTCGCGGATGGCGGTCTTGACGAGCTTTTCCTGGTAATGATGGGCGTCGGCACCGCTCGATCCGCTGACGATGATCTTACGCGGGGAGCGCGGATGGGCAAATTTTCGATGGCGGCCCTTTCCGCCATCCGCGAGCTGCCAGCCCGCTTTTTCCAAATCTTTTACCAACTCGCGAATTTTGCGAGGCATCGTCTGTGAAGGGTGAGGCGTTGTTTCGGCATGAGTTGATCTGCTTGGCCGCTGACGGCTGAGTGGCATAGAGAACGCGACTCACTGCCGCAAGATCATTCTCGCACTGAAACCCGCGGCCTCCCGCGCGAGTTCGATTGTTGAAAGATTTGCCGCATCCGGCGCGTTCTCCATCCGTGCAGACGATTTTCCACGCATAAACTCAACCCCGGCCCCAACCTGCCACCCATCCCATGACCAACCCACCCGAAGCCCCCCACCCATCCGCCTCCCGCAGCCTCGACCTCCGCTTTGTCGGTGCCGTGGCCCTGGCCATCGGCCTCGTCTGGTCCACCGCCATCGCCGCGGGCACCTGGCGCACCGTCCGCGCCCCCGAGAAGCACAGCATCCGCATCACCGGCTCGGCGCGGAAGCGGATCGTCTCCGATCTCATCTCATGGCAGGCCGTCATCGAGGCCCGCGCGGAGGACCGCACCGCCGCGTATCGGACGCTGCGCGAGGGGCGCGACAAGGCGGTGGCCTTCCTCGTGGCCCAGGGCATCAAGCCCGACGAAATCCAGCCGCAGTCCACGACTTCCGAGGAGATTTTGGAAAAGCTCATCGAGGACAAGGTGCTGCCCGGCACCACGGTCGCCGTCCGCACCGAGACGAAGGTTTCCAAAGGGTTCCGCACGCGCGGAGCCATCGTGGTGCGCTCGACGGACGTGGCGCGTGTGGCGCAAGCCGCGCGGGAGATCACCTCGCTGCTCGAGCAGGGCGTGGTGGTGAATTCCGAGGCACCCGCGTATTTCTACACGCGGCTCGGCGATCTCAAGGTCGAGATGCTGGCGGCGGCGGCCAAGGACGCCCGCACCCGCGCGGAGAACATCCTCCGCTCCGCGGGCAACGCCGCCGTCGGCAAGCTGGTCGTCGCCGACATGGGCATCATCAACATCAATCCGGCCAACGTCACCGCGACCTCGGAGGAGGGGAACAACGACACCTCCGCGCTGGAGAAGGACATCATCACCATCGTGCATGCCGAGTTTGAGGTGAACTGACCGCGCTCGCGGCTCCGGCTTCCCCGCCTGCGGCAGAATCGACGCGCCGCGCGCTGTAGGGGAAGCTGTCAGCTTCCCCTACAGC
>JAYWEP010000101.1:0-15222 GCA_043779205.1 Chthoniobacter sp. | reverse complement strand
GGATGAAGGAGCCGAGCGGAGCGAGACAGCCAAAGGGCGGAGCCTTTGCCCGCAGGGCAGCGCCGGAGGGCGCTGGCAAATGTCACCGGCCCAGACCTGGTCGGGCCTGGCCGGCAGAGGCTGGCCGAGGAGCAGGTTGGGAGAGGGCTTGTCGGCCCGGCCATCGCTGGTTTTGGGCACGTAGGTTTTGGGCTGGATGGCGCGCAGACCGCGCTGGCGCATGATCCTGCGGTCCTCGGACTGGGTGGCCGTGGGCGAGGCGGCGTGGTAGAAGCTGCTGCGCGGCACCTGGAGGCTGGCACAGATTTGCCGGATGCCAGAGCCGGTGGCGGCCCGGATATCGCCGATCATTTGCCGGAGCTCGCCGGGGCTCTGGTGCCCAGGATGACGGCGGCCTTTTTTAAAATGTCATTCTCCTGGCGCAGGAGGGTGATCTCGCGGCGCAGGGCGCGCAGCTCGTCCGCTGCGGAGCTGCGCGCCCTGCGCGCTGTGCCTCCAGCCAGAGAGCAGGTTGCTGCTGATGCAGAGTTCTTCGGCGACTTGGGAAACAGGTTTGCCAGTGCTCAGAAGTTCAACGGCCTGCGCTTTGAACTCGGGGGTATCGCTTGCGGTGGACTAGGTTCATCGGTCTTCGATTCGGTAGGTTCTTGGTCCGGAAATCTAGAGCACCTCATTCCGGGAGTTCCCCGGATCGTCAAAAAAGTGGAGGCGAAGGGAGTTGAACCCTTGTCCTGATGACTCTCGCCACAGGTTTCTACATGTTTAGCCTCGCCTTTGATTTAGAAGGACGGCCGCCGGCGGGCGGGCAATCGTTCCTCGAGCGTCCACGAAATTTTCTCGCCCTTGAGCGCGGTCACACCGCTCTCGGGCCAGCCTGCTGTCGTCGCAGATGCACCTAGCAGGCGTTGATGCATCCACGCTGCGGTCAATTAAGCCGCAAGAGCGAACGCCTCGGAATTACCCGAGAAGTCCACTTCATTGATATTAGCTTTCGCGTTTATCGGTTTGCCCGGGAGTTTAACGTGGCCAACCAGGCTTCCACGACATGCGGCCTGTGTCTCGAACCAACAGTCGAAACCAGTACGCCCCCTTTTTGGGAGGGCGCAAAGTAATGCCCCGAGCCCACATTGCAACCGGTGATTGTGGCAGGCGAGCGCCCGCCGCTGTAGGGGAAGCTGTCAGCTTCCCCCTGCAGTCGCGGGCGGGCTGTCACATCCGCTCGACTTCGCGTTTCTCGACAAAAATCTCGAGGCCCTCGCGGGAAAAATTCTCCATGAAAGCCTCGGGGTCCAGCGACTCAGGCATCATCACCCCACGCTCCTTGAGCTTGCCGGTGACGAGCAGTTTCGCCGCCAGCGCCGGCGGGATGCCCGTCTGCACGACGGTCAGCGAGTAGCCCCATTTCTCATAGGCATCGCGGTGGCTGTCCATGGTGTAGATGAAATACTCGACGCGCTTGCGCTCCTTGGTGCCGCGCACTTCGGTCCCCACGCACGAGTAGCCATCCACCGTCGCGCCGAGTTGCGCGGGTTTCGGCAGATTGGCCGTGGCCACGCGGATCGGTGTCACTTCCACCCCATCCACCTTGACCTTTTTCCAAGTGTCGAGATTGAGCAGGTCGATGGATTTGGCGACATGATAGACCTTGTCCGAGATCGAGTACTTGAAGACGGAATACTTCACCCCCTTTTCCACAAACGGCGGGTGGATGCCGAGGCTCACGCCCTCCTCGTGGGCCACCGCATAGCACTGCTGCAGGCCGATCGGATCGGGAAAGCGAAACCACTCGATTTCCGATTCGAGCGGACGGCCCGCGGTCACCTTGCCGTCCTTGACGTAGTAAGGCACGGCATTGAGTTCCTCGAAAAGCGTCTCGGGTGAAAACAGCACGGCAAAGCGGTAGCCTTTGACTTCCGCATTGTCGGCATCGAGCACGCGGATGCTCGTGGCGGTGTCGAGCCGGTCCATGGCCCAGCGCGCAAAGATATTCACCGCACCCGGATCGCAGCCGAGGCACAGCAGGCCGGCCAGATCCTTCTCGAGATACCGCGAGTGATAGGTCTCGATCTCATGCTCAAAGGAATTCTTGCCGGGTTTCTTCACACCGGGCGCGGAGTAGATGTCCGCCGCCATGTCGATGTAATGCGAGCCGGCTTTCAGACAGGCATCGAGGATCGAGTAGTTCGTGTAGCAATTGCAGGCATTCAGCGTGACGGCAATTTTGTGCTGGGTCAGCGCCGCCACGACCTTCGCGGTTTCCATGGCATTGATGCTGATGACTTCAAAGCGGCTGCGCTTCGTCGTATTGTGCAGCACCTGCGCGTAAGTGGGGTCGATGTCTGCGAGAATGATCCGCTCGAAGCATTCATACTCGTGCAGCTTGCGCCCGATGACGGAGCCGACTCCGCCGAGGCCGATAACCATTGCGTTTGGCATAATGTGGGTAACCGCCGTGGGTGGCGGATTGCTAGCGGAGGATACCTTTGCCCGAGACTCAGCGCAAGTCTGTGCGCCCCTGTAGGGGAAGCTGTCAGCTTCCCCTACAGGGGTGCCCTCACCGCCCGGCGAGCTGCTCCCAGAGCTTGCGCTCCGCGGGCGTCATCTCCGTGGGCAGGGTCACGGCGAGTTCCGCATAGAAATCGCCGCGCGCCGTCGCGCTCACCGGCAGGCCGCGCCCTTTGAGGCGGAACTTCCGGCCCGGCTGCGTGCCGGCCGGCACCTTCAGAAGGATCGAGCCATCCGGCGTCGGGATGTGGGTCTCCCCGCCGAGCACCGCCATCCATGCAGGCACGAGGAGGTCGTAGTAAAGATCGGCACCCTCGATGCGGAAGTCCGGGTGCTTTTCAAAACGCACCACGAGATACAGATCCCCCGCCGCCCCGCGCCGGTGCGCCGCATGCGCCGCGTGCCCCTGGCCCGCGAGCCGGATCTTCTGCCCCTCGCGCACGCCTTTCGGGATCGCCACCTCGTAAGTCTCGACCTGCGCCCGCGCATCGCGCCGGAACGAAATCTTCTTTTTCCCCCCATGCAACGCCTCCTCGATCGTCACCAGCAAATCGGCCTCAATATCGCCCCCGCGCGCCGACTCCGCCCCCGCCCCGCCCATGCCGCCAAAGGGGTTCGCCCCTCCGCGCGCCGCACCGCCGCTGAAAAACTGCTCAAAGAAATCGCTGAACCCCGTGCCCTCGAATCCGCCCGGCATCCCACCCATCCCGCCGGGCCGCCCCGCACGCCCCCAGCCCGGCGGCGGCTGCTGCGCCCCGCCCCGCTCCCAGTCCGCGCCGAGTTCATCGTAGCGTTTCCGTTTCTCGGCATCGCCGAGCACCTCGTAGGCTTCGTTGATCTCCTTAAATTTCGACTCCGCGGTTTTCTTGTCCTTCGCCACATCCGGGTGGTGCTTGCGGGCCAGTTGGCGGAAAGCCTTGCGCACCTCGTCCTGCGAGGCCGTTTTCGAGACACCGAGGGTAGCGTAATAATCCTTGTACTGAACGGGCATAGGTTTTGCCGCGCGACTGTAGCCATCCCCCGCCCGCCTGCCAGCCTTGGTTTTCGGGAGTCGGATGCGGCATGGGCCAGTCCTCTCAGTGCGGCGAAAACTGCTTCGTCGCGACGATCCGGTATTTGTAATAGCCGTCCACTTTCTCGCCTAAGCCGCCGTCCTTCGTCTGGTCGAAATTGGCCAGATTCGGATCGTTCGGATCGATGAAACGCTCAATGATCGCAGATCCGCGGTACTCACCGACGACTTGATCCTTCAACGGATCGAACGCGTTCGCAGGACCCGGCGCTTTCTTGATCGCCTGGCAGCGCATATGCACGGTATAGACATTCGATTTCGTCGTCAGCCGCGGATAGATGTGCGCATAAGGCCGCTCGCGCATGTTGTCACCGGTCTGGGAGTTCTGCTTATCCCAGTACTCTCCCCAACTCGGGGTGACCGCCTGTCCCTTGGGAAAGAGATCGATCTCGCAAATCTCCGAGGCCGAACGGAAGAGCGCCATCGGACGCTTGGTGAGATCCTTTACACTCTGATCGTTCAGCCGGGCCTCCATTTCCTCGATCGTCTTATCGAGGTCGATCGGAAAGCGATTGATTTTATTTGAATTCGGACCGGAAATCGAGTCCTCACTATGACCGGAATCCATGTCACTCTTCGGCACGGCCATCACAAAAGTGGATTTGAGGACTCCGCGCAATGCCGTATCCCGGCGAATGTAGGAGCGGGGCTTCTTCATCGTGCCGACGTTCCCGCTCTCTCCCGCGGCGTAACCGAATGGGGCGATCACGTAATTCATATTAACCTTTCCAGCCGTTGAGAACGGCTCACTGATCGCATAAGGCTCCACGACGGGAAGGTTAAAGAGATCCAGGAAAAGATGATCCGGCGGTCCCAGCGCCGTCTTTCCACCGGGATGGCCGGTGCTCGTACCGACCAGAACCTCACGATCCGGTCGGAAAAGGAGCGTCTGCCAGGGGCGGTTCGCCTTCACTCCGGTCGGCAATGAGCCAAACATGACGGCCGAGGACATCTGGCGGTTAGGCGTGAAGAATGTCTGGCCAGTATCCTCAATGCTTCGACCGAGATAATAAGGAGACCGCTGGGATGGCCCCGCGCCATAGGCGAACTTGATATTGCCCTCATCCACTTTGTTCCCCATCGCGCCGTTCGCATGCTTGGAAAGACCGCGATCCCAATCTCCAGGGCCACCATCAGAACGCTGAACTCCGTCAATTCCTTGCGGGATAATCGGAGGCTTGCTGTTATTCGACCCGCCCGCTGCGATAGACCCAGAACCGGTATAGCCGTTGCTCATTGCATTTCCATGTCCCCAGGTCAGGCCATGGACGAGTGGCTTGCCCGTATCGTTATAATTTCCGCTCGCCGCGCCGGGGGCTTTTATATCGCGGGCTTCATAAAACGTATTCGGCACGTCCGTCATGGCCATTGCGATCCGCATGTCCCCCTTTTTGGCCAACTCCAGTTGTGCTCCTCCGGTGAGTTCAATACTGCGAACAATGTCCTCCCCGTTCCCGCGGATGGCGGCGTCAGCAGAACCACCGATACCTGTGTCAGTAAACCTATCTCTGAACAAGGGTTGAAAGGGATTGGCGGTATTCGTTTTCGGCAAGTCGAACTGCAGCGGTTTCTCAGGAAACTTTAGATGAATCGTCTGCACCAGGACACTGCGCGAGTCGCCCTGCGGGCCGAGTGGGGCTTCCCCCGACCAAATCTCGACGTCCAGCTCCGGCCCAATGAAAGTGAATTTCTTTTCACCCGCCGGAATGGGAAGCTCCTTGGAAACATACGGATAGTTTTTAACAGTGGCGTCCCGGACATAAGCATCCGCACCTGCCGATACAAAATTTTTGACGGTGACCGTAAATGACTTGTTCCGATTTGGGTCCATATCCGGGTTCCCTTTGAAAAGCACATTCGTGGGATCCGTGGGTGCCTTGTGTTCAGGATAATAGAACATTGAAGAGGTGAATCCCATATTCGGCATAAATCCACGTCCATCGGTCACCTCATGGGCAGAGATGTTGCAAACATTGATCAGCTGTTTTGTGCATAGATCTGCATCTGCCGGAGAGTTGCTTCCAAAGCCAATCATCAGCGGTTTCTCCGTATTTTGATCCTTATGGACTTTGATTTTTGTAAAGTACGTTTCGCGAATCGCAGGATAACCAGCCATCGGGGTCGCCATTTCTAGTGCGAGAACGGCTTGCATTTTCGCCTGATCGTTCCCGACCTTGGGCCCTACCCGGTGAAAGATCAAAGCCGCTTCCGTGACCGTGAAAAATCTGCCCAATCCCGAAGTGGCAATGACACCCGTTGTAATCTTGAGCGGTGTCACCTGCCCCGACCAGTCCACCGAACGGGCCGGCCGGTTATAGTTATCTACGGTTCCTGGGATATAATAGCGCGGCGTATAGGGAACGAAGACATTCGTACTCCGGGATGCGGTTCCGGTATCGACGAGATTCACCGTCCTCATGTAATCAAAAATCTCCGTGAGAATCTGATCGCGTTCTCCAATATCGGCACCATTTACAGCGTATTTTTTGAAAAGGCTGCCGCCAAAACCCGGGACAGGCTGCGAGGTCAGCGCTTGAAGATACTGGTACATCGTTTGGTTCGGCGGAGAGTAGTCTTTGGTGTCGCTCTTGGCATCCTCACGCGTCAGAAAGTAACGTTTGTCTTTGTCCTCGTTGCCGGAGGGGTCTTTGTAAATTGTCGAGGTGAAGGCGAAGAGATCGTCGAAGGGCGTGCGAAGATCGTAGTTTTTGTGAACCGGCCAGATGGTGACCCGCGGACGGCTATACAGGTTGAGTTCCGGCGCGCGACTGTTGGCCGAGAGGAAGAAGCGCACCTTCTCCAAGGCACTCGGGGTCATCTTCGCATTGGCCATTGAGGTTCCAGCCGCCCCGCCCGTCGTGCGCTTGGCCGTGAACATCATTTCGTCCACCGTGGCGAACAGATGCTTTGTGACAATATTCAGGATGGGAGCGACCTTGGGCTTACTAGGGTCGCTGAGCGGATCGGTATTTCCGGTCGCGGCTTTAGTCGTTCCCTGACCATTGGGGGTGAAGGCAGTAATCTGATAAATCGCCTCCTTGAAAGTGCCGTAATTGGGATCAGTGCTCTTCGGCAGAAAGCTCGCGACCGACTGGCTTGCCGAAGACGGCACACCCCACAACCATCCGAGCGCCGGGCTGAGGCAGGTGGTCGCCGGGTGGCCCGGATAGCGCTGATACTCGCCACGCGCGGGCTGCGACACGGCCAAACTCAGGCTGTTGAGCGATGAAGAGATGTTGCCATCCGCACTATCGACTCTGCCGGATTCCTGCTCCGTGCTCTGAGAGGGAGTATCCCAGAATGTCCCTTCGGAGGCGGTATTGACGTTCAACTTGCATGTTTCATCGTCCGTCCAGAACGCCGTCCTTCCGACGATCGGGTTGGTGGCCGTGGCCAGGCTCGGACTCCCCACGGTTCCGTCTTTCAAAACGTACAACCATTTCACAGGCATCGGCAGGTAAGGCACTGCCGCACCTACCCCCGTCGCCCCGTTTGGCCTCGCAAGTTTGAGGCGGGCATCCTTGGTAATCTTTGCGTCAAATCCATCGACGATTCCCGGGTTGTCAGAGGTGTTTTCCCCCTCCGTCGCATCATATTTCGCACGCGGATCGATAACGGGATAACGGGGCTCCACGATTAATCCGGCGGCATCCAGGTCAGTCCTGACACTGAGAAATGGCTGATTCAGATCCACATAGTCCGCCACAGGGTTCTTGGGATCCCAATTCTCGATCACCTTTACCTCCGCCTTAAGGTCACTCGAATTGTATTCGGTCGCACTTGGCCTTAGATGGTCGGCGGAGTAGAGTTTGAAAACGAAATCATCTGCCGACGGAGTATACTCATTGTAGTAGGCTCCAAGCGGCCCTCCACTGGCTTGGATTTGCGTCTTGGTATTGGACACGGTCCCGCCAAAGGTGCGAATCGCACCAGGTTGTGACGCCCATGTGACATCATTCCCAGTTTGACTGGTGGCATCCCGAATTTGCGCCAGCACGAGGTTGAGCGTGCTATCGGCGATTTGCCGGGTCATCGCACCGGAACTGGCAGCCTGGGAGGCCGTCCGCTCGTTCGCGGCTGACGCCATAAAGGCAATGAGAACCCCTGAAAGGAGAACGAGCATCGTGAGGACGATCACCAGCGCGATTCCGCGACGACCGGAATGTTTTGCGAACGATGGCACGGCTGAGGGATGGAGAGGAGTTTTCGTAGCTTGCTTATGTTATTTACTCGGATCGCGGCTCCACTTGGAGCCCCGAAGGACGATGTCTGCGGTGAAAATTCGATAGTTTGGTTTGTAAGGATCATCGATCAGGCGCTGCTCCAGCTTTTGCATATCCCCTGTGTAGTCACTCACGGTTTTTGCGGTCGTGAAGAGGTTGTCTGTCCACGCCGGAATATTGGAAGCGGTCGGACCAAATCGGGCCATGGCTTTCTCGTCCACGGCCACCATCGTCACTTGAACGATCGGCGGCAGCAGGTTGTCTCGCGCCGTGTTATCGAGGGATCGCGACGGTGAGACGCTGGTATCGGTAACCGTACCACCCGACAGAATGCGCCAACTGTCGAATTCATACTGGGGAGCCAGTTCCAGTTGGGTGGGGTCGTAGTTTTTCGTCCCAGGGACCACCCGATCCTTTTCCGCGAGTTTGGGAAGGATTATCAGCGCTATGACATTTTCCGCCCGGACGTGCGCGTAAGAGAACCGATACGGTGTGGTCGAGGTCCGAAGGAACGCCTCCTTCATCCACAATGGACGAACCCAATTTGTATTCGGCACGCGGTTCGTCCCCACCATCCCACCATAGTAACCAATATTTTCGTCAAAAACCCGCGGATCAACGGAACCCAAGTCGTCTGTAGCGCCCCCGACCTTGAACCGCTGAAAAATGGTCAGATGTTCGGATGGAATCGTCATCTCCATCAGCCGGGGGCGGTATTTATCAGGCGGGGCCGGGGTCGCTTTGTCAATAAAGGGAGGCCGATCAGTCTCCACGCCATATTCAATGAAGTAACCGCAGGTCGCCAATAAGCTGTCGAGATTTCGAAAGGTTTGCAATTGGACCGTTCCGGCTGTCGTGGTTTCCTCCGTGTACCCGATAGGCGCTTGAAAAAACACGGCGTGCGTCGGATACGCCTGGGAAAGATTGGACAACTTCGGAGAGGCGCCAAAAAACCGCTGGGTCGGCCCAGAGACGAACTGCAACTCTGACTGACGGCGGAATTTGAATGCCGCCTTGGACGTAGTGGGGTCGCCTTCGTGGGCACGCCAATAGGCATTGAGGGTCGCCTGGCTGAGCCGGCGCGTCATCGACTCAAAGGCACTTCGAGCCGACTGAAACTCCGTGACTTTTTCGGTGGTCCGCACCCAGACCTTTTGGGTCTGGTCGATGGCGGTGATCAGAAAGTACATCAACCCCGCGATGACCGCCGTCGAGAGAAGCAGTTCGATCAAGGTGAAACCGGCCTTGTTTGAGAGGGAGCGCATTATGCGAGAATTCATAAAGCAAGGAACGGCAAGCCGCGAAAATGTTACTGTATTACGTTGTTTATGCTGTCCATCCGTGCCACCAGAAACGCGCGCGACCTCACCTGACTGTTGCTCTTTAACGTGCTAGCATCCGCCGCTGTCGTGGTGGCATTGAAATCCGCCATGGCCGTGGGGTTGGACACGGCGGCAAACAGCGCGATGACCCGCTTTGTGTTCGGCAAACTGGCGGAGTCGTTTGGCCGGGAAAAATTGTTATCGATGATCACTTTGACCGCATACAAGCGCGATGCCACAACTTTGGAATCGGCGCTGGGGTTTGACTTCGTATCGGTCAGGCGGCCCTCCTCATTGTAGTAAAAAATCTCCTGCTTAAGATCGTCGATCTTCGACCACTCGGTCACTTGGACCATGGAGTTGAGGCCCTGCATGATCCAAGTCTCATTGCCCACATCAATGGCCGTGCGAAAAACGCCCAGCCCCACGGGCAGCAGCCCGAAAAGCGAGACGAAAGCGAAAGCGACGATGCCGAGCGCCAAGGCGACTTCAACGAGGCTGAATCCGCGCGAATGCTGCGGTTTCGGCACGAGGGAGGGGTTCTCGGGAGGGGGAGCGCTGTGCATGCATTGTGATTACCGACGCAGTGTGGGAGGCGTCAAATGGTTGTTTTACAAAAATGACACTTTTCTCCAAAGGCCGGCTACATCCCCGGCGGATGCCGCGCGACGAAACCGGACGGCCCGCGGTCGTTGCGCCGCCAGCGGGGGCCTTCGTCGCCGCCGCGCGGGCCGGTGGTGTCGAGCCGCACGCCGCAGACGATGGCAAAGGTGTGCCCGTTGCGCGCATAGATGGTGATCCAGTGGCCGGGGCCGGGTTCGCCGTAGGTTTGCAGGCCCTTGGATGGGGTGGGCTGATCGAGGACCCCGGCATGGTGGAGGAGAAAGGACACCGACCCGGAGCAATCGTAGCCGCGATCGTAAAACGTGCCGTGTCCCCCACCCCACACGTAGGGCCGTCCGACGAGATAGTTGGACGCCCAGATGGCCCGTTTCACGGCGAGCGGCGCATTCTCGGGCGCGACGCATTTTCCCCAGCTCACGGTGGCCTTGCTGCCCGGCACGCTCGGGCCGGTCTGCGGCGGGTGCTCGACGGCGAGTGCGGCGCTGGCGAGGATCGCGCAAACGAAGGAACCGCAGATGACGCGGGTAGGGACGGCACTCCGTGCCGTCCGGGGCGAGCGCAGCGAGGCGGTGGGCGGGATGTGCGCGGCATCTGAAGCACCCCCCGCCTCGCTGACGCTCGCCCAGCGGACGGCACGGAGTGCCGTCCCTACCATCTGCGTGATCCGTGTTGAAAGTGGCGGCGTCATCCGAGTGCGCGCACGATCTAGGCGGCGCGCGCATTTTCGCAATGCAAAAGCTGCGCGGTTCTGGAAATGATGCAGGCCATGGCCATGAGCGACCTTTTTGCCGAGCCCGGCACGACCACTTTCGACCTGCGCGCGGGCGATTGCCTCGCGGGCATGGCCGCGCTCGCGGCGGAGTCGGTGGATCTCGTCGTCACCTCGCCGCCGTACAATCTCGACATCGCCTACGCCTCGTATCGGGACGATGCGCCGCGCGAGGAGTATCTCGACTGGTCCTACCGCTGGGCGGCGGAGGTAAAGCGCGTGCTGAAACCGGGCGGATCGTTTTTCCTCAACGTGGGTGCCGCGCCCGCGAACCCGCTGCTCCCGCACGAGATCGTGCTCAAGCTGCAGCCGCTTTTCCGCCTGCAAAACACGATCCATTGGATCAAATCCATCACCGTCCAGCCGCGCCGCGCGCCGGAGCTGAGCGTCGGCCATTTCAAGCCGATCAACTCGAAACGCTACCTCACCGACTGCCACGAATATGTCTTCCACCTCACCAAGACGGGCGACGTGCCGCTCGACCGGCTCGCCGTCGGCGTGGAGTACGCGGACAAAAGCAACATCGCCCGCTGGGCGCACACGCGCGGCGAGGCGCGCGACCGCCGCTGCCGGGGGAACAACTGGTTCATCCCCTACGAGACGATCAAGAGCCGCGCCGACGACCGTCCGCATCCGGCGACCTTTCCCACGCAGCTCGCGGAGTGGTGCATCCGGCTCCACGGCGCGCGGCCCGATCTGGTGATGCTCGATCCCTTCCTCGGCCTCGGCCACAGCGCCAGCGCGGCGGCGGCGTGCGGGGTGGGAAGATTCATCGGCTTTGAAATCGACGACGGGTATCTGGCGGAGGCGAAAATCCGAAATCCGAATATCGAAATCCGAAACAATGCTGCAAATGACAGAAAGCATTAAACCGCTGGGTGCCTGCGCCAGCGCGCTTTCCCTTTTTCCCCTTTCCATCTCTTCGAATTTGTTTCGGATTTCGATATTCGATATTCGAATTTTCCCCTGATGCTTCCCTTCATCCTCCGCCGCTTCGCCGCCATGCTCGTGGTGCTCTTCTGCGTCGTCACGATCACCTTTTTTCTCGTGAAGCTGATGCCCGGCAGCCCCTTCACGAGCGAGCGGAACATCCCCGACTCGATCAAGCAGCAGCTCCTCGCGCGCTTCAATCTCGGCGGGTCGAACTGGGAGCAGTACACCACCTATCTCGGCGTGCGGCGCAATGTCTCCGGCCACTACAGCGGCCTGCTCCAGGGCGACCTCCAGCTTTCCACAAAATACCGCGACCGCTCCGTGGCCGAGCTGCTCGGCGACAGCCTGCCGATCTCCGCGATGCTCGGCCTCGCCGCGTTTCTCATCGCCACGACCGGCGGCGTCTGGCTCGGCTCGCTTGCCGCCGTGCGCCACCGCACGCCCACCGATACCGGCGCGATGCTGGCCGCGCTTTTCCTCATCAGCATTCCGAACTTTGTCATCGGCCCGGTGCTCGTCCTTTTCTTCGCCATCCGCCTCCACTGGCTGCCGGTCGGCGGCTGGGGAAGCTGGACCAGCCTTGTTCTTCCGGCCATCACGCTCGCCGGGCCGTACATCGCCTACATCGCGCGGCTGATGCGCACGAGCATGCTGGAGGTGCTCGGGCAGGACTTCGTTCGCACGGCCCGCGCCAAGGGTCTGAGCGAGAGCCGCGTCATCTACAAGCACGCGCTGAAAATCGCGCTCCTCCCCGTGGTCAGCTACCTCGGCCCGCTCGCCGCCAATCTCCTCACCGGCTCCCTGGTCATCGAGACGCTCTTCAATCTCCCCGGCGCCGGCCCCTTCTTCATCAACTCCATCTTGAACTCCGACATCTTCCTCCTCGAAGGCGTCGTCATCGTCTATTGCGCGCTCCTCGTCGCGCTGAATCTCGCCGTCGATGTGGCCTACACCTTCCTCGACCGCCGGATCGTGCTGGGATGAGGGCGATTTAGCATGGAGGATTTAGCATTTAGCATTTTGAAACCGCCACGCTTCATCCCAAATCGCCCGCCCTCACATCGCGTCCCGCAGCGGAGCAAATGCTAAATGCTAAATCCTAAATCCTAAATGCTCCCGCCTCCTCCCGGCGCGTGGTCGCGGCTGCGCAAAAACCCCGTCGCCCTCGCCGCGATGGCTCTCCTCGCCCTCGTCATCGGCTTCGCTTTTTTCGGCCCGCTCGTTTTCCACGCCGATCCGCACGCCACCTCGCGCGAGCAGTTCGTCCCGCCCGGCGCGGCGCATCCTTTTGGCACCGACAACAACGGCCGCGATGTCCTCGCCCGCGTCATGGAAGGCGCGCGCATCTCCCTCATCGTCGGCCTCGCGGGCGCGCTCATCAGCCTCGTCATTGGCACGAGCTACGGCCTCGTCTCCGGCTACGCGGGCGGACGCACCGATGCGCTGATGATGCGCTTCGTCGAAATCCTCTACTCCATCCCGCGGCTCATCATCATCCTCCTCGCCACCGCCGCCTTCGATCACTCGTTCAAAGACTGGCTCAATGCCGGCGGGCACACCGTCCTCGTCGGCTACTCGAAAATCATCATCCTCATCCTCGCCCTCGGCCTCATCGAATGGCTGACCATGGCCCGCATCGTCCGCGGCCAGGTGCTCGCTTTGAAAAACCTCCAGTTTGTCGCCGCCGCGCGCGCGCTCGGGCAGAGCCACGCGCGCATCATCTTGCGCCACCTCCTGCCCAATCTCACCGGCATCGTCATCATCTACCTCACCCTCACCATCCCCGCCGTCATCCTCGATGAAAGCTTCCTCAGCTTCCTCGGCCTCGGCATCCAGGCTCCGCAGGCGAGCTGGGGCAGCCTCCTCGCCGACGGCGCGCAGGTCATCAATCCCGTCCGCAGTTTCTGGTGGCTGCTGCTTTTCCCCGCGGCGGTCATGTCCGTCACGCTGCTCGCGCTGAACTTCCTCGGCGACGCCCTCCGCGACGCCCTCGACCCGCGGGCGCGGCGATAGCCTGCGGCCTTACCTCGCTTTTCCCGACCGGCTTTTCGGCGGCGGCGTCGCCACGACGAGGATGGTGATGACATGCACACGGGCCACATGAAAATCGTGGAAAAGCGCATTGCGGTGATCGCCGTGCGCGGGCGTGGGGAGCAGATCATCCGCCGAGTCCCCCGAGGCGTTGATCTCCCGGAAGTAAGCCTGGTCGGCATCCTTGATCGCCCACACATCCGCCAGAGCCAGCGGATGCCCGGCGGTCTGGTCGTCCGCAAAATTGGTCAGCGCCGCCTGCCGGAGCGGTTCCTGATGGAGCGCGGCATCGCCCCACGCGGACTGGCCGAAGCCCGGCACGGGCAGCATGCTCACGAGATAATTCGGCGTCTTCGGATCGCGCGTTTGGCGCGCGGCGGCCGGGCAGAGAAAGAACGAGGCGGCGCTGCCGTTGGACGCTCCGAGATAGTTCGCCAGCAGGCGGGCCAGCGAGCCGGGCGTCCCCTCGTCGAAGACCGCGCTCTGCTTCATCGTCAGCGGCCCCGGCAGCAGCCCGTCGTGATCGCCGGCATAGGCCGCGATGGCCGTGCCGATCTTGCCGAGCTGCGCGACGCAGCGCACCGAGTCCGCCTGCCGCCGTGCCTGTCCGAGCACTGGCAGGAGCAGCGCGGCGAGGATGGCGATGATGACGAGGACAGTGAGCAGTTCGAGCAGCGTGAATCCGGCACGCCGCACCTTCGATCGGACATGGAGGAAATGGAGGAACATCGCCGATGAAAATGCTGCTGACATTTCGCGGATGGGACATTGGCTGTCGCCAAAAGTCAGCGTCATCCGATGAGCCCGCGGCTGGTTTCTGTCAAACGCCCTGGCCCGTCTCCTTTGCATGGGAAAGGTTCCTTTTTCAACGCAGAGCCGCCCCAGCCATTCTTCTCGGAAGCGGCGGCACGCCGGCGCGGGGCACGGTCGCTGCTTTCTCGCAGGAGAGAAACCCGCCGGCCCATGACCCACTTCTTCCGCAACGCCCCGATCCAGCGCAAGCTGATGCTCATCATTCTGGTGAGCTGCGCGGCGGCGTTGCTCGCGGCGGCGGCGGTGGAGGCGGGCTTCCGGCTGTTCACCGAGCGGAGCAATTTCCAGCGGGACATCGCCACGCTTGCGCGGGTCATCGCGTCCGAGACCGCAGCGGCGGTGGTTTTCCATGACGAGAAGGCGGTGCAGGAGT
This sequence comes from Chthoniobacter sp., assembly GCA_043779205.1. Classification (GTDB taxonomy): domain Bacteria; phylum Verrucomicrobiota; class Verrucomicrobiia; order Chthoniobacterales; family Chthoniobacteraceae; genus Chthoniobacter. The sequence continues at coordinate 557 of JAYWEP010000101.1, read as the reverse complement.
CGCTCGCCGCGCTGCGGGAAAACACCACCATCCGCTCGGCCGGAATCTGGCTGCCGGACGGGCGGATGTTCTGCCGCTATGGCGAGCCCGACGCGCTGGCGCGCATGGAGAGCCGGACGCGCTTCCCCCGCTCGAATTACGAGGGGCTGATGCTCCGGCACTTTGAACCGCTGATCCTCAAGGGCGAGCACATCGGCACGCTCTACCTACGGGCCGACTCCGGCCCGGAACTGGCGCACGCGGCGCGCTTCGATGCGCTCATTTTCCTCGCGGTCATCGGCATCTCCACGCTCACCGCCTTCCTCGTCTCGAAACGGCTCCAGACGAGCATTTCCGAACCGATCCGGGCGCTCGCCAAGACCGCCGCCGCCATCGCCGCGGACAAGGACTACGCGCGGCGCGCGAAAAAATTCGCGCCCGACGAGGTCGGCGCGCTGACCGATGTTTTCAACTACATGCTCGATGAAATCCAGGGCCAGCACACCACGCTGCGCCGCGAGATCGCCGAGCGCGTGCGCGCCGAGCAGGAGGTGGACAAACTGCACAAGCAGGTGCTC
>JAYWEP010000100.1:0-51557 GCA_043779205.1 Chthoniobacter sp. | reverse complement strand
GGAGATCAACAAGGTCGTCGCCGACCGGGTGAAGGCGGAAAATTTCGACGTGGTGCTGGACAAGTCCGGCCCGAGTCTCAATGGCGTGCCGATCGTGCTTTACTCGCGCGACACCTATGAATTCACGGATGTCGTCGTCACCGCGCTGAACAAGAACAAAGGCAAGGAAGCCGCCGAGCCCGCCAAGCCCGCCGCCGGCGACAAGCCGAAGAACGTCAAACCGTAACCCATTTCGCCGTGCCTCAGTTCACGGTGCAGGAACTGGCCGCCCTCGTGGGCGGCCAGTTTGTTCCCGGGGCCGACGTCACCGCGCCGATCACCGGAGCCGCAGCCATCGCCGACGCGGGCGAGGGGCACGTCACCTTTTTTGGCAACGCCAAATATCTCCCGCAGCTCAAGGCCTCGCGCGCCACGGCGGCCCTCGTCCCGCTGGATTTCAGCGAGCCGATTCGGGCGGTCGCCATTCGGGTGGAAAACCCCTCGCTCGCCTTTGCGCAGTTGCTGGAAAAATTCGCGCCCGAGCCGGTGAGCTTTGCGCCGGGCGTGCATCCCACCGCGGTCATTGGTCGCGATGTGGTGCTCGGCGAAAACGTCTCGATTCAGCCGTTCGTCGTCATTGAGGACGGCGCCCGCATCGGCGCCGGCACCGTCGTCGGCGCGCACGGCTACATCGGCCACGCCGCCAGCGTGGGAGCCGGTTGCCAGCTTGCGCCGCGCGTCACCGTGGGCGCGCGCTGCGTGGTCGGGAGCCGCGTCATCATCCACAGCGGCGCGGTGCTCGGGAGCGATGGCTTCGGCTTCGAGCTTGCCGGCGGACGGCATGTGAAAATCCCGCAGACCGGCATCGTCCAGATCGATGACGACGTGGAAATCGGCGCGAACGTGACCATCGACCGCGCGCGCTTTGGCCGGACGTGGATTCAGGAAGGCACGAAAATCGACAATCTCGTGCAGATCGCCCACAACGTCGTCATCGGGGGGCACTGCCTCATCATCTCGCAAACCGGCATCTCCGGCAGCACCCGGCTGGGCAATTATGTCACACTCGCCGGTCAGGTCGGCGTGGTCGGCCATATCGAGATTGGCGACGAAACCATCGTCGCCGCCCAGAGTGGAGTGAGCAAAAGCCTGGGCCCGAAACAGGTCGTTTTTGGCTATCCCGCCATGCCTTTGCGTGAGGCGAAAGAGCAACTCGCCCGCATTGGTCGGCTGCCGAAACTCTACGAACGGGTGAAAAAACTGGAGCAGATCACGGGCACCCGGCCGGATTCTTTGCCTCGGGAAAGCTAATGCTTGTGGGAAAACCCGAGGCCTTCTAACGTCCCGTCGCTTTCGCTGTCCAATCCCGCCATGGCCACCCGCAAACGCCCCACCGCCCGCCTGAAAACCCAGGCCAAGGCCGCGCGTCGCCCGGTGAAACCGCCCAAGCGCAAAGCCTGCACCCCGCGCTTTCCGCTCCAGCGCCAGTTCGACCTCGATGAAGCCCAGGGTCGCTGGTTCAACCTCCGCGCCATCTTCGAAAAGATGAACGCGCGTTACTTTCGCAATCGCATCAAAGACTACCGCATCGTCTGGGGCCGCAAGCGCCGCGAGCGCCCGCGCGAGACCGTGGTCTTCGGCACCATCCAGGAGGACGACCGGCTCATCCGCATCCACCCGCTGCTCGACCGCGGCTTCGTGCCGACATGGTTTCTCGAGTACGTGATCTATCACGAAATGCTCCACTCCGTCGTCGCCGACCTTTACGACGGTGAAGGCCGGCGCATCGTCCATCACGCCCGCTTCATGGAAAAAGAGCGCCGCTTCCACTGGTTCCGCCGCGCGAAGAATTGGGAGCAGGAAAACCTCGCGCGCTTTCTCCAGTAGGCTGGTGGCGTGATCGGCGGCGTCCTGGCCTCCGGCGCGGGCCTGCCGAAACGGGGCGCGGGCGCGACGGCACCCAGTCGCCCAGGCGACTTTTACGCTCCCTTTACAACTCTCCCGCCCCGCGCTCATACGCTCGTTACAATGCGCGTGCAGGGTCTGGGTATGAAAACGATCCGCACCCTCCCGATCCTCCTCGCGGCCACGTTCGCGGCCGCCGCACTCCCGCCAGCCGATGATCCCGCGGCCGAGCAGCGCCCCGCCCGCCGCCACGAGCCGCGCCCTCATCATCTGCCACCGCCGCGCGGCCCGGCGCACTTCGGCGATCCGCTGCCGGGCTTGTCGAAGGCGCAGACGGACGCGTTCACCAAAGGGCTCGATGAGTTCACCAACGTGGAAACCGTCGCGACGGGGCTCGGCCCGATTTTCAACGACGTCTCCTGCGTCGCGTGCCACAGCGCACCGGCTCCCGGCGGCAGCGGCGTGCAGACGGTCACGCGCTTCGGGCAGATGGCGGGCGGGCATTTCGATCCGCTGGCGGAACTCGGCGGCTCGCTGCTCCAGGCCAAGGCGATCGACCCGGACGCGCAGGAAATCGTGCCGCCGGAGGCGAATGTGACCGCGCTCCGGCAGTCCACGCCGCTCTTCGGGCTGGGGCTGATCGAGGCCATTCCCGATGCCACGATTGAGCGCCTGGCCGCGCGGCCCGCGCACGACGGCATTGCCGGGCGCGCGGCGCACATCACCGATGTCGTGAGCGGCGACGAACGCGTGGGACGGTTTGGCTGGAAGGCGCAGCAGGCCACGCTGCTCGCCTTCGCGGGCGATGCGTATCGCAATGAAATGGGCATCACCAACCGCTTTTTTCCCACGGAAAATGCGCCGAACGGCGACGCCGCGAAACTCGCGAAATGGGACAGGGTCGCCGACCCCGAGGATCAGGTCGATCCGGCGACGGGCCGCGGGGACATCGACGTGGTGGCGGACTTCACGCGGCTGCTCGGTGCCCCGCCGCAAAAGCCGGCCACGTCCGCGGCGATGGCGGGCGCGGGCGTCTTCCGGCAAATCGGCTGCGATGGCTGCCATCAGCCCGTGCTCGTCACGGGGCGCAATGACATCCCCGCGCTGAACCTCAAGCTCGTGCCGCTTTTCTCCGACCTCCTGCTGCACGACATGGGCGCGCTCGGCGACGGCATCGCCCAGGCCGATGCCGGCCCACGCGATTTTCGCACTGCGCCGCTCTGGGGCCTGCGCGCCAGCGCGCCGTATCTCCACGATGGCCGCGCCGCGACCGTGGACGAAGCCATCCGCGCCCACGACGGCGAAGCCGCCAACCCGCGCGACCGCTACCTCCGCCTCCGCGAAATGCAGCGCCGGCAATTGCTGGAGTTCCTGAATTCCATCTAGCTCCGCGCTCGCCAAGCCCGCCCGGCGCGGTGCAGCCTCCCGGCATGAAACCCCTCGCCCTCCTCGCCGCCCTCATGCTCACCGCCACCCTCTCCGCGCCCGCTGCCGAAAAAGACACGCGGATTTATTTGCTCACCACCATCGCCGCCAAGCCGGGCAGGCTGGAGGAGGTTCACAGCTTGATCCGCGAGCGCCTGATGCCGCAGGTCGCGAAGCTCGGGCTCCCGGCGCTCGGGGTTTTCGTGCCGGTCGAGAACGGCGCGGAACGGGTGGTCTGCATCAATGCCTTCGCCAGCCCGGAGGCTAAGGCGAAAGCCGAAGAGGCCATCGACAGTGATCCCGAAATGAAGGCGGGACTGGCCAGGCTCGGCGAACTCACGGACGAGACCAAGGAGGAGCCGCAGCGCGTGATGACGGCCACGGATTTCTCCCCGGCGGTCGCGGTCGCCGCCGGGGAAAGTGCGCGCGTTTTCGAGCTGCGCACATACAGCACCACGCCGGGAAATCTCCCGCTGCTGCACGCGCGTTTCCGCGATCACACGCTCGCCCTTTTCGCCAAACACGGGATGACGAACCTTTGGTACTGGCAGCTCGCGAAAGAGCAGCCCGGCGCCGACAACACGCTGGTCTATCTGCTCGCCCACGCCAGCACCGATGCGGCCAAAGCGTCCTTCGACGCCTTCCGCGCCGACCCCGAATGGATCGCGGCGAAGACGGCGAGCGAGGCCAAAGGCGGGGGCTCGCTCACGACGCCCGATGGCGTGAAGTCGGTCTTTTTGAAAGCAACGGATTATTCGCCGCTGAAGTAAGCGGGCAACCATCAGCCAAAATCTTTTGCCCGGATTCCCATTCCGTTTTTTTGGCAAAATTCCGTAATTCCGTCTAAAAAAACAAAAACGGAATTACGGAATTTTGCCAAATTACGGAATGGCTTTGGGGTAACACTCCAACCCCATCACAGCCATGAAAATCCTCCCCGCACTCGCCTGTCTTTTCGCCGTCCCTACGATCTTCGCCGCTGACGAACTCACGCCGGACACCATCAAGTTTGCCGGCCTGCCGCCGGATCGCGCCGCGCAGGAGGCCACGCTCCCGCCCGGTTTCGCGATGAAGCTTTTCGCCGGCGAGCCCGACATCGTGCAGCCCATCGCTTTCTGCCTCGATGACCGCGGGCGGCTGTGGGTGGCGGAAGGTCTGACGTATCCGAACCGCGCGAAGGACGGCGAGGGCAAGGATCGCATCGTGGTCTTCGAGGACACGGACGGCGACGGGCATTTCGACCGGCGCACGGTTTTCATGGAAGGGCTGAATCTGGTGAGCGGGATCGAGGTCGGCTTTGGCGGCGTCTTCGTCGGCGCGGCCCCGAATCTCCTTTTCATCCCGATGCAGGACGGCGACGCGCCAAAGCCTGCGGGCGAGCCGCGCGTGCTGCTCGATGGCTGGGGTTTCAATGACACGCATGAGACGCTGAACACCTTCGCGTGGGGGCCGGACGGCTGGCTCTACGGCTGCCACGGCGTCTTCGTGCAAAGCAATGTCGGCAAGCCCGGCACGCCCGACGCGGCGCGCGTGAAATTGAACGCGGGCGTGTGGCGCTATCAGCCGGTGCGCGGCGAGTTTGAGGTCTTCGCGGAAGGCACGAGCAATCCGTGGGGCATCGATTTCGACGCGCGCGGGCAGTGCGTCGTCGAGGCCTGCGTGATCCCGCATCTTTTCCACATGATCCAGGGCGGACGCTACGAGCGCCAGGCCGGCCCGCACGCGAATCCGTTCACTTACGACGACATCAAAACGATCGCCGACCACCGGCATTTCCTCGGCGACAAGGGGCCGCACGCCGGCAATGGCAAGAGCGACGCCGCGGGCGGCGGGCACGCGCACGCCGGGCTGATGATCTACCAGGGCGAATCGTGGCCCGCGGAATTTCGCGGCCAGTATTTCATGAACAACATCCACGGCGCGCGGATCAACATGGACGTGCCGGAGCGCGCGGGCAGCGGCCTCGTCGCGCATCACGGCGCGGACTTCATCAAATTCAACGACTCGTGGAGCCAGATCATCAACCTGCTGCCCGACCAGGACGGCTCGGTTTTCATGATCGACTGGTACGACAAACAGCAATGCCACGACACCAACCCCGCCAAGCATGACCAAAGCAACGGGCGCATTTTCAAAGTCGTGTACGGCGAGCAGAAGACGACGCCGGTCGATCTCGCGAAGAAGACTGACACAGAATTGGCGGCACTGGTCGTCGGGAAAAACGAATGGCTTTCCCGCCACGCGCGCCGCCTCCTGCAAGAGCGCGCGCAAGCGAAACCGCTCGCGCTGCCCGCGCTCGCCACCGCCGCGCGCGAGGCCGCGCCGCGCGAAACCTTGCGCGCGCTCTGGGCGCTGCACCTGACCGGCGGACTGACCGAGCCGCTGCTGCTCGACGCGCTCACCGAACGCGCGGGTCGCGAGGACGTCTGCGCGTGGGCCATCCAGCTCGCGTGCGAGCGCCCGCCATCCGCCGCGGTACGCTCGCGCCTCGCCGAACTCGCACGGGATGCGAAGTCGCCCGCCGTCCGCCTCTACCTCGCCAGCGCCGCCCAGCGCCTGCCCGTCGAGCAGCGCCTCGCCCTCCTCGAACCGCTCCTCGGACGCGCCGAAGACGCGAAAGACATCAACCTCCCGCTGCTCGAATGGTACGCGCTCGAACCCGTGGTCGCGAAAGACCCCGCCGCCGCGGCGCTGCTGCTGGAAAAGGTGAAATTTCCGCAGGTCCGCGAGTTCATCGCCCGCCGCATGGCCGCGCAGTAAGCGCGGGTAGGGACGGCACTCCGTGCCGTCCGGGGCGAGCGCAGCGAGGCGGCAGGTGCCGGGGAGCGCGCGCGTCCCGCGCGCTGGTCGTGTTGTCCCGATACGACGAACTTTCTGCGGCGTGTGGGGTGATGCCGCGCGCGTCCGGAATTCGACGCGCTGCGGAAGTTCGCGAAGTCGGGACGACTTCGCCAGTTCGCGGGACGCGTGCGCTCCCCGGCACCCACCGCCTCGCTGCGCTCGCCCGGCGGACAGCACGGAGTGCCATCCCTACCGCCCGCAGCTTTCCTCCACCCAGCGCAGGTACGCCGGCAGCCCACCCGCCACGCGCACCGCGAGCACCTCCGGCACCTCGTACGGATGCAGCGCCCGCACCCGCGCCTCCAGCGCCGGATAGCTGCCGACCGTCGTCTTGAAAATCACCAGCACCTCCGCGCCCGTCTCCACCTTTCCCTCCCAGCGATAAATCGACTCCACACCCGGCACGATGTTCCCGCACGCCGCGAGCTTTTCCTCCACCAGCGTGCGCACTGCCGCGCGGGCCGTTTCGACATCCGGCCACGTCGTGAAAACGGTGAGGACTTCGTCAGCCATTTAGCATTGAGGATTTAGCATTGAGCATTTGGGACACCGCGCCGCGCATCGGAGCAAATGCTAAATGCTAATTCTTAAATCCTAAATGCTCACCACCGCCGCCTGCTGCCGCACGATCCACCCGCCGCCCACCACCTCATCCCCGCGATAGCACACCGCCGCCTGCCCCGGCGTGACCGCGCGCTGCGGCGTGTGCAGGCGCACGCGGGCCTCGCCGTTTTCGCCGGGGAAAACGGTCGCCGTCGCGCCGGGATGCGCGTAGCGGATTTTCACCGTCACCTCGAACGGCTCGCCCGGCTCCGCGTGCCACAGGCAATGGTCGATGGTGAATTCCTCCGTCAACAAATCCTCCGCCTCGCCCACGATCACGCGGCTCGTCGCCGGGTCGATGTCGATGACGTACATCGGCCGCGGCGAACCGCCCGGCAGCCCTTTGCGCTGGCCGATGGTGAACATCTCGATGCCCTCGTGCTCGGCCACGCGGTTGCCCGCCTTGTCGAAAATCCCGCCGGGATGAAACTCGCCCGCGCCCAGGTGCGATTTCAGGAACGCCTTGTAGTCATTCCCCGGCACGAAACAAATCTCCTGGCTGTCCACCTTGTCCGCCGTCTTCAGCCCGAGCTGCCGCGCGATGGCGCGGATTTCCGTCTTCTCCATTCCGCCCAGCGGCGTCAGCGCCCGCGCGAGCTGCGCCTGCCGCAGGCTGAAAAGAAAATACGACTGATCCTTCCGCGGATCGCGCCCCTTGCGCAGCACCGCGCGGCCGGCGTGATGCTCGATGATCGCGTAGTGCCCCGTGGCGATATACTCCGCGCCCAGCGCCTTGGCCTTTCCCCACAGGTTGCCGAATTTCACCTTCTCATTGCACATCACGCACGGGTTCGGCGTCCGCCCTTTCTTGTACTCGTCGGTAAAATAGTCGATCACCAGCCGCTCAAAGTTTTCCCCCTCGTCGATGACATAATGCGGCACGCCCAGCGCATGCGCCACGCCCCGCGCATCGGCGATCGCCTGCGGCCCGCAGCACTTGTCCTCCGCCCGCGAGATGCAGTCCTGCGGCCACACCTTCATCGTCACGCCGATGACTTCATACCCCTGCTCCTTGAGCAAAAACGCCGCGACGCTCGAATCCACCCCGCCGCTCATCCCCACGACGACGCGCGTTGGGCGCTGGGCGTTGGGCGTTGGGCGTTCGGTGTTCATTATCTGGAAAGCGGCGCGCACCCTCCGCGCGAACCGCACCCGGCTCAAATGAATTTTCCTCCCGCCTCGTCGGGCGGCTGAAATGCGCGGACGCAACTGTAGGGGAAGCTGTCAGCTTCCCCTACAGTTGCGCCCGCGCGTTTTTCTACAAAAACGAAACCTTGCCGACCCCGGCGGCGGTGGTGGCATTGAGCACGTCGATGATGCGCTCCTGACGGGTGGCAGCCGCCGGGTGGATGACCACGGGGTCGTCGCTGCCGAAGCGTTCGCGGGCGTTTTTGAACCAGTCGCGCAATCCCGCGAGCTGGTGGTCCCCGGTGTCGCCGAGCGGCTGGTCGTTGAGGAGCACGCGGCCGTCGCTGGCGATCTCGATGACGATCACCGTCTCCTGGCCCTTGCCGTTGCCGGGCAGACTGGCACTGAGTTCGCGCTCTTTCATCTGCCAGCCGGCGCAGGCCATGAAAAAGAGCATGAGGACAAAGACCACATCGACCATCGGCGCGATTTGGAAACCGATGTCGCCGTCCTGGGTTCCGGGGGAGGAGGCCATGGTGTTTTGGGGTGGTGAAAAAACCGCGGGTTAGCTGAACGAAAGATTCTTCACCCCGGCGGCGGAGGCCGCGTTGAGCACGTCGATGATGCGTTCGTGCCGCGTCTCCGGGTTGGGCCGGATGATGACAGGATCTTCGCCGCCGAATTGGGCGATCGCGTTCTTCAGCCAGGCGCGCAGCGGCTCGAGGTTTTTGTCCGCCGGCGTGCCAAAGGATTGGTTGTTCATCGTCACCTGACCCTCGGCGGAGATGTCGATCAGGATCGGGGTTTTCGGCGTCGAATTCGGCGAGGCCGGAGCGCCGCTGGGGAGGGAGATGTTCAGCTCTTTCTCATTCACCTGCTGGCCGGCGCAGGCCATGAAAAAGAGCATGAGCACAAAGACAACATCGACCATTGGGGCGATTTGAAAGCCCATGTCGCCATCTTCGGCGCTGACGGAACCTGACATATTTTAGGAGTTCATTGAGGGGTTGGAAAACATTGCGCGTCCGGCGTGATTAGGGCGCGGGTTCCGCAGGCGCCTTGTCGTCTTTATCGACGACGGAAAAAGTCACTTTGCCCACCCCGGCTTTGCCCGCAGCGACCATGACGGAGCGGAGATATTCGTAGCGCACATTGCGATCCGCGCGGATGACGACACGGGTTTCAGGTTCGGCCCTGACCGCGTTTGCGAGCACGCCGGCGATCTGATCGGCACGGTCGTATTTTTCTTCGGAGATTTCGATCAGGCCGATGTTATTGATCGCGTTCCAAAGGACGTTGACCATGACCTCGCCCTTGGGTTTTTGCCGCTTCCCCGCGTCCTTCGCCACGGGCAGCACCACGCCCTGGCTGACCTGCAGGACTTCCGACGTGCTGATCGACATGAAGAAGACCAGCAGCACGAGCAGGATGTCGATCATCGGAGCAATCTGAAACTCCGGATCCTCCTCGGGCACCATCCGGGTCTTCTGGCGCGCGTCCTTGGTATGGGTGGCGTGGTGGGCCATCGCGGGGGAAAAATCAGGCCGACCAGTCGAGCGTCGCGCCGCAGTGCGGGCACGGATTCACGCCGGGCGTGACGGCTCCATTGCAAACGGGGCAGGCGGTCGTGAGCGCCATCGAGACTTTGCGCGCACCGCCGGTGAAACCGGGCATCGGCGCGCCGGCGTCGAAGTTTTCGCCGATCTGGACGCCCGCGAGTTCATCGTAGGGGATGTCCAGGATCAGCGTGTTCACGACATCGTCCGCATGCACGATGCACATCTGCGAGACGTTGCGGAAGACGTAGTAGGAGACGAAGGCCGGGATGGCGATGAAGAGGCCGCTCGCCGTGGCGAGGAGCACTTCACCGATCTTTCCGGCGAGCGCGCCGGGATCCTTCATGCCGCTGCTGCCGAGCACGGCGAAGGCGCCCATCATGCCGATGACCGTGCCGAGCAGTCCGATCATCGGGCTGATGACCCCGATGACCGAGAGGTAGCTGTTGCGCGTGCGGAGCACCGTGGCCTCGCGCAGGCCGTGTTCGGCGACGGCGTCCTGCACCGCTTCCTTGCCGCGGCCGAGCCGGGAGAGGCCGGCTTTGAGGACGTTGGCGAGATAGTTCTTGTTCGCCGCGCAGGTGGCCCACGCTTCCTGATAGTTGCCCCCCCCGAGCGTCTGCTGGAGCGCCTGGATGAGCGGCGGCGGCGCCAGCTTGTCCTTCCGCAGCGACATGATGTTTTGGATGATGAAAGTGACCATCGTCACCGAGGTGCCGACGATGCAAAGCCAGATGAGCTGGATCAGAAAGCCGCCGTTCTTGATCATGTCGATCACGCTCTCCTGCTTTTTCACCTCCGCAGGCGCCTCATCCTGGGCGAAACCGATGGCGGCACCGAGGCAGAGCACGGCGAGGAAAATGGCGAGCGGGAGATGGCGGCGGAGTTTGGTCGGGATCATGGGTGGTTTGGGAAAGATGGGATTTAGGGGACGGTGATTTCGGGATGCTGGGCGCGGAGGGCGTCGGCTCGTTCCTGCGCGACGGTCACCGCGGAGCGATCATGATAGAACAACGTCACCGTGCGCAAATAATCTTCGAGGGCACCGGCGAAATTTCCTTCCGCCTCCTTGACCTGCCCGCTGACGAGAAAGGCCTGGCTGAAGGCGAGCGCATTGGCCGGCGCGACGGTCTTCTCCTTGAGCGCGGCTTCGGTGATCGGCCCGAGCTTCTGCTTGGCCGCGGCGAAATTCTTTTTCGACGCCGCGATGCGCGCCGCCAGCACATCCGCCGCCGTGCCGCCGGCCGGATACGCCTTCGCAAAAGCCGCGTAATCCGCGTCCGCCTTCGCTGCGTCATTCATCGCCAGGTCGATCTCCACGAGCATCCCCGAAGCCTGCTGCGCCCACCCCGCCGGCATGCCGCGGAATTTATCCGCCACGCTTTTGAAAAGCGGCAGCGCCTTCGCATAATCCTTCGCCTGATACGCCGCCAGACCCTGCCCAAACTCCGGCGGCGGCGTCATCCGCACCTCCTGAATCTGCGCGAGCGGCAGGCCCTGCTCGCCAAACTCGGTCTTCACCATGAGCGAGGTTCCAGTCACGCCCACGACCTTCATCGCCTGACCCTGGCCCTTAATGAAAACCGTCGCGTCGGTTTGCGCCAACGCCCCGCGAGCCAGCGCCAAAGCGCATGCAGCGGCAGAAAGGAGTTGCTGAAAATGGGAGGGAAAACGTAGCTTCATCGGCTCGGCGGGCGGCAAGCTAGTGACCCCCTCCGGTGAAATCAACCCCGAAACTTCCCATTCCATGAATCATCTCATCCGCCGCTATCAGCAGCCTCTGCTGATCGTTTTCACAGTCGTCATCATCATCAGCTTCGTGGGCTTTTTCAATGGTGGCCGCTTCATGGACAAAGGCGGTGCGGACAGCGCGGGGATGCTCTACGGCCGCAGCGTCCCGCAGCTCCAGCTCCTGCGCGCGGGGAAAGACTACGAACTGGTGCGCGGCCTCCAGATGAACGACCTCATGAAAGCGCTCTGCGACGTGCCCGGCATCCCCGAGGAGATGATCTCGATGTACCAACTGCCGCCGAAGTACGCGACCGACTTCACCTGGAATCTGCTCATCCTCCGCCACGAGGCCGAGCGGCTCGGCATCGCCTCCACCCAGGCCGAGCGCGACGAGGCGATCAAGCAAATGCCCGTCTTTCAAAACAAGGGCGCGTTCGATTCCGAGCGGTTCAATAACTTCGTCGCCAACGCGCTCTCGTCCCGCGGGATGACCGCGGACGGCTTTGAGGAACTCGTCGGCGACCAGCTCAAGCTGCGCAAACTCCTCGCCCTCCTCGGCGCGACCACCGAGCCCGCGCCCGCCGAGGTGCGCTCCGCCTACGAACAGCATTACCGCAAGACCGAGTCGTCCGTCATCCGCCTGAAACTCGACGACTTTCTCGCCACCGCGACCGCGCCGGACGACGACGTGAAAAAGCTCTACGAAGAGCGCAAGACGCAGCTCAAATCCGACGAGATGCGCAAGGTGAAAGTGGCCGCCTTCATCCTCCCGACGACCGACAAACCGCTCGAACCCAAAGCGCGCGCCGAGGAGCTGGGCAAGCTCGGCAAGGCCGCCGAAGATTTCTCCATCGCCGTGACGGAGAAGGACGCGAAATTCGACGAAGCCGCCGCAAAGGCCGGCGTGACGGTCGAGGAGACGCCGGACTTTTCCCAAAGCGCACCCGCGCCCTCGCTCGCCGCCGCGCCCGCCGTGGCCGCCGCCGCTTTCAAACTCACCGCAAAAGACCCCATCAGCGATGTCCTCACCACCGACCGCGGCTACTACGTGCTCCAGCTCGCCGGCGTGACCGCTGCCCGCCCGCTGACCTTTGACGAAGCCAAAGCGCAGCTCGTGGAGCAGCTCAAGCGCGAGCGCGCCCAGGAGGCGCTCAATCTCAAGGCCGCCGAAATCCGCAACAAAATCGCGCCCGAACTCCAGGCCGGCAAGACCTTCGCCGAGGCCGCGCAGGCCGCGGGCGCGACCGTGGAAACCTTCCCGGTTTTTTCGCAAAGCGAACCCAACCGTGCGCTCCCCGACGCCGGTGAAATCATGGCCGCCACCCTCGAACTCAAGGACGGCGAACTCAGCGCTTTCACCCCGTCGGCGGCCGGCGGCCTCCTCGTCCATGTGGACAAGCGGGTGCCCGCCGATGACGCGAAATTCGCCACCGACAAACCCATGATTTCCGAAAGCATGGCCCGCCTGACCCGCTCCGTGCTTTTCTCCGAATGGCTCAAACTCCGCCGCGCCGAGGCCCACATCCAGACGCCCGGCCGCGGCTAGTCCGCGCGCTTTTTTTCCCGCGAGAAAAATGGACGCGCCGCCCGAGATCGAGGAACTCTTCGACGACGCCAACGGCGACCTCGCGCTCGGCGAACTCGAGGCTGCGGTGGAAAAATACGCCCGCTGCACCGAACTCGCGCCCGAGTTCTTCGACGCCTGGCACGCCCTCGGCATGGCGCTGATGAAAGTGGGCCGCTACCCCGAAGCCATCGCCGCTGGCCTGCGCACCGTCGCGCTGCGGCCGAACGACCAGCTCGCCTGGTCCAGCCTCTCGCTCTTCTACGTCCGCGCCGGGATGATCCCCGAAGCCGAGTCCGCCGGCGCGAAAGCGAAGATCCTCGGCTGGGGCGGGAAGATCAAAAAGCCCGCGTGAGTTTGCCCCGCCCGCGTGCTAACTTCTGCGCCATGTCGATGAAAGAAACCATCCACCAGTGGGTCGATAGCTTCCCGGAAGATCATCCCGGTCTGCGCGATCTTTACGAAGAAGCGCGGTTGGATCTGGCAATTAGCGAAGCGGAGAAATCGATCGCTGAGGGGCGCGTTTACACGCTGGAAGAGGTCAAGCAGAAGATGGAAGAGAAATGGGCGAAGAAGCGTTCCGCGTAGCGTTCAACTCGGACGCGCTCGACGACCTTGATGCTCTGAGCGAATACTGGAACCTGCGTGGCGAGGCTTGGCGCGCGGAAAAATACCATCGCGATCTGGTTCATCGCGCTGAGGTCGAACTTTCTGAGCCGCAGAGCGCACGGCGAGGGCGAAAACTCAAAAGCCAGCGGCATCCCGACGCCCGCGAAATCCTCGCCTTCGGCGTCTATCGCATCATCTACCGCATCGACGAAGCCGCCGGCGTCGTGAATGTTCTCCGCTTCTGGCACGCCCATCGCACCGACCCGCGCGGCGAACTCTGACCGTCAGCCCCACTTTCCATGTCCAAACCCTTCTTCATCACCACCGCCATCGACTACACCAACGGCGCCCCGCACATCGGGCACGCCTACGAGAAAGTGCTCGCCGATGTCCTCGCCCGCTACCACCGGCTGAAAGGCGAGGAGGTTTTCTACCTCACCGGCGTCGATCAGCACGGGCAGAAGGTCCAGCAATCCGCCGAAAAGCAGGGCGTCGCCCCGCAGCAGTTCGTCGATGAGATCACCGCGAAATTCATCGCCCTCTGGGCCAAACTCGACGTCCGCTACGACCGCTGGGCCGCCACCACCGACCCGCTGCACAAGGAATGCGTGCGCGCCAATTTGCAGAAGCTCTGGGACGACAAAGACCCCGCGAGGGGCGAGAGCCGATGGCTCTACAAGAAGACGCAGCGCGGCTTTTACAGCGTGCGGCAGGAGCAGTTCCTCACGGACAAAGAGCGCGGCCCCGACGGGCAGTTCGGCCCGGAGTGGGGCCTCGTCGAGGAGCGCGACGAGGAAAACTTCTACTTCCGCCTCACGCAAGACCCCGCGACCGGGCTGCCCGGCTGCGACCCGAAGCAGTGGCTGCTCGATTTCATCGACAAACGCAGCGCGGAGAACACCCCATTCGTCGTCCCCGATTTCCGCGTCGCCGAGCTGCGCAACGCCGTGGAAAAACTCGAGGGCGACCTGTGCATCTCGCGCCCCGCGTCGCGGCTGAAGTGGGGCATTCCCTTCCCCGAGACTTTCGGCGCGGGCTTCGTCACCTACGTCTGGTTCGACGCGCTCGTGAACTACCTCACCTTCGTCCCCGGCCATGATCCGAAGGCGGAAGGCGGAGGGGGAAAGACGGAAGGCGGAAGGCGGAAGGCGGAAGAGATCAGTGGGCAGGTTTCGATTCCAACCACTGCCGCCGCAGGCCCGTCTTCTTCCGCCTTCCGCCCTCCGCCTTCCGCCTTCGCAGCCCTCTGGCCCCCGCTCCACGTCATCGGCAAGGACATCCTCATTCCCGCGCACGGCGTTTACTGGCCGGTGATGCTGAAAGCGCTCGGCTTTGCCGACGACGAGATGCCCACGCTGCTCGTCCACGGCTGGTGGAATATCTCCGGCGCGAAAATGAGCAAGAGCCTCGGCAACGTCATCGACCCCGACGCCCTCGCCGACAAATACGGCGCGGAAGCCCTGCGGTATTATTTGATGAGCGACATCGCGACGGGAAAAGACGCGGACTTCAGCGAGGAGCGACTGGTGATGCGCTACAACACCGACCTTGCGAACTCGCTTGGCAACCTGTTGAACCGGACGCTGAACATGGCGGCGAAGTACCGGGCGGGGCGGCTTGCGACAAACTCCATCGAGTTTCGGGTGATCGACGTTATACCGGATGTGAATGTGGGCGGCACGGATGAGACGGATTTTACCGAAAAAGATACTTACGCTGAATATTTCGACATGATGACTCATTCCTACACGCTCAACATCGGTGGCCGCTATGGGGAGTTGTGCGGAGTTCCTTCGCTTGCTGAATGGAACGTTAGTGCAGCATTGGATTCGATTTCTGAAATGGCGTCTATCGCTAACAAACTGGTCGAACGCGAAGCGCCTTGGAAGCTCGCCAAAGATCCCGGTCAAGCTGCCCGCCTCGACGCCGTCCTTTACCACCTCGCCGAGTCCCTCCGAATCATCGCCATCCTCATCTCCCCGGTGCTGCCGCGGGCCGCGCACGGCATCTTCGATCAGCTCCAGTGGAAGATGGAAGCCACCGGCCTGGAATCCCGCTTCAAGCTCGCCGACGCGCAGTGGGGCGGGGCCACCGGCCTCCCCGACGGCCACATCCTCGGTCAGCCCACCCCGCTTTTCCCCCGCATCGAAACGCCGCTCCCGTAGCGGGCGGCGGCACCTTGGAGTGCGGCGGCAGAGCGTAGCGCCGACGCCGCTTTCGGAAGGGCTCGGGGAGCCGCGGCAGGTTCCGGCATGCGGGCTTCCGGTGCGCCCACCGCACACCTCCGGCGCATGCCAAAGCGGCGTCGGCGCTACGCTCTGCCGCCGCACTCCATAAACGCACCCGCCGGTCAGCCGCGCTCACGGAACGCCGTGAGGATCAGATGCCGTCACGGAGCCGTCGGCGCTTTGCTCAAATACCACCCCAGCACCACCAGCGCCCAGAGCTTCTGCCACGGCAGCCGCCCGGCGAGAAACTCCCGGTCGTGCGCGAGCGCCTGCTCGCGAGCGCACACGCCGGCGGCGGCGAGGTGGTCCAAACCCGCGAGCGAGAATTCGCGGAGCGGGCCTTTGATCCACGCGGGCATGGGGAGCTCGAAGCCCATCTTCCGCCGGTCGTAAATCTCGCGCGGCAGGAGGTCGGCGGTGCTGTCGATGAGGAGGGATTTGACGAGGCCGGGCCGCTCCTTTTCCGCCGCGGGCAGGCCGAGGACAAACTCGACCAGCTCGTGATCGAGGAAGGGCACGCGCACTTCGAGCGAGACGGCCATGCTCATCTGGTCGGAGTCGCGCAGGAGCACGTCGCGCAGGTAATGGCTGAGTTCGGACCAACTGATGCGGGCGAAGTCGTCGGCCAGCGCGGGGCGGGGCTCGGCGGGGATGGGCCGCGGGGGCAGACCGAGGTCGCGGAGGAGCGCGGCGTTCCAGGAGCGCCGCCACCATTGGGCGAAAAGGCCGGCGTCCATGCGGCCGGGCGTGTCGGTGAGGAGGTGGCGTCCCTTTTTCAACCGGAGCAGGAGGGCGAGGAGCGGGCGAGGGGCGAGGGCGAGGTATTTGAGCCGGGGCACGGAGCGGAAGTGCGGATAGCCGCCGAAGAGCTCGTCGCCACCCGTGCCGGCGAGGGCGACTTTGAAGCCTTTCTTCGCGACCTCCTTGGCGACGATGTAGGAATTGATCCCATCCATCGACGGCAAATCCATGGCGAGGACGGCCTCCTGCACCGTCTCGATGACCTCCCCGGCGGCGAGGCGGATTTCCGTGTGATCGGTCTGGTACTGGCTGGCGATGCGCCGCGCGAACTGGCTCTCGTCGTAGGTGGCGTCCTCGAAGCCGACCGAGAAGGTGTGCAGTTCGCGGTGCAGCTCGCGCGCGGCCAGCGCGGTGATGACCGACGAGTCAATCCCGCCGCTGAGGAAACACGCGACCGGCACATCCGAGAGAATGTGCTCGTGAACGGCGGCCTCGAGCAGCTCGCGCGTGCGGCGGACGAGCGCCGGACGGCCGCCGGCGGGAGCGGTATTCGGGAAACGCGCAGGCGGCCAGTAAGCCACGGGCTTCGTCTCCGGCCCGGCGGCGACGCGCAGCCACGACCCGACCGGCAGCTCGAAGACCTCGGGATAAAGCAGGCACGAGTGCGGACAGCTCCCCCACTGGAGATACGCGGCCACCGACTCGCGCGTGCTCCGCAAGCCGCCGTAGCGCACGATGCCACGAATCTCCGACGCGAAGACCAAGGCGTCCTTTCCGCGCCAGCAGTAGAACGGCTTGATGCCAAAGCGGTCGCGCGCGAGGAAAAGCGAGTCGCCCGCTTTGTCGTAAATCGCGAAGGCAAACATGCCTTTGAGCCGCGGGAGCATGGCTTCGCCCCAGAGGCGATAACCCGCGAGCAGCGTCTCGGTATCGCTCGTCCCGGCGAAGGTCGCGCCGAGCGTCTCCAGCTCGCGGCGGAGCGTCAGGTGATTGTAGATTTCGCCGTTGAAAACGATGACGTTGCCCGTCGCCGGGTCGGTCATCGGCTGCGCGCCGGTGGGCGAAAGATCGAGGATGGCGAGCCGCGTGTGACCCAGCCAGCGGCGGCGATTTTCCGACCACCATTCACCGCGCGAATCCGGCCCGCGATGGCTCAGGCACGCGAGATCGAA
Source organism: Chthoniobacter sp. (assembly GCA_043779205.1). Taxonomy (GTDB): domain Bacteria; phylum Verrucomicrobiota; class Verrucomicrobiia; order Chthoniobacterales; family Chthoniobacteraceae; genus Chthoniobacter. The sequence continues at coordinate 34,075 of JAYWEP010000100.1, read as the reverse complement.
AGGCTGGGCCTCGTCTTGAAATGAGAATACGCCGGCAATTCCGCACATGGAAAAAAGTCCGCCGAGTATGCCGGTGCGCGGGTGAATAGCGAACGGAGAATGACGAATGACGGATGACGAATGAAACCCGAATGATGAGTGACGAACGCCCGGACGTTCGCCGCACCCTTCAGGCTTCGAGCTTCGTCATTCCCTCGTCATTCGTCATCCGTCATTCGTCATTTTCCCCTCCATCACCTCGCGATAAAGCGCCTCATGCTGCTGGGCGACAATCTCCGGCCCCATCGCCGCGAAGACCTGCTGCCGCGCCGAGTCGCGTTCGGGAAAGGTGTCGCGCGCGAGCGCCTCGAGAATCGCCGTCGCCAGCGCCGGCACATCCTCCTGCGGGACGACGGTGCCATTGCCAAACCGCCGGACATTTTCCGCCAGCGCCGTGCCCTCGGTCACGATCCCGTGCGTGCCCACGACGAGCGCCTCGATGAGCTGATTGCCAAACATTTCCTCCCGCGACGGCGCGACCAGCGCGGTGGCGCGGGCGAGCGCGTGCGCCACCTCCAGCGCCGGCACGGTGCCGTGAAAGGTCACGCGCTCACCCATGAGCGCGCCGAGCCGGGCTTTCATCGTCGCCTCGTATTCGGAAGGCGCTTCGGGCTGGTCGCCAAAGACCCACAGCCGCACGTCGGGAAAAGTCCGCTGCACCTCGGCGAGCGCGGCGGCGAGGAGGTCGAGCCCCTTGCGCGGGCCGGGGCTGCCGATGAACACGAGGAGCCGCGGCTCTTTCTCCCCGCGAATCTCCGCCAGCCGTGCGTCGAAGGTATTCGGAATGCGGTGCAGCGTGAGGTGCGGAAACTGGCGGTGCAGCGCGTCGGCGACGTAGGCGCTTTTCGCGATGACATGCCGGGTGCGCCGCAGCGCCGAGCGCTCGGTCATTTCCACGATGCTCTCGCGCGAAAACCGCCGCGGCGGGACCACCGCATTGATCAGAAAAAAAAGCCCCTGCGCCGTGACCACGCTCGGCCGCCGCGTGCGCAGCGCGGCGAGCGCGTAGCAGTCCTCGGTGCCGTGGGCGTGAACCAAGTCGGGCCGCAGCGCCAGCGCGCGGGCGGCCACGCGCCGGGTGTCGAAGTAAAAAAACGTGGCCGAGCGGAAGCGATCCGGCGCGGCGAGAAAATGCACGGGGATGCCATCGATGACCGCGTCGCAGTCCCGCGCCGCACCGGGAATCTGCACGATCAGTTCCGGCTCAATGCCGGTGTGCGCGCGCTGGGCGATGGCCAGATTCAGCACCCAGCGGCCCGGATGACACCGCACTTTCCCATAGTCCGGATGCTCTTTCGGGATGGGCAGATAGCACAGGTGGACGACTTTCACGGCGGCGTTTTTCTGATGTAGATTTCGGCAAAGGTCGCGTCGATGGGAATTGTTTGACCGCCCGAAAGATTGCCGCCAAGCATGGCGCACTTGAAACCCCACGAAAAGATCGCCCGTTACTTTCAGGCCTGCTGGCAGTCCGGCGGGCTGAACCTCACCGGCCTGCCGCTCCTGCCGCGCCGTCTTTTTCCCGCCCTCCCGCACAACCGCACCTCCTACAATGACTTCCTCATCTGGATCAGCCTGCTGGGTCTGCGCGAGGTCTCGGTCGTCGTCGATGTCGGCGCAAACCACGGCGATTTTTCCGAGGCGGCGAGCGCCTCATTTCCCGCCGCGCGCGTGCTGCTCTTTGAGCCGCTGCCGAAGCTGCTGCCCATTCTCCAGCGGCGTTGCGAAAGGCACGCGCCTTTGTGGAAGTTGGAAACCTGCGCGCTCAGCGACGCCGAGGGCACGCTCGATCTGCACGTCGCTCCCGAGCGCGACGAAATCGGCAGCTTGAAAGGCTTTTCCCAGAGCTATCTCGACACGACCGCCACCATGGGCGAAATCCGCAAAATCCCCTGCCGCGTCCGCCGCCTCGACGATGTCGTGCGCGAGCACGGCATCGCCCAGGTGGATCTTTTGAAAATCGACGTGGAGGGCGCGGAATTCGATGTCCTCGCTGGGGCCAAAGACCTGCTCGCCACGACCCGCTCGCTGGTCGTGGAAGTGTCCACCATTCGCGAGGAAAACACCGCCGAGAACGCGCTCCTCCGGCTCCTCCGGCTGCTCGACGGGCACGGGTTTCATCCCGTCGCGATCCTCCCCTCGCTCTACTCCCCGACTCATCCGTGGATGCCGGTCGAGTTCAACGTGCTGGCCCGCCGGACGCCCTGACGCAGTGGCCGCTTGACCGTTCCGAACCGAGAAAGCATAGATGACCCCGCCTCCCGTGGAAAAACCAACACCCAAGCCCCTCCTGTCTGTCGTCGTGCCATGCTTCAATGAAGAAGAAGCATTGCCCCGGCTGATGGCCGTGCTTCGCGAGTCCCTCGAAGTCGGAACCGCCGGCGCTTGGGAGGCGATCCTGGTGGATGATGGCAGCCACGACCGGACCGCGGAACTCATCCGCGAGTGGCAGGCGAAAGATGGCCGGGTCAAAGGCATCTTGCTAAGCCGGAACTTTGGTCATCAGCCCGCGATTTCCACCGGACTGGCCTATGCCTCGGGCACTTACATTGGGGTCATGGATGCGGACATGCAGGACCCGCCGGAAGTGCTCCTCAAGTGCCTCGCCAAAGCCCAGGCCGAAAAGCTCGACCTCGTCTATGCGGTGCGCCAGACCCGGACGGAAGGTTTCCTCCTAACGCTGTGTTACCGCACCTTCTATCGGCTGATGAAAGCCTTTGCCGAACACCCCTGGCCGCTGGACAGCGGGGACTTCTCGGTCTTTCACCGGCGGTGTCTCCGACTCATGTCCGAGATGCCCGAAAACGTCCGGGTTCTCCGCGGACTGAGGTGCTGGGTGGGCCTCAAGCAAGGCTCGGTCGCCTATGACCGCCCCGAACGCGCCGCGGGCGAAGCCAAGTATGGCTTTTCGAGCCTGCTGGCTCTCGCCCTCTCGTCTCTCGTGGGCTTCAGCAATGCGCCCCTCCGTCTCGCCAGCGTCATCGGGTTTTGGATGTCTTTGGCCACCTTGCTTCTCGGCATCCTCATCCTCATCAATCGTTTCTTTCCGCATTTCACCCTTTTGAACTATTACGTCGGGACTAACCCCGGCATCACCACCCTGGCCGTGTTGCTCTGCGGAATCGGCAGCTTTCTTTTCCTCTGCATGGGCATCCTCGGCGAGTATCTGGGCCTGCTGATCCGCGAGGTCAAAAGACGCCCGATCGCCATCGTGGGCGGGAAGATCGGAGACCTGCGGAAACAGTCCGGTTTCCGGGACATCATCGAAGCGGAACCGCGTGACGATGAGTGAGACGACCGGCGGCAGAAAAGACATCGTGATGCTCTCGCCGCCCACCGAGGTGAGCATGGGTGCGGAGTGGTTCGAACTGGTGGACCTGGATCATTTCTGGATCATCCGCCGGCTGGAGGTGCTGAAGCGTGTCTTTGGCGACCTGCTCAACCCCGCCTGGAGTTACGGGGAGGTGGGCTGCGGTCATGGCATTGTTCAGCAGCAGTTCGAGCAGACCTTCCACATTCCGGTCGATGGCTTGGATCTTAACCTGGGCGCCCTCTCGACGAACAAGAGCAGCCAAGGAACCTTGTATCACTATGACATTCTCGAGCGGCGGCCGGAGATGGCGGGGAAGTATGACTGCCTGATCCTGTTCGATGTCCTGGAGCACATCACCGATCAGGATAACTTCCTGCAAGCGTGTCTCCATCATCTGAAACCGGGTGGGACGCTTCTCGTGAACGTGCCGGCGCAGATGGGTCTGTTCTCCAAATACGATGAAGTGGTCGGGCATATCCGGCGGTATTCATGGGATGAATTGGCGGAGGTGGCAAAGCGCGGTGGCATGGCGCTGGGTCGCCACACCTACTGGGGCCTTCCATTTTATCCCCTGCTGTTGATCAGGAAGCGGCTGGTGGCGAATCTCGACGCCTCGCTGGTCATCAAAAAGGGCATGGACCGCGGCAGCCCGCTCAAGAACAAGCTGCTGCTGCTCCTTTCCCGCCTGGAGATTCTTCCCCAGGGATTGACCGGAACCTCACTCATGGCGGCATTCAGAAAGACCACCTAATGACGAGTAACAAATGGCGGATCATTCTGTTTCTGGCGGCCCTTGGTTCGAGCGCAGTGCTCTTTTCCTCGATGCCGATTTCGGAGCTGGATTCTGGGTGGTGCCATAACGTCATCCGCAACTGGGATTCGGTCGGTTTCTTCAAACTCGGCGGGCAACTCGTCACCAATCCCGGCGGCGTCCTGCCGGACAGCCCTCTCGACATCTACAGCGGTCATCGCCCTTACAGCCTGATCTTTCCCTTTGTCATCGGGAAAATCGCCGGTGGCTTCGGCAGCGACGGCGTGGCTTTCTATCTTGTCCTCAGCGCCGCTGTCGCGCTGGCTGCGAAACATCTTTTGGGCAACCGGGCGGCGGCTTGGCTGGGCGGACTCCTCGTGCTCATGTGTCCCGGCTATGTGCGCATGACGGTGGGTCTGGATACCCTCACGCTCCCTGTGCTCCTGGGCCTCCCCTTCCTGGCACCGGTCTGCAGGCGCCTGCATGAGCCGCGACCTATCGGCTTGGGGATGGCGGCCCTCATGGCACTGACTGTGGCCACCTATGCCGTGCTCAACTGGACCACGGCGTTTGTGTTCCCAATCGTGGGACTTTACCTGATTGCCCAAATGGGGCTCTTCAACCGGCGCTTTGTTCTTTTCACCCTTACGGCGACAGTTGCCACCGTGGCCGTGGCGCTGGTGTCGATTGCCAGCAAGGCGGGCGGCGGAGGCAGCGGGGGATTCGCCCTTTTCTACAATAGCTATTTGTGGGGCGGCGGTGGATACGGTGGGTTCCCGATGAATTGGAAAACGGCAATCGTCCGGCTGAGTGTGGCCAGCCTCCTGGGTCTGCTGCCGCTGCTGGTGTTTTCCGGCTGGGTGCTGGTGCGCTGTCGCAAGGCCGGCCGGCTCGTTCCGAAGAGCTTTCTGCCGGTTGCGGGGGCCTTGGCTTCCGTGGTGGGGATGCGCAACTACTTTGCCCATCACCCGTGGATGGCCTCATCGGTGCTGATCGTCGGAATTGTCTTCTCCCTCGCGCTGATGTTGCCGCAACTCGAAGCCGGGCCGGCCGAGCCCGGTTATCGTGAGCTGTTATGGGTTCTGGGTGCGGCGGCTTACTGTTATCTGATCGTCGCCACCTTCAACGTCAATTCCGCGGATGCCGACCGTCTGATCACCCTGGTCAAACAGCACACGCCGCGGAACGGGATTATCATTTTGAGCAAAACGGTGGACACCTCGGGATTTCATCAGGTGCAGAGATTCAACGACGAATTCGACCGGACGGTTATTCTTCCCGAGGATGGTCAGGCGAGGGAATCGGGTGGGTTGGAAAGCGCCCCGACATTTTTCCTGAGCAATGAAAAGGTGCCGGCCCTCGGAGAGCCGGTCGCCCAGACCCTTGACCGAAAGAATCTGCTCACCGGCGCGATCTCAGCCGGTTTGGACTGGTACCGCACCCATATCTCCAAGAGAAGCGCGACCGACCGGCTTAGCCTGAGCGAGACTTACTACCTTTACGTTTACGCTCCTGCTGCCCCTGGGCACACGCCCTGACTGGAGCTTCGCAGGCGCAAAGTGCTTGTCATTTCCGCGCCGGGCGGGCTTCATCTCCCGCTCACAAATTTCCTGCCATGCCCAAACTCTCCCTTCGCGACATCGATGTATCTGGCCAGCGCGTGCTCGTGCGCGTGGATTTCAATGTGCCGGTGGATGAGCGCGACGGAAAATCCGTCATCACCGACGACACGCGCATGCGCGAGAGCCTCCCCACGATCACCTATCTCCGCGAGCGCGGCGCAAAGGTCATTCTCATGGCGCATTTCGGCCGCCCCAAGGGCCAGCCGAACGCGAAGTATTCGCTGCGTCCGGTGGCCGATCATTTGCACACGCTCATCGGGCATCCGGTGCTTTTCAGTCACGATGTCATCGGCGAGGTGCCGGAGAAAATCATCGCGCACATGAAAAACGGCGACGTGGCGCTGCTCGAAAACGTGCGCTTTCACGCCGGGGAGGAAGCGAATGACCCGGCCTTTGCGCAGGCGCTCGCGCGGCTCGGCGACGTGTTTGTGAACGATGCCTTTGGGGCCGCGCACCGCGCGCACGCGAGCACGGCGGGCGTGGCGCAGCATGTGAAAAAAGCGGTCGCCGGTTTCCTCATGGAGAAGGAGTTGACGTATCTCCAGGACGAACTGGAAAATCCCGCGCGGCCTTTCGTCGTCATCCTCGGCGGGGCGAAAGTGAGCGACAAAATCGCGGTCATCAACCGCCTGCTCGACAAGGCCGACACGATCATCATCGGCGGCGGGATGGCCTACACTTTTCGCAAGCTCGTGCAGGGCATCGCGCTCGGCAAAAGCCTCTACAAGCCCGAATGGGAACCCATCGCCCAGGCGGCGCTCGACAAGGCCAAAGCCCGCGGCGTGAAGCTGCTCATCCCGGTGGACGCGCTGATCACGGATGCGTTCGACTTTGACGCCAAAACCGTGGGCGCGACGAAAAACTGCCCGGCCGGCGAAGACATTCCCGATGGCTGGGAGGGCGTGGATATTGGACCCGAGAGTGTGAAACTTTTCGCCGCGGAAATCGCCGGCGCGAAAACCGTGATTTGGAACGGGCCGATGGGCGTTTTCGAGATCAAGGAATGCGCGACGGGCACCTTCGCCATCGCCGAAGCCATCGCCGCGAACACCGGCTGCAAGAGCATCATCGGCGGCGGCGACAGCGTGACCGCCGTGAAGCGCGCCGGAGTCGCGGAAAAAATGACCTTCATCTCCACTGGCGGCGGCGCGTCCCTCGAACTCCTCGAAGGCAAAGCCCTCCCCGGCGTCACTGCGCTGAACGACAAGTAATAAAGAGGGACGGAATTACGGAATTTTGCCAAATGACGGAATTGTTTTGGCCGCTTCCATCTCTCCTCCCCAATTCCGTTAATTTGGTTTAATTCCGTAATTCCGTTAAAAAAATCCTACCCATGCGCCGCAAAATCATCGCCGCCAACTGGAAGATGAACATGACTGTCAACGAGTCAGATTCCTACCTCGACACCTTCCTCCTCGAAGTCGCCGAGGAAAAGCGCGTGGACATCGTCCTCGTGCCGCCTTTCACCACCATGGCCCACGTCTCCGAGCGCCTGAACAAGATCCAGAACGTGAAGCTCGGCGCGCAAAACATGCACTGGGAAACGGGCGGCGCGTTCACCGGCGAGATCAGCGGCGCGATGATCCGCGAGCTCTTCGCCCGCTACGTCGTCGTCGGCCACAGCGAGCGCCGCACCTTCTTCGGCGAGACGAATGAAATCGTGAACCGGAAAGCCCGCGCCGCGCACGAAGCCTCGCTCAAACCCATCGTCTGCATCGGCGAAACCCTGGCCGAACGCGACGGCGGCAAGGTCGAGCAAGTCCTCGAAACTCAGCTCCGCGGCAGCCTCGCGGGACTCGAGGAGAAGACGCTCACCGACACCGTCCTCGCCTACGAGCCCGTCTGGGCCATCGGCACCGGCCGCACCGCCACGCCCGAGCAGGCGCAAAGCGCGCACGCCTTTATCCGCAAAGTGCTCACCGACATTTCCGACGCCGCGACCGCCGACAAAGTCCGCATCCAGTACGGCGGCAGCGTGAAACCCGGCAACACCGTCGAACTCATGTCGCAGCCCGACATCGACGGCGCGCTCGTCGGCGGGGCCAGCCTCGTCGCCCGGGATTTCGCCGAGATCGTCAAGCTCACCGCCGCGCTTTAGCAGGTAGGGACGGCACTCCGTGCCGTCCGGGGCGAGCGCAGCGAGGCGGGCGGGTGCGCGATCACGTTCGCGGACGGCACGGAGTGCCATCCCTACCACGGCGGATTCGGTCGGCGATCAGCCAGGGCAGCCAGATCGCGGCGAAGAAGACCAGCGCGAGGCCGTTGATCCCGGCCACGTAAAGCCAGGGCGTGTCGGAGAAAAGATCGAGCATCGTGCGCTGCGCGGGCCGGTGCGCGAGGAAGCCGTAGTTCCCGCCGGTCAGCGCGTTCACCGCGAGCGCCGAGGCGATATAGATTTCCGACCACAGCAGCACGCGCCACAGACCGTGCGGACGCATCTTCGGCACGAGGAGAAGAAAGAGCACGCCCGCCACGATCCCCGCGTGATCGAGAAAAAATCCGAGCTGCCGCCACCATGCCGTGTCGCTCGCAATGGCCGGCGTGATCAGCGCCTGCGTGGTTCCGCACAAACCCCAGAAATACGCCAGCTCGAAGCACGTCTGCGACCGTCCGAGCAGCGCGGCCACGACGGCGAAGAGCGCCCAGTCGCAGAGCTGCATCGGCAGCGCGTCCTGCGCATTGAAACCTCCCTCGCAGAACTTCTGCACCAGCCCGGCCACCCAAACCGCCAGCAGCAGCGCCGCGATCCCGCGCGCAAAATTCCGCTCAAGCTGCGGATGCGGCCGCCGCCGGTGCATGGCCCACAGCACGACCGGGCCGAGAAAGGCGAGCGCGAGTGACGCGAGCTGGAGCGGAGACACGGGCGAAGGCTTAGCCCGCTGCCACCGCCCCCGTCGAGCGCGCCAGCGTTTCCAAAAAAATGCCGTCATGCTGAACGGAGTTCCGGGAGGCTTTGCGACCGGAACGCAGTGAAGCATCGCTGAAAGTAACGGGCGGAGGCGGCGGGAGCGATCGCGCGCATTTCACCAGACCGCCTTCGCCCGCGGAGAGTCAGCGATTTGCCCCACAGTCCCGCAGGCACCTCGCAGACTCGGTTTTCGCTCCGTCCCGGTCGCGGACTCGCGGAACTCCGCTCAGGATGACGGCGTGGTTTGATTCGATCCACGAACGCGCGGGTGAACATCCTCGCTAAGTTTTCCCCCAGCGCCGTATTGCCACGAAACCTTTCCCACCATGCGCCGCCCCATCCTCGCCCTCCTCGCCGCCGTCTCCACCACGCTCGCCGCCGAGGTGCCGCCGGATTATCGGTTCAAGGTCGAGACGCTTTTCGAGGGCGTGCCGCAGCCGATGGCGCTCGCGCTCGCGCCGGACGGGCGCATCTTTTTCAACGAGTACGGTGGCAAACTGAAGATCTACCATCCCGACACGAAGCAGATCGTAGAGGCCGGGCAGATCGAGGTTTTCACCGGACAGGAAAATGGCTTCCTCGGCTTCGCGCTCGATCCGCAATTTGCGGAGAACGGCTGGATCTACTGCCTGCATTCGCCGACGGATTTTCCCGGCCAGCAGCTCAGCCGTTACACGATGCGCGGCGACACGCTCGATCTCGCGAGCGAAAAGGTGCTGCTGCAATTCGAGGAGCAGCGCAAGGAATGCTGCCATCACGCGGGCACGGTGCGGTTCGGGCCGGACGGCTGCCTCTACTTTTCCACCGGCGACAACACCCATCCGCACGCCGACTCGAACGGCTACGCGCCGCTCGATGAGCGCCCTGGCCGCGAGCCGTGGGACGCGCAGAAATCCGCGGGCAACACGAACAGCCTGAACGGAAAAATCATCCGCATCCGCCCCAAGCCATACGGCACTTACGAAATCCCCGCGGGCAATCTTTTTCCGCCCGGCACGCCGAAGACGCGGCCCGAAATCTACGCGATGGGCTGCCGTAATCCGTGGCGCATGTCGATCGATGACAAGACCGGCTTCGTCTATTGGGGCGAGGTCGGCCCCGATGCCGGCGACGACGGCCCGCGCGGGCCGCGGGGTTACGACGAGATCAATCAGGCGAAGAAGGCGGGCAATTTCGGCTGGCCATATTTCGTCGGGAACAATTTCGCCTACGCCGACTACGACTACACCACGAAGACCGTGGGGCCGCTTTTCGACCCGCAGCACCCGGTCAACGAAGGCCCGAACAACACCGGCCTCCGCGACCTGCCGCCCGCCCAGCCCGCGATGATCTGGTGGCCGTACCGCCAGCCGCGCGAGTTCGCCGAGATGGGCGAGGGTGGCCGCGTCGCGTGCGCCGGGCCGGTCTATTATTGCGGCGTGAACGTCGAGCAGACGAACGGCTTTCCGCAATACTTCAGCCGCTGCCTGCTGTTCTGGGATTGGGAGCGGCCCGCGCTCAAGTGGGCGCGGCTCGACGCGGACTCGAACCTCGTGGGCATCGAGCCGTTCACGAGCGCCGTCGTCCTCGGCAACAAACCCGAGCAGATCGAAAAACTGAAACCGCAGATCGCCGCCGGAGCCACGCTGCTCCAGCGCCCGGTCGATGCCGCCTTTGGCAAAGACGGCTGCCTTTACCTGCTCGACTACGGCGAAACGTGGGGCGCGAACAAGGACTCGAAGCTCGTGAAGATCAGCTACCTCCGCGGCAACCTTCCGCCCGTCGCCGTGGCCAGCGCACAGCCCGCCGCGGGCCGCGAGCCGCTGACCGTGCGCCTCTCCAGCGCCGGCTCGAAAGATCACGAAGGCGACGCGCTGAAATACGAATGGCGGCTCCAGCCGGGCGGCCCGGTCGTCTCCACGGACGCGAACCCGCAGCTCACGATTACGGAGCCCGGCAACTATCGCGCCGAGCTGCGCGTGACCGATCCGCAGGGCGCGAGCGGCACCGCCAGCGTGCCGCTCATCGTAGGCAACACCGCGCCACTGGTGAAATTCGACAGCCCGCTGGACGGCGACTTTTTCACCCCCGGCCAGCCCGTGAAATACACCGTCTCCGTGACCGACGCCGAGGACGGCGCATCGTCCGCAAAGCCTGATGAATTCAGCATCCGCACGCTGGTCAGCAGCGCCTTTGTGCGCGCCGATGGCAAGGCGGTCGCGGGCGATCCCGGCTTCGCGCTGATGAAGGCGAGCGACTGTTTCAACTGCCACGCGATTGAGCAAAAGATCGTCGGTCCGCCGCTCGTCGATGTCGCCGCGAAGTATCGCGGCCAGCCCGGCGCGCTCGACGCCAGCGTGCAGCGCGTGCGCGACGGCAGCACCAAAGTCTGGGGCGAAATCCCCATGCTCCCGCATCCGCAGCACACCACGGATGAAGTCACCATCATGCTCCGCTGGGTCTTCGGCCTCGAACGCGGCAAGGGCGGCCCCGCGCTCGCCCGCGGCCTCACCGGCGAAGTCACCACGCCGAAAGAAGACCAGCCCGGCACTTTCGTCCTCGAAGCCACCTACGCCGATGCCGGGCGCGCGCCCGCCGGATCGCTCAGCGGCAAAGCCAGCGTGACTTTGCGCGCGCGCCGCCTCGAAGCGGAGGCCGGTGAAATCCACGGTGCGCGAATCCTCGGCAGCATGGTCGGTGCGATTGACCACGGGCATTACGTGAAGTTCGCCGCGATCAATCTCGCCGATGTCGGCAGCATCACCGCGCGGGCCAGCTCGGGAAATGTCGGCGGCAGGATCGAGTTCCGCGCCGGCTCCCCGACCGGCGACTTGCTCGGCACCGTGGAGGTGCCAAACACCGGCGGCTGGGACAAATGGATCGAGCCGCAATGCGCGCTGCCGCCCACCGCTCTGCGCACGCGCACCGACGTTTGCGCCGTCTTCATCAACCCCGGCCAAGGCGGCCTGATGAACCTCGACTGGGTGCAGTTCAACGCGAAGTAGCGTTGCTGTGTCGAGCTAGCTCAGGATTTTTTTGATGACATTCCCGCTCACGTCCGTGAGCCGGAAGTCGCGGCCTTGGAAACGGTAGGTCAGCCGTTTGTGGTCGATGCCGAGGAGGTGCAGCATCGTGGCGTGGAGGTCGTGGACTTCCACCACGTCCTCGACGGCGCTGTAGCCGAAATCGTCCGTCGCCCCGTGGGAGATGCCGCCCTGGATGCCCGCGCCCGCCATCCAGATGGAGAAGCCCGCGATGTGGTGGTCGCGCCCGGTGCCCTGCGACATCGGCGTGCGGCCAAACTCGCCGCCCCAGATGACCAGCGTGTCCTTGAGCATGTCGCGCGCTTTGAGATCCTGAATGAGCGCGGCGCTCGCGCGATCGACTTCGCCGGCCTTGGTCTTGATCTCGTCTTTGACGTTGCCGTGGTGGTCCCAATCCTTGTGGTAGAGCTGGATGAAGCGCACCCCGCGCTCCGCGAGCCGCCGTGCGAGCAGGCAGTTCGACGCGAAGGAACCATCGCCCGGCTGGCAGCCGTAAAGCTCGAGCGCGCTCGCCGGTTCGCCGCTCACGTCGATGAGTTCCGGCACGCTCGCCTGCATTTGAAACGCCATCTCGTACTGCGCGATGCGCGTGGCGATCTCCGGGTCATCGACCAGTTCGTTCGTCGCGCGGTTGATCGTATTCACCGCCTCGATGACCTCGTGCTGCGCGTCGCGCGAGACGCCCGCGGGGTTGCTCAGGTACAAAACCGGGTCGCCTTTTCCACGAAGCTGCACGCCCTGAAACCGCGACGGCAGAAAGCCCGCCGACCATTGCCGCGCGGCGATCGGCTGGTTCTGCCCGCCTTTGCCGTGCGAGGTGAGCACGACGAAGCCGGGCAGATTGTCCGCCTCGCTGCCGAGCCCATACGTCGCCCACGCGCCCATCGCGGGCCGGCCCGAGATCGTCGTGCCGGTGTTCATGAAACAGTGCGCGGGATCGTGGTTGATTGCCTCGGTGGTCATCGAGCGGATGATGCAGATGTCGTCCGCGACCGCGCCGATGTGCGGAAACAGCTCGGAGATTTCCGCGCCGCAGTTGCCGAACTTCTGGAAGTCATGCTGCGGTCCGAAACATTTCAGCGCCTGCCCCTGGAGCTGCGCGATCTGTTTCCCCTTGGTGATCGACTCCGGCATCGCCTGCCCGCTGAGTTCGCGCAGCTTCGGTTTGAAATCGAAGGTCTCCAGATGCGACGGCCCGCCCGCCATGCAGAGGTAAATGACCCGCTTCGCCTTCGCGGGAAAATGCTGCGGATTGACGACGCCCGGCCATTTGTCCGGCGCAGCGCCGAGCAGCGCAGGCTGGAGCAGCGACGCGAAACCGAGCGCGCCCAGCCCGCGCGAGGCGCGTCCGAGAAAAGCGCGGCGGGTGAGCTGCTGCGCGTGGAATAGGGCGAGGTCATTCATGGTGTGGAAATCAGGAGGCGGGCGGATGCGGAGTTCCGGGGAGCGCGCGCATTCTGCGCGTTGGCGACGGCGTTCCGCCGTCGCGGACTTTGTAACGCGTGGAAAATATTGGGCGCGCGCCATCCCACTGCGACCGTGCAGAAAGTTCGTTTCGGCGGAACGCCGAAACCAACGCGCGGAACGCGCGCGCTCCCCGGAGTTCGCTACGAGCGCGTGATGGTTTCATGGAGATTGAGGATAACGCGGGCGACGCTCGTCCACGCGGCGAGTTCGCTCACGTTCACGTCTTTCGTCACCGGCGCGAGGCCCGCTTTCACGAGCTGCTCCGCGGCGGCGGCGTCATTCGCGTAGAGCGCGAGATGCTTTCCGAAAAGCGCCATCGTCACGCGCAGCTCATCCGCCCGCGGCGCGCGTCCGAGCGCCTGCCGGTAGGCCCACGCGATGCGCCCCGCCGTATCCGCGCCGCCCTCTTTCACGATGCGCGCCGCGAAGACGCGCGCGGCCTCCACGTAGGTCGGATCATTGAGCAGGGCGAGCGCCTGCTGCGGGATGTTCGAGCGGGTGCGCTCGGCGGTGCATTCCTCGCGGCTCGGCGCGTCGAAGGCGAGCAGGCTGGGCTGGAGATACGAGCGCTGCCACCAGGTGTAGAGCCCGCGCCGCCATTGGTTTTCGCCCGTGTCCGCCTCCCACTCGCGCGTGGGAAAATTCAGGTTCTCCCAATAGCCCGCGGGCTGGTACGGCTTCACGCTCGGCCCGCCGATCTTCCGCACGAGCAGGCCGGCGATGGCGAGCGCGTTGTCCCGCACAATCTCCGCGTCGAGCCGGAAGCGTGACTGCCGCGCGAGTTCGCGATTGAAGGGATCGCGCTCCACCAGCGCCTTCGGGGCCTGCGAGCTTTGCCGGTAGGTGCCGCTCGTCACCATCAGCCGCACGACGTGTTTCACGCCCCAGCCGCTTTCCATAAACTCGCACGCCAGCCAGTCGAGCAGCGCGGGATTCACCGGCGGCTCGCCCTGCGCGCCCACATCGTCGAGCACCTTCGAGAGCCCGATGCCGAAGAACTGTTTCCACAGCCGGTTCACAAACACGCGCGCGGTCAGCGGGTTGTCCCGCGCCACGATCCACCGCGCGAGGTCCAGCCGCGAGAGCCTGTGCCCATCAGCGTTCGCGGGCTGCGGGAGAAATGCGGGCACACCCGGCTCGACGACCTCGCCGGTTTCATTGAGCCAGTCTCCGCGCGGCAAAATCCGCACGGTGCGCGGCGTCGTTGATTCCGAAACGAGGCAGTTCGCCAGCGGCGCGGTGAATTTCTTCCGCTCGTCCTTTACGCCTTCGAGAAAGATGCGCGCGTCTTCAAAACCCGGCAGCGGCAGCGCCTTTGGCAAATCTTTCGGCAGCGCATTCGCCTCCGCCTCCAGCGCGGCGATGCGTTCGTCGAAAGCCTTCACCTTCGCGTCCTCCTCGGGCGTCCCGACGATCATGCCGTCCTCGCGCCGGCCGATGGCGGCCTCTTTCACATCCGCGAAAAACGCGCCGAGCCGGTAGAAGTCGCGCGTCAGGAGCGGGTCGAATTTGTGATCGTGGCACTGGCAGCAGCCCGTGGTCTGCGCGAGCCATGTGGTGCCGATGGACCGCACGCGATCCGTGACCGCGCGCGACTCGTAATCCTTGGCCTGCGCGCCGCCTTCCTCGGTCGTGAGCAGCAGGCGGTTGTAGGCGCTCGCGACTTTCTGCTCGCGCGTCGCGTTGGGCAGCAGATCGCCCGCGAGTTGCTCGATGGTGAAGCGGTCGAACGGCAGGTTTTCATTGAACGCGCGGATGACGTAGTCGCGATACGGCCAGACGTTGCGCGCGTTGTCCGAGTGGTAGCCGATGCTGTCCGCGTAGCGCACCAGATCGAGCCAGCCGATGGCCATGCGCTCGCCGTAGGCCGGTGAGGCGAGGAGCCGGTCCACGAGCTTTTCATAGGACTCATGAGACTCATGCGACCTATGCGCCTCATCCGTGAACGGCTCCACTTCCGCCGGCGTCGGCGGCAGCCCGGTGAGGTCGAGCGACACGCGCCGGATGAGCGTGACGCGATCCGCCTCCGCCGCATGCGCGAGCCCCAGCTCCCGCTGCCGCGCGAGCACCAGTGCGTCGATGGGGTTTTTCACGAAAGCCGCATCGTCCGTCGGCGGCACCGCCGGCCGCACCGGCACGATGTAAGCCCAGTGCGGCTGATACTCCGCGCCCTGCTCGATCCATTTGTCGAGGATCGCGATTTGCCGCGCGGTCAGCTTTTTGCCGGACTTCGGCGGCGGCATCTGCTCGTCCGCGTCGGTCGAGTGGATGCGCGCGTGCGCCTCGCTCTCGCCGAGCTTGCCGGGGACGATGGCGCGCACGCTTTCATTCTCCGCGAGCGCGCCGTCCCGCGTGTCGAGCCGCCGGTCGGCTTCGCGATGTTTTTTGTCGGGGCCGTGGCACTTGAAGCAAGTGTCCGAAAGGATCGGCCGCACATCGCGGTTGAATTCGATCCGGTCCGGCAGCGCCACGTCCGCCGCGCGGGCGAACGAGACGAGGAGCGGGAGGAAAATGAACGGGCGGAAATTCACAGGCCGGAAAAATGGCAGACGCGGCGCTGACCGCAACACGCCGGTGGGTTTAGCCCGCGTGCGCGCCTGTAGGGGAAGCTGTCAGCTTCCCCTACAGGCGCGGCGGGCGAGGACTTCGCGTTCGTAGCGTTTCACCTCGGCCAGCCAGGCCGGGCCGACGGGCGATTCGTGGCGGCGGCAGTGCTCGTCCCAGACCGCGCCAAAGGGCATGGACTTCAGCTCTTCGAGCAGCGCGAGGCGCGTGGTGAAATCGCCGGCGGCTTCGGCTTCGCGGAGCTTCGCGGACGGTTCGAGCAGGGCGAGGAGCAGCGCTTTTTGCGCGGCGCGGGTGCCGATGACCCAGGCGGCGATGCGGTTGATCGAGGCGTCGAAGAAATCGAGCCCGATGTGGGTGCGGGCAAGGAATCCGCCGCGCACGACCTCCTCGAAAATGGCGCGGGTGGCGTCGTCGAGGAGGACGACGTGATCGCTGTCCCAGCGGACGCCGCGGCTGACGTGGAGCAGGATCTCGGGCACGAATTGCAGGACGCTGGAGATTTTGTCGGCGAGGTTTTCGGTCGGGTGAAAATGGCCGGCGTCGAGGCAGAGCAGTTTTTTCCGCGTGACGGCGTAGCCGAGGTAAAACTCATGCGAGCCGACGACGTAGCTTTCGCTGCCGATGCCGAAGAGCTTCGACTCCACGGCGTCGAGATGGAGCGCGGGATCGAGCGGCTCGGCGAAGATTTCATCGAGCGCGGCGGCGAGGCGTTCGCGCGGGGTTTTGCGGTCGATGGGGAGGTCTTTCGAGCCGTCGGGAATCCACACGTTCGTGACCACTGGCGAGCCGAGTTGGCGGCCCATCTCCGCGCCGATGCGGCGGCAGGCGATGCCGTGCGCGATCCAGAAATTGCGCACGGCGGCGTCCGCGTGGCTGAGCGTCGCGCCGTCGGATGCGAGCGGATGGGAGAAATAGGACGGATTGAAATCCATGCCGAGGCCGCGCGCTTTGGCCCAGTCCACCCAGCCTTGGAAGTGCGCGATGGTGTAGGCGTCGCGGTCGATTTTCTGGTCGCCGAGTTCGGCGTAGCAGGCGTGGAGATTCACGCGGTGCTGGCCGGGAATCAGCCTCAGTGCTTGCTCGAGGTCGGCGCGGAGTTCGTCTGGCGTGCGCGCTTTGCCGGGATAATGGCCGGTGACGGCGAGGCCGCCGCCGGGTTCGCCGCCGGCTTTTTCAAAGCCGCCGACATCATCGCCCTGCCAGCAGTGGAGCGAAATCGGCGTGCGCGCGAGGGTGCCGAGCGCGGCTTCGGAATCGGTGCCGAGCGCGGCGTAGGCTTCGCGGGCGAGGGCGTAGGCGGGGGTGCTCATGCGGCCCGCGAAGCTAGGCGCGGAGAGGGCGCGGCGGCAATGGCATTTACCAGAGAGGTGCCCGCGAAACACGCGAAAGGACGCGAAAAGGAGCCCTCCAAAATTTAGAGACTGACCTGCCTGCCGAAGCTGTCATTTGGCTCACACCATCCTCCTTTCGCGTCCTTTCGCGTGTTTCGCGGGCCTCAATCAAGGGTCGAGGATAATAGCTGACAGCATCGGCGCGCGGGGGAAACTGACGGCATGACGATTTCCAAAATGCGCCGGCAATTTGCGAGCGACAACTGGGCGGGCATCTGCCCGGAAGCGTGGGCGGCGCTGGCGGAGGCGAATGCGGAGCACGCGCCGAGCTATGGCGCGGACGCGTGGACGGCGGAGGCGGTGCGGCTGGTGCGCGAGGTTTTCGAGACGGATTGTGCGGTGCATTTCGTCTTCAACGGGACGGCGGCGAACTCGCTGGCGGTGGCGGCGATGTGCGCGCCGTTCGAGAGCGTGCTTTGCCATGAGCACGCGCATCTGGCGACGGACGAATGCGGCGCTCCCGGCTTTTTCGCGCATGGCACGACGCTGGTGCGGCTGCCGGGCGCGCACGGCAAAGTCGCGCCGGCTGCAATCGAACGCGCGACGCGGATGCGGCGGGATGTGCATGCTTCGATGGTGCGCGCGGTGAGCGTCACGCAATCGACGGAACTCGGGACGGTCTATGCGCCGGAGGAAATCGCCGCGCTCGGCGAGGCGGCGCGGGCGCTGGATCTGCGGCTGCACATGGACGGGGCGCGGTTTGCGAATGCGGTCGCGTCGCTGGGCGTTTCTCCGCGTGCGATCACCTGGGAGGCGGGTGTGGACGTGCTTTCGTTCGGGGGAACGAAGAACGGACTGCCGTGCGGCGAAGCGCTGGTTTTTTTCAACGGTGAACTTGCCCGGCAGTTTGAGTACCGGCGCAAGCAGAGCGGGCAGCTTGCTTCCAAGATGCGGTTCCTCGCCGCGCCGTGGGTCGGTGTGTTGCGCGAGGGCGCTTGGCTGCGACACGCGGCGCACGCGAACGCGAGGGCGGCGCAGCTCGCGCGCGGGCTCGGGGAGATTTCCGGCGTGCGCGTGCTTTATCCGCGCGAGGCCAATGTGGTTTTCGCCACGCTCCCGCCGGCGCTGCTCGCGGGGCTGCGGGCGCACGGCTGGGAGTTTTACACGGATGTCGGACCTGACGGCGCGGCGCGGCTGATGTGCTCGTGGGACACGACGGCGGAAGACGTGAGCGCCTTTCTGCGCGATGCCGCGGATTTGGCGAAGTGAACGGTCGCGCGTAGTCTCTGCGCGGAGGTGACGATGAATCCAGAGCCACGCAAATTCGCCCGCGTTTTATTCGACGAGTTTCACAGCGAGAGCTGGTCGATCTCGGCGGAGCGCGCCCGCGAGATGCAGCCGGAGAATCCCGCGAATTCCTCGTATCAGCGCGCGGCGGAGGCGCTGGCGGTGCGGGATTTTACGGTCAGCCGGAACATCGCGCAGCCGCTGGAAAGCGCGGCGCTCGCGGAGGCGGATGTGCTGGTGCTGGCGCATCCGTGTGACCCGCGCTGGGAGCGCACGACGGCGCATGGTTCACCGGCGCTTGCGCCGCGCGAAATCGCGGATGTGCTCGCGTTTGTGCGCGCGGGCGGCGGGCTGCTCGTCATCACGGAATACGAGCACGACAAGTACGGCGACAATCTCAACGAACTGCTCGCGCCGTGCGGCCTGCGCGTGGAAAACGGGACGGCTTTCGACCGCAGCGCGTGTGTCCACGACAACGCGGAATGGCTGCTCGGCGAAGCGGCTGCGGGGACACCGCTGGCGCATGGCGTGGAGCGAGCGTGCTTCTTCCGCGCGGGTTGGTGCGGTGCGGAGCCGCCGGGCGCGATTGCATGGCAGACTTCGGCGGGCGCGTGTCCGCCGGGCGTGGGGTTGATCGCGGTGTCGCGGCTGGGTGCGGGGCGGGTGGTGGTGGTTGCGGATTCGGTGCTGTTTGGCGATGAGCGCATCGGTGAAGGCGGGCATGCGCAGCTTTGGCTGAATGTGATTCACTGGCTGGCGGCACCGGCGTTTCACGCCAGCGAGTGGACGGCTATGGACGGGAATGGAGCCCCGTCGCTGCCCGCGGCGTGGGGCGATTTGAAAAGTGTGATCAACCGGCTGCGCGCGCGCCAGTCGGCGGATGGGAGCGTCGCGGCGGAACACCGGCTGGAGTCGGCATTGCTCGTGGATGCGGTGCTCGCGAGCCTGGCGGAATTGCGCCCGCAGTTTCCGCATCAGGCGGAGTATTTCGATGAGCTGCCGCGCGATTTCCGCGCGTGGCTCGCGGGCGGTTTTGCGCGGCCGGACTTCGGTGCGTCGCTCGCGGCGTTTCATCCCGAGCGGGAGCGGTGCGACGGCCGGGAGCATCTCGTCCTTTTTCCGCAGTACACGCCGAATGCCTCCGGCGACACGCGGTTCGAGGCGCTGCTCATGCGGACGCCGTGGCCGGACTGGCTGGCGGCGCTGGAGCGCGGGGCCTACCGCAATGCGAAGTTTGCGCCGGGGCATCTGCTCGATTTCACGGACGGCTACGCAAGCGAATGCGCGGTGCTTTTCCCCGAGACCGTGGCGCTGGCCGCGCGGCCCTCGAATCATTTCGCGACGATTTTTTGCGACCGCGAGGCGGCGCGGCTGCAACGCTGTGTGCAGCGCGCGGCGGAGGTCACGGGGCTGACGCTTTTTCCCGAGCTGGAATGCTGGCTCGGCGCGCGTCCGCTGATCGAGGAGACGATGGCGCTGTGGGATCTGATTCACGATGCGTCGCACAGTCTCGGCGAACTGCCGTTCGATCCGTTTATGATCCGGCAGCGCGCGCCGTTTTGGATGTACGGGCTGGAGGAATTGCGCGTGGATTTGCGGAGCTACGAGGAGGCGGCGCGGCTCGCGGCGGAGGGGTTTCCGTTCGGGCGGTATGTGACGTGGGCGATCGTGCTCGACCGGGTTTTCCGCTTTCCGATCACTGGCCCGCGCGTGCGGAATTACGATGCGCTCGGCGGGCAGTTGCTCTTTGCGTACCTGCATCAGCACGATGCGGTGGTGTGGTGCGACAACCGGCTGGCGATCCGCTGGGAGGCTGTGGCGGAGGGCATCCACGGGCTGCGGGAGGAAATCACGGCGCTCTACAAATTCGGCGCGGATTGCTCGCGGCTGACGTTTTGGATCACGGCGCACGATCTCATCGCGCGGTATGTGCCGCCGCATGTCGGGTCAAAATGGAAGGTCGGCGTGCGGCAGTTTGACGACGAGGGGGAGGTGAAAAAGTGGCTCGCGCTGGTGCAGGACGATGAGTTTCCGCTGGGGACGTTTCATGTGAATCTGGGGCGGCGGATGGGGTGAGGCGGCGCGCGCTGTTTTCAGCAGCGGTAGAAGCTGGGCTCGTGGCCGCGGCCGGCGCGGTAGGCGCGGAAGGTGGCGAGGGCGAGCAGGGGCCAGTTGTTGCGATACATGTCGTAGCGCAGGTAGAAGACGCGGGGGAAGCCGGTGCCGGTCGTCTCGGGCTCGGGCCAGGAGCCGTCGGGGCTTTGTCGGCCGAGGAGAAAGGCGATGCCGCGGCGGATGGCGCGGGTGTCGAGGGCGGCGGGTTGCGCGGGGTCGGTGGCGGCGATGAGGCCCATGAGCGCCCAGGCGGTTTGCGACGGGGTGCTGGCGCCTTTGCCTTTGAGGTTCGGGTTGTCGTAGCTGGCGCAGGTTTCGCCCCAGCCGCCGTCCTCGTTTTGGCAGGACTCGAGCCAGTCGCGGGCGCGGACGATCCAGGGCTGGCGCATGTCTTCGCCGATGGCGCGGAGGCCGCGGAGGACCTGCCAGGTGCCGTAGATGTAGTTCACGCCCCAGCGGCCGTACCATGAGCCGTCGGCTTCCTGGGTGTCGCGGATGAAGATGATGGCGCGCTGGACGATTTCGCTTTCGCGGTCGAAACCGATGTAGCCGAGGAGCTCGAGGACGCGGCCGGTGAGGTCGCTGCAGGTCGGGTCGAGGATGGCGTTGTGGTCGGCAAAGGGGACGTCCTCGAGCCAGCGTTGGGTCACGTCTTTGTCGAAGGCCGCCCAGCCGCCGTCTTTGCATTGGAACGAGAGGAGCCAGCGGAGGGCGCGCTCGAAACGGGTTTTGGCCTCGGCGTCGCCCGCGTCGCCGGTCAGGCGGAGCGCCATGAGGACCATCATGGTGTCGTCGGTGTCGGGGTAATAGATGTTGTTGAACTCGAAGGCCCAGCCGCTGGGTTCGCGGTGGCGGTTCATGGCGAACCAGTCGCCGCAGATGCGGACTTCCTTGGCGGCGAGCCAGCGCGCGGCGCTCTGCACCGGTTCGCTTGCGGCGGGCACGCCGCTTTCCCGCAGGGCGATGAGATTGATCGCGGTGTCCCAGACCGGCGAGAGGCACGGCTGGATGCGGAAGTCGCCGGGGTCATCGACGAAGAGGCCCTCGAAGTCGCGTCTGGCCTTGGCGTAAAGCGGGTGGTCCGTTTTGTAGCCGAGGGCTTTGAGCGCGATGAGGGAGTTGAGCATCGCGGGGAAAATCGTGCCGAGTCCGTCGCTGCCTTCGCCCATGCGTTCGGTCATCCAGGCTTCGGCGGAGGCGAGCGCGGTCTGGCGTCCGGGCTTCCACGGGAGCCGGTGGAGGAGCTTGAGGGCGGCGTCGCAGACGAGGAAAAAATTCGGCCACGAGAGGCGCGGGCCGGTGCGGCTCAGGCCGAGGAAGCTCTGCTCGGAACCGACGGGGTAAAGCTCGTGGATTTGTTTGTCCGCGGGGAGCGCGCGGGTGGGTTTGTGGTGATTGAGCAGCGCGAGCGGGATGAGCATGGCGCGGCTCCATGAGGACATTTTGTAGATCGAAAAAAAGAACCACTCGGGCATGAAGATCATCTCGACCGGGACGGTGGGCAGATACCGCCACGGGAACTGCCCGAGGAGCGCGAGGTAGAGCTTCGAGTAGGTGTTCATCTGCGGGATGCCGCCGAGCCGCAGCACGCAGGCGCGCGCCTCCTGCATCCACGGCTGCGTGGGCGCGTGGCCGGCGAGCTTGAGGGCGAAGTAGGCTTTGACCGTGGCGTTCACCTCGCTCGGGCCGCCTTCGTAGATGTTCCAGCCGCCGTCCGCGAGCTGCCGCCGGCGGATGTGGGCGACGCATTTTTCCTGGAGCACGGCGTCCACTTCCTCGGCCCAGTGCATGAAGAGCACGTAGTCCGAGCAGAGGGTGCTATCGACGAAAAGCTCGCCGACCCAGTAGCCGTCATGGTGCTGGAGGCGGAGGAGGTTTTCCTGCGCGCGGGCGATGGCGTGCGCGAGCGGGTCGCGGTCGGTTTTCGTCGGGCTGGTGAGCGTCATCGGTTTGGGACGAAGCGGGATGATGGAATATACGCGCCCGTCCCCACGCCGTCATGCTGAGTGGAGTTCCGGGAGGCTTTGCGACCGGAACGCAGCGAAGCATCGCTGACTGAAACGCGGGCGGAGGCGGCAGGTGAAATATGCGTCCATTCCCTCGCGCCGCCTCCGCCCGTTTCAGTCAGCGATCCTTCACTCCGCTCCGCTGCGTTCAGGATGACGGCGTGGGAATGGAAGACTCCGTTCACGCGGTCAGCGCGGTTTCGGTGGGGGCGTTTTTCTTCCCGCCGGTGAGGTGGCCGTTGCCGGCACTCACGCCGTTGAAGGCTGCGACCTCGGCGTTCGGTGTGCCTTTGGGGCGTGCGCCGAAGTTGAACTTGATGTTTTTCCACATGTCGCCGGGTTTGGCGTGGAGGCCGAGGGCGGCGGTGGGCTCGTAGCCGCAGTTCATCATGCAGTTCTCGCAGCGCGGGTCGCGGGCCACGCCATCGACGACGCCGATGGCGTCCCAGTTGGTCTTTTCGAGCAGCTCGTTGTACGAGGTGTAATGGCCGTCCGTCATCAGGTAGCACGGACCTTTCCAGCCGCGGATGTTGCGGGTCGGGATGGCCCAGGCGGAGCAGGTGAGGTCGCGCTTGCCGGCGAGGAATTCGAGATACACCGGCGTGCCGAAGATCGGATATTTGCGGCCCCATTCCTCGACGTTGGCGAATTTCTCGATGGTCAGTTTGCGCGTGAGGAAGAAGTTTTCCGGCTCGATGCCGAGGCGCTTCACCATGTCCACTTTGGCGGCGTCGTATTCGTAACCGGGCGCGATGGTGTGGCCGTCGAGCGCGAGCGAACTGAGGAAGGCAAACATGTCCTCGATTTCCTGCACCTCGGTTTCCTTATAGACCGTGGTGTTTGTCGCGACCTGATAGCCGAGGATTTTTGCCATGCGCATCGCCAGCACGGCTTCTTTGAAAACGCCCTCGCGTTCGACGATGAGGTCGTGCGTCCGTTCGAGGCCGTCGAGGTGGACGTTCCAATACATCCAGTCCGACGGCGCGATGACCGGTTTGGTTTCGTCCTTCGGGCCTTTGCGCACTTCCTCGGCGTCCTTTTGGGAAATCAGTTCCTCGCTGAGCAGAACCTGGATTTTTTCGTCCACCGACGCGGGAGCCCGGAGCGTTTCCATCGCGAGGTATTCGCGCATCTTTTTCCGCATGAAACTGGCGTTCGTGCAGACATAGACGATGCGCCCCTGGCCGAGCAGCCCGCCGACGAGCGCCTCGATCTGCGGGTAGATGAGCGGCTCGCCGCCGCAGATGGAGACCATCGGCGCGTCGCACTCCGCCGCCGCGCCGAGGCAGTCGTCCAAGGCCATGACGTTTTTCAGCGAGGTGGAATACTCGCGGATGCGCCCGCAGCCGGTGCAGGTCAGATTGCAGGTGTGCAGCGGTTCGAGCTGCAGGACGGTGGCGAATTTCTCCACGCCGCGCAGTTTTTTCCCGATGATGTAGGCGGCGATTTTGGCGGTCAGAGCGAGCGGAAATCTCATATAATGAGCGCCCCTTTTCCCACAGCACCGTAACCAGCGCAAGCAGGGACATGCGGGAATTTCGCGGATTAAATCCCGGCAAGCGAGGCTTGTAGGGCCGCGCCCTACAAGGGAAATGGGCCGCGCCCGACACGCCCCGAGGTACTGAGGGCTTGGGGCATGCTTCCTATCATGCCACGCAGTGCAACACTCCAAACCTCGTACCGCAACCTCACGAATATGAAAAACTCCACCCGCAAAAACGATTCCGGCTTCACCCTCGTCGAGATCATGATCGTCGTCGCCATCATCGCTCTCCTGGCGGCGATCGCCGTGCCGAATTTCCTCCGAGCCCGCAAGCGCAGCCAGGCCACCCGCATCCTCGAAGACCTCCGGGTCATCGACGCGGCGTGCGACCAATACGCCATCGAAACCAACAAGGGCGGCGGTGCCGCCGTCGCCTGGAATGATATTCAAAGCTATCTCAAGAATGGCTCCGTCCCGTATTTCTCAGGCGGCAAAGACCTCTACGGCAATCCCTACAGCGGCGGGAGCTTCTCCGTGGATTCGATCCCGAAGCTGTCTTCGACGACGTTCAACCAGCTTTCCGACGTGGCCCCCAGCGACTTCTGGTCCCCCTACTACCCATAAGCGGGCGTCGAATAAATCCTGGTGCCGGAAGGCGGCCGGCTTGGTTCGGGATTTTCTGAAAAGGCAGCGGCTTCAACCGCCTCTCACCTCGACACGCACTGCGAAGGTCACTTCTTTCGCCGGATGAAATTCCGTGGTGACAAGCGGCGCGGAGTTTTTCACTCTCCCGCTCCCCGCCGAATCCGCGGCAGGTGCAAAACACCCACGCTCTCAACTTATGTCCGACTATTTCCCAAACATCAGCCGCATCGCCTACGAAGGCCCGAAGTCGAAAAACCCGCTCGCCTACAAGCACTACAACGCGGGCGAAATCGTCGAGGGGAAGAGCATGACGGAGCACCTGCGCTTCTCGATCGTCTATTGGCATACGATGTGTGGGCAGGGCGCGGACATGTTCGGCGGGCCGACGGCGATTCGTCCATGGGAGGCGGGGCTGAGCGGGCTGGATTTGGCCAAGGCGCGGGTGCCGGTGTTCTTCGAGATCGCGGAGAAATTGGGGATGCCGTACTACGCTTTCCATGATCGCGATGTCGCCCCGCACGGGAAAACTTTGCGCGAATCGAATGAATGGCTCGACACCATCGCCGCGCTCTTGAAAGCGCAGCAGCAGCGCACGGGGATCAAGCTGCTCTGGGGCACGTCGCAGCTTTTCGCCCACGCGCGCTACATGCACGGCGCGGCCACGAGCTGCCATGCGGAGGTCTTCGCCTTTGCCGCAGCGCAGGTGAAAAAGGCGCTCGAAGTGACGCACGAACTCGGCGGCGAGGGCTACACCTTCTGGGGCGGACGCGAGGGCTATTCGACGCTCTGGAACACCGACATGAAGCGCGAACTCGACCACCTCGCGAAGTTCCTCCACATGGCCGTGGATTACGCGAAGGAGATCGGATTTACGGGCCAGTTTTACATCGAGCCGAAGCCGAAGGAGCCGACCAAGCACCAGTACGACAGCGACGCCGCCGCGTGCCTGAATTTCCTCCGCGAATACGACCTCCTGCCCCACCTCAAGCTGAACCTCGAAACCAACCACGCCACCCTCGCCGGCCACTCGATGCAGCACGAAATGGAAGTCGCCGGCGCGGCGGGCGCGCTCGGCTCGCTCGACGCCAACACCGGCGACCTGCTCCTCGGCTGGGACACCGACCAGTTCCCGACCGACATTTACCTCACCACCCAGTGCATGCTCACCGCGCTGAAATACGGCGGCCTCACCACCGGCGGCGTGAACTTCGACGCCAAGGTGCGCCGAGAGAGCATCGACCCCGAGGACCTCTTCCACGCGCACATCGGCGGCATGGACGCCTTTGCCCGCGGCCTGAAAATCGCCGCCGCCATCCGCGCCGACGGCCGCCTCGCGGACTTTGTGAAAGGCCGCTACGCCTCGTGGGACAGCGGCGTCGGCGCGAGCATCGAGGCCGGGAAGGAAAGCTTCCGCTCGCTCGAAAAGCTCATGCTGGAGAAAGGCGAAGCCGCCGCCTGCCAGAGCGGGCGGCAGGAGTTTCTCGAGAACCTGATCAACGAGTTCATCTGACCCACACGGGCAAAACAAAACCGCCGCACGCACAGCGCGTCCGGCGGTTTTTTGCTGAAAAGGATGAAAGCCGCTGCGGCGGAACCGCGTCCCCGCCTACTCGTTCGGCTTGGTCTTGCGCAGGCCGATGACCTTGTCGCCGACCTTGAACTGGCCGCGGGATTTCAGGATTTCCACGCGCTCGAAACGCTTCAGGACGTTGCGTTTCGCGGCGATGGTGCTTTGACCTTTGAGAGAGCGGTGTTGGGACATGGGAAGAGGTGCAGGTTTTGGAAAAGGGCGGGCACTATACGGGTGGAGTGCGGGATGAAAAGGGAAAATTTCAGGCCATCGCCGGCCGTCCCGCCAAGCCCGCCGCCGCCGCCAAATCGCGGGCGGCGCGGAGATTTTCAGTTGTCATCGGACGCACCTCCATTAGTTTCCCGCGAAAGTTTTTCACCTATGAACTCCCACCCCCAGCCCCGCTCCCGCCCGCCCGGCTTCACCCTCGTCGAGCTCCTCACCGTCATCGCCATCATCGCCATCCTCATGGGCCTGCTTTTCCCCGCCATGGGCATCGTCCGGGAACAGGCCAAAAAGGCCGAAGCCAAGACCGCCTGCACCGCGATTGTTGCTGCCGTCAAAGCCTACAATACGGAGTATGGGAAGTATCCGACCGTGGGAGCGACGGGGACTGCTGCGGATGTGTGGTTCGGCGAAACATCTGCCGGCGCACCAAAAGATAACAGCACCCTCTTTGCCGCCCTGCGCCCGAAGGGTCCGCCCCCGACGCCCGATTACAACCCGCGCCGCATCGTGTTTTTCGAGGGCAAGGACGCCAGCAACCCCACAACGCCAAAAGGCGGCTTCGCGCCATCGGGAGCTTTCTACGATCCGTGGGGCAGCCAGTATAACGTGATCATGGATGCGGACTACGACAACGTGATCTCCATCGTGCCATACAGTGATTTCAAGGGTGCCACCAAAGGCCCGCAAAACGGCTGCGTCGCCTTTTCCCTTGGCAAGGACGGCATCCTCGGCAGCACCAGCACCGGCGGGGCTTACAAAAGCGGTTCCAACACTTCGGACGACATTGTTTCCTGGCAATAACCGGCCAGCCCATGCGGGTGTAGTTCAATGGTAGAACGGCAGCTTCCCAAGCTGCATACGGGAGTTCGATTCTCCTCACCCGCTCCAATGCTGACAGACACAGGGTTTCCGGGCGATTCAGCCACCGGGAACAACACAAACGGGAGCAGGAACGGGAACACTTCTTCCATTTTTCCGCAATCGTTCGCCTCCGTTCGTTCGTAGGGAGCAGCCCCCCAGTGCTCGCGCCGGGCCGTTCGTTGAATACCTTACGAGAACCCTATCATTTCCGTCCAAAGCCTCGCGTGCTCGTGCGGCCCTCACGCACGCGCGCGCCGTGCGTTGGCAATTGGCACCGTACGCCGCCCGGTATAGGCAAAGGCGAGGGCAACTACGAATTCAACGTGCTCCTGCACGACTTCGGCGACGTGCAGTTTGCCACCGCTGAATTTGAAAAGCTCTGGGAGAAGGCATCAAGGTTCTCCCCGCCACCATCCGCGAGGTGCAGCGCGAGTCCTACCTCAACCGCGACTTCACCCCGTTTGAACTCTACATCAAATTCCTCATCGAATACTTCGGCTCATCGGTCGAGTTCGATCCCAGCTCCGTCACCGATTTTCCCGAGGGCTTCCTGCGGCTCTCGTATCAAATCGACGCCGTGAATCAGGGCTTTGAACTCCTTTGGCGGCACGGCGGCTTTTTCCTCGCCGATGTCGTCGGCCTCGGCAAAACCATCATCGCCGCGCTCATCGCGAAGAAGTTTTTCTATTTCAACGACTTCCCGGCGCACATCTCCACGACGCTCATCATCGTTCCGCCCGCGCTTAAAGACGCGTGGGAGACCACGCTGCGGAAGTTCGAGTTGAAGAACTTCAAGATCGTCACCAACGGCAGCGTCCACAAAATCGAGCACCCCGACGAGTTCGATCTCGTCATCGTCGATGAAGCGCACAAGTTCCGCAACGACGAGAGCGGCGCTTACGACGCCCTCCAGCGCCTTTGCAAAACGCCGACCAAGCGCCGGTTGCCCGGCGGTTCGTTTGCGAAAAAATGCGTCATCCTCGTCTCCGCCACGCCGCTCAACAATCGCCCGGAGGACATCCGCAACCTCACCCTCATTTTCCAGGACGGCAAAGACTCCACCGTCGAGGGAACTGCGAATTTGCAGAACTTTTTCGCCACGTCCATCAAGGCATTCGATCTCGCGCGCCGTGACCCCAACCGAAATTCCACCCGCCGAGCAAGCGACGCTGAGCGCGCTGGTGGACCGCGTCCTCGCCGCGAAGCGCGCGGGCGACGCCGCGACGGTGGCGGAGCTGGAAGCCGCCATCGACACCCACGTTTTCCGCCTCTACGGCCTCACCTCCGAGGAAACCGCCCTCATCCGAGCCCCCACGCCATGAAATTTGAGCTGACGAAACATGCGGCCCGGGCGCTGGCGGAGCGGGAAATCCGCGTGGAATGGCTGGAGCGCACCCTGGCCGCACCGGAGTTGCGCCTGCCCGACCCGGACGATGCGGCAGTGGAACGCTTTTACCGGCGCATCCCGGAATTCGGCGGGCGCGTGCTCCGAGTCGCCGTCAATCAAACGGGTTGAACCGGTGCGCATTGTGAGCGTATTCTTTGACCGGAAAATGAAACGCAAACTATGAGACTGCAAATCGACAAAGCAGCGGACGCACTTTACCTCCGCCTGGACGAATCGAAAATCATGGAATCCGAGGAAGTGTCCCCCGGAGTGATCCTCGATTTCAACGAGCACAACGAAGTCGTCGGCATCGAAATGCTGCACCTTTCCAAACGCTCGCCGGGTTTCAATCCGACCGAGATGGAATTTGCGGCGGTATGATCAAAGAACACGAATGCGTAGTCCTCACCGCTCCCATACCTGCCGAGGGATTGGAGGCGGGCGACGTGGGAACCGTGGGGCCATCTCTACCGCGACGGCCTCGCCGATGAGGTGGAGTTCACGACCTTGGACGGGCGGACGGCTGTCGTAGCGACCCTTGAAGCTTCCCAAGTCCGGCCCGTGCGCCGAAGCGAGATCACCCACGCACGCGAACTGGTGGCGGCGTGAACTCTGAAATTCAAACGCACGATCTCGTCGCGATCACCGAGGACATCGCAGCGGCCCATTTTGCGACGGGCACGCCGCTGACCCTGCGCCGCGGCCAAATCGGAACCGTGGTGATGACTGACGACGGCCGCGCCTTCGAGGTGGAGTTTGCCGATGCCCAAGGCCACGCCTTTGCCCTGCTGCCCGTCGCAGCCGGGAAGCTGCTGCTGCTCCACGACGCCCCGGTGGCGTTTGCGGCGTAGGCCAGCCCGCGATGGAAACCGGCATGACGATCACGAAGCAAACCGTCGCCGACAAAATCGCGGCCTATCTTCATCACGAGATGACGCTCACCGAGTTGGTGGACTGGGCGGAGAATGCGGTGATGGACGGCGAACTTGCCGAGGGCGATGCGGCCACGCTGTCCAACGTCATCGCCCGGCTCGGGGTGGCCGACGTGCGCGCGTCTGGCCTTGCCTGGGAAGATTGCGAAGAAATGCTGCACAAACTTGGCTTCTCCCCCCGCGTGGAAGTGGTCGCCGCATAAGGATCGCAACCGCGCGCAAAGCGCACGCTCATCGAGGGCCAGGCATGAAATTCATCATCGGGAAGAAAGCCCTGACCCGGCTCTTGCGCGTGCTCGGCAGCGACCCCAAAAAGAAGGCGCACCCCGCGCTCCTCCGGCTGGCCGCGCACGACGGGCAAATCATCCTCCAGGCGCATGACACCGAAGCGGGCTGCGCAGCCCTCATCCTCGAAGAAGGCGTCTGCTTCTTCCGCGCCGATCAATTCCTCCCCCTCGTCCGCACCTGCGCCACCGCCGCCCGCCTCACCATCGAAGCCACCCCCCGACGGCCTCCAAATCGGCACCACCAAAATCACCCGCCGCCTCTGGGAAATCTCCCTTTTCCAAAACCCCCGCACCGCCCCCGCAAAACTGGTTTTCGCCGCCCCGCCCAAGAAACCGGAGCCGCCCGCTCCGCCTCCAAATCCCGAGGAATTCAAGCTGGAGTCGGACTGAGGAGCGGACAATCTCCGCGCGCCCGCGCACCTGACCATAGCCCGCACCAACATCCCGCCGATGAGCTTCCCAATTCCATTTCCCGACCGATTGCCGGTGCAAATCGAACCGTGCCCCATCGTCGAATCCATCTTCGAGATGCGCTTCGCCGCTACGTCGAGCAGCCGCCCGAACGCCGGCTGGAAATGATCGGCGAGATCAACGTCGGGCGCTTGCAAAAACTCGGTCGCGGCTACGCGACGCCCCTCGAGCTGACCGTCGAGCCAAAGCCGGAGGACTGGAATCCCGCGCACGCCGAGATTCCGCAAAAAATCACGCGCGGGCTCGCGAACAAGATTCCTCCCGAGTTGAAGCTGCACCGCCCGCCAGCGAGCTAGTTGCTGCGTCCCGCCGTGGGTTGGTAGTGCGCTTCGCCGCCGATGCGGCCGAAGTCGATGCCGAAAACCACGAAGCCCTCGAAGTTCTGCGCGTCGCGGTTCGTGCCCCACTGCGCCACGAAATCGAGGTGCGTGCGCGGCGTGGGCCGCCACTGGATGCTCGGGCCGATCAGGAATTTCCGCTCCGCCGCGCCGCGCCCGCCCGCCACGCTCTCGTCCTTGTATTGCAGCTCGATGCCGACGCCGAATTTATCGTCGATGACCGAGTAGCTGATGCCGCCCTGGATCGCGAATTCCGTCGCCCGCTCGCCGCCGATTCCCTGCTCGAAAGCGCCGTTCAGCGCCCAGTGCAGCCGCGATGTAATGGCGTCGCCGAGCAGCAGCTTGAACTCGTACACGTCCGGCCCGCAGTGCGCATCGGCGAGCTTGTATTCTGCGTAGAGCGTCGGGTTCCCCGGGATTTTTCCCCAGTCGGCGAAAGCGAAGCGCAGCTCGAAGGCGACGTTGTCGTGATGCGCGTGGCGGTTCCCGTCGGCCACCCAGTTTTCGTAAATATCGAGCTGCATCCGGCCCGGCAGACCGATCTCGATCTCATGCTGGAAAAGGTTTTCGACCGTGTGGTCGCGGTTTTGGCGGACGCGGTACCACTGCTCGTAGCCGACTTCCCACGGGGTCTTTTGGAGATAGACACGAGTGGTGGTAAAGCGCCGGTGCGAAGTCCACTCGGGGCGTCCGGTTTCATCCGCCGGACGGTTTTCGGCGAGACCGGGTGAAGTCGGGAACGACATCGCGCCGAGCGAAGTCGCCGACGAGGTGGCCGCCGGCAGGCGCGCGACCTCCGAATCGGCGGCCGAGGCGGCGGCGAAAGCGGCGAGCGTGAGAGCGAGGCTGAGGAGTTTGGAATGGATCATGCAAATCGTGGCTGGATAGGCGCGGGCGCACTTAGCAGCCCGTATGCCGACGCTCCTCCCCGCGTTTCCAGAAACCTGCCTGCAAAATCTTCCGCTGCCCCTGAATCCTTTGTCCATCAGCCTTCCCGAGTCCTTGCCCTTTTCCAAAACGAAACCGCGCCGCCCGCGTGGCACCACCCGCGACCGTTCCCGCCGTGGACAAAACTTAACCTCGTCATTCCTTTTCGCGGACACATTGTATCCGCCGCTCCGCATGTCCCGACCCCGCGCTTCCACCCTCTGGCTCCGCCTCGCCGCGCCGTTTTTGCTCTTCGTCGTGGCCGGTTCCATCGGCATCGCGCTGTGGCTCCACGCGGCGGCGCGGCGCGAGTCGCAGACGGTCTTTGCCACGCTCGCGCGGACCAATGCCGAGTTCATCCGCAACGCCAAATTGCCCGCGAACGAGCGCGTCGCGGAATCCATCGGGCGCGTGCTCGGCATGGACGTGTTCTTTCGCCAGACCGCCTGGGACATGAGCCCCGGCGAAAGCGGCGCGACAAATATTCAAACGAGCCGCGAACTCGTGCCCGCCCCGAGCGGCCCGCTCGCGGAGCACGCCGGACTGCTCGGTGAACTCGTGGCCGGGCAGGGCATCGTCAGCGCGGGCGCGGACTTCGAGGCCATCGCCGTGCCGATGGAAAAAGACCGCAGCCTCATCGTCGTGCGCCGCGTCGAGCCGGCGATCGGCTTCTTGCTCAAGCCGGAGACGCTGCTCGTGCTCGCGGTTTTCTGGCTCTTCTCCGTCGGCCTCGCCTGGGCGCTGGCGCGCGGGCTGGTGCGCCCGCTGCGCCTGCTCGCGCAGCGACTGCCGCACATCCAGAGCGATGCCGAAGCCTCGCTCCCCGGCGCCGAGCGCCACGACGAAATCGGCCAGGTCGCGCGCGCCTATCTCGAAGCCCGCGCGCAACTCGGCGCCGAGCGCGCGCGCCGCGAGCAGGCCGAGCGCCTCGCGATCCTCGGGCGCATGGCCACCGGGCTCGCGCACGAGATTCACAATCCGCTTTCCGCCATCCGCATGCACGCCCAGCTCATCGACTCCGCCGCGGACGGCGAGCAGGCCGCGGCGCTGCGGGACTCGCTGCCGGTGCTGCTCGGCGAGACCGCGAAGATTGAGGGGCTGGTCAATCAATGGATGTTCCTCGCGCGCCCCGCGCCGCCGCAAACCGCGCCCGCCGACCTCGGCGAAATCGTCGCCGGCGTCGTCCGCGCGCTCGGCCCGCAGGCGGCGCACGCGCGCGTGGAAATCGCGAACGATCTCCCGCCCGGCCTGCGCGCGGACGTGGATTCGCGCCGTCTTTCGCAGGCCATCGGCAACATCGCCATGAACGCCATCCAGGCCATGCCCGGCGGCGGCGCGCTGACCATCACCGGCTGGCGCGGCGACAGCGTGCGCCTCGTCTTCCGCGACACCGGCGCGGGCTTTTCGCCCAAAGCGCTCGCGCAGCACGCCGAGCTGTTTTATTCCGAGAAGGAAGGCGGCATGGGCATCGGCCTCAGCGTGACCGCCGAGATTCTCAAAGCGCATCGCGGCGCGCTGCTCGTGGGCAATGGGCCGGATGGCGGCGCGGTGGTGACGGTGCAGTTGCCGCTGCTGGTGGAAAAATTCGAAATCCGAATATCGAAATCCGAAACAAATCTCAAAAGTGTGTAAGTCGAAAAACATTTGGTGCGCGCATCGTCCGACAGGTTCCGTTTTCCCCATTTCACGCCTTTCGGATTTGTTTCGGATTTCGATATTCGGATTTCGAATTTCCCCATGAAGCCCCTCCTCATCATCGAAGACGAACACGCGCTCGCCGCCGCGCTCGCCGCCGTCACCCGCCGGCTCGGGCGCGAGGCCGTGCTCTGCTCCTCCGGCCAGCGCGGGCTGGATGAACTCGCGCGCGGCGAATTCGCCCTCGCCGTGCTCGACATCGGCCTGCCCGACATGAGCGGCCTCAAAGTGCTGGAGCACATGCGCGCCCGCACGCCCGACCTGCCCGCGCTCATCATCACCGCCCACGCCAATCTCGACAACGCCGTCGCCGCCAAAAAACTCGGTGCGGCGGCCTATCTCGTGAAGCCCCTCGATTTGCACGAAGTGCAGGAGACGCTCCGCCAGCTCCTCAGCGCCGCGCCGCCCGCGCCCGCCCCGCCGCGCGATGCCCTCGCCCTGCTCGTCGGCGCGGCCCCGGCGATGCAGCGGACGTTTGTGGAAATCGCCCACGCCTGCGCCACCGACGCGCCCGTGCTCATCACCGGCCCGACCGGCACGGGCAAGACGCTGACCGCGCGCGTCATCCATGCGAACAGCGCGCGGCGCGATGCGCCATTCGTCACGCTGCATTGCAGCGCGCTGCCGGAGACGCTGCTCGAGAGCGAGCTTTTCGGGCACGAAAAAAACTCCTTCACCGGCGCGGGCGCGGCGCGCGCCGGGCACATCGAGCGCGCGCAGGGCGGCACGCTTTTCCTCGATGAAATCGCCGACATCTCGCCCGCGATTCAGGCGAAGCTGCTGCGCTTCGTCGAGGAGCACGCCTTCACCCGCATCGGCGG